>NZ_CP039965.1:353125-706250 GCF_005234135.1 Pseudorhodobacter turbinis
CCGTCAGCGATACGGGCCCGGGAATTTCGCCCGATGTAATCGGACAGATCTATGACCCGTTTTTCTCGACCAAAGAGGTTGGCAAAGGCACGGGGCTTGGTTTGTCGATGGTCGAGGGCTTTGTTAAACAATCCGGCGGGATGATCCGCGTCTATTCCGAACCCGGCAGCGGCACCAGTTTTAAACTATTTTTCAACGCACAAGCGCCGACCGGAGGGGCATCAAAGCAGCCCCCGATCCCGCAACAGGCAATGAAATCTGCGCTGAATGCACGCGCACACATCCTGATCGCCGAGGACCAGCCCGAGGTTATGGATGTCTTGAAGAAAACACTGGCAAGCGCCGGCTACAATGTGACCACTGCAGGGAATGGTGACACGGCCTTTGAGCATTTCGAATCCGATCCCGGTATTGATCTGGTCCTGACGGATATTGTGATGCCGGGGCGCCTACAGGGCCCCGGTCTTGCCAAAGAGTGCCGCCAGATCCGCCCGGAAATTCCGTTCATCTTTCTTTCGGGCTACGCCTCCGAGGCAACAGTTCACGGCAACGGCCTGCGCCCCGAGGATATCCGGCTTATGAAACCCGTGTCGCGAACGCCCCTGCTGCAAGCTGTCGAAAGCTGTCTTAAACTTCTCAAGCGCAATGGCTGATCCATGTTGGGCCATTGGAGCACCTGCCTAAGCAGCACCTGTAGGTTCAGGCCTTCGGTAACGGGGACGTCTCAGTCAAGTGCTTTTTGACATACGCATCCGACCGCATAGTTGCGGATTTGATAACAACGTCTTTCTGAGCCATTCTGAACCGCCCCGGGTTTACCGGAGAGTAAAACTCTCCAAGGATAACCCTTATGACACAACGCAAACATATCCCGTCTTATACGGCTGAGTTCCGCGCGCGCGGCGTTCGGCTTTTCAATGAACAACGCTCGGAATATCGCAGTGACAATGCTGCTTATCAGGCAATTGCACCCAAGCTGGGCTGTGCTCCTGATAGCCTGCGGGGATGGTGCCGTCAGTCTGAACGCGATGCTGGTGCCCGCAACGGTCCCACCTGTGAGGAGAAGGCCCGGATCAAAGAGCTTGAGCGTGAGGTTCGGGAACTGCGCCAAGCAAATGAGATTCTGAAGAAGGCTTCTGCGTATTTTGCTCAGGCGGAACTCGACCGCCCGTTCAGGAAATGATTTCATTCATTGAAGATTACCGCACGGACTTTGGTGTCGGGTCGATCTGCAAGATTTTGCGGGTCGCACCATCGTCCTACTATGCAAATTCGGCGATCAGACGAGATCCCCGGCTCGCCTCAAACAGGGCGCGCCAAGACGTAACGGACAGCGTGGAAATCCGGCGCGTTCACGATGAAAGTCGTGGCCGCTATGGCGCCAGAAAGGTCTGGCACCAACTGCGCCGTGAGAGCAAGGACATCGCCCGATGCACTGTCGAACGCTTGATGAAAGTTATGGGATTACAGGGCGTTGTTCGCGGCAAGCCAGTCATCACGACGAACCCCGATGCCTCTCAGCCGTGTCCGGACGATAAAGTGAACCGCGAATTCAAAGCACAATCCCCAAACCAGCTCTGGGTCAGTGACTTCACTTATGTTTCCACATGGCAGGGCATGGTTTACGTCGCATTTGTTGTCGACGTCTTCTCTCGAAGGATCGTCGGCTGGCGGGTCTCAACATCGATGACAACAGCCTTTGTGCTCGATGCCTTGAACCAGGCGATCTGTCAGCGCAGCCCTGAAAAAGGCGGCGGGTTGATACATCATTCCGACCGCGGATCTCAATATTTGTCCATTAAATACACTGAGCGATTGGCGGACGCTGGGATCGATCCATCTGTCGGAACCGTGGGAGATTCCTACGATAATGCCCTCGCTGAAAGCATCATTGGCCTGTTCAAAACTGAGGTTACAAAGTTGCTCGGCCCATGGAAATCAATGGGCCAGCTTGAATGGGAAACGCTGAAATGGGTCGATTGGTACAACACCAAGCGCCTGCACAGTGCCATCGGATATGTCACGCCGCATGAAGCAGAGGAGATGTTCTATGCAACCTTGAACCCAAATGAAAAAGCAGCCTAACATTCGAAACAAACGCTCTCCGGCAAACAAGGGGCGGTTCAATCACCGGTTCGGATCGTCATCGGAGAGCATTGAACAGCTTCAACTGGCCTTGGAAACGAGCGAGCTCGCGGTTGCCAAGATGACCGCAAAACTGCGCCTTCCTGACGAAGAGCCAAAAGACAAACCGAAGCGCCGCCCGATCCCGGATCACATCCCGCGCATGGAAGTCGAGTTGACGACTGGCGACGATGATTGCGCACAATGCGGTGGCGCACTGCGTCGCTTGGGTGAGGACGTGACCGAGGAACTGGAATATGTTCCCGGACGCTTCATCGTGAACCGTATCGTGCGACCCCGCGCTTTGCGTGTTCGGGCTGCGAGGCCTTCACACAGGCAGCGTTCCCAAACATTTTTTTGAACTTCTCCGGGGACTAATTCCCATTCAGAAGAGGAGACTTGCATGAGAGCAACAACGATCACGGACCAGGAGATCGAGAAAATACACGAGGCACTCGGCGAGGCGTGGAGCGAGTATTCTGAGTAGATCCAAGTCGCAGATGCCGCCGCCGAGAACGGCAAGGAGTTCCCGTTCTATGTTTCCGGGACCAAGCAACGCAGAGATCGGATGCGCGGCGCCATGGCGCTCATGCATAAGCTGAGGTGGGCTCTCGACGAGATGTCAGCACACCAGGAACTGCAGCATGTCGCGAGGAGGTCTAAGGGTAATCCGAATGTTTAGAGGGTCGGTGACACCGCACACATACGGCCGCCTCGTCGCCGCAGCTCGCAAATACAATCGCACCCGTCGACCAGGAATATTTCTGAAGTTGGCTGTTTGGCGCTTGCGTCGGATTGATCCGGGAAATCCTGTTCTTTTGAAGTAGTTCAAAGATGGTGGTCCCGGCGCGATTCGAACGCGCGACCTTTCGCTTCGGAGGCGAACACTCTATCCAGCTGAGCTACGGGACCATCTTTTCAGTGTGTTTCTGTGCGGTATCTGTGCGAAGCCGACCTTATCACTCTGATTTATACCTTAACCTTTCAATACGTTACAACCACAGCATTTCGCCTTCGGAGGGCAGCGCTCTATCCAGCTGAGCTATGGGTGCCGATGCGTCTTAGGTAGCGAAAGCGCGCGACAGTTGCAACGGGGTTTCTTTGCGATTAGCCGAAAAGCTCATGACAAAATTCGAGGGCTTCCACCAGCTTGTCCGCCTCTGCCTGCGTGTTGTACATCGCGAATGATGCACGGCAGGTCGCGCCAACGCCCAAACGCTCCATCAATGGCATGGCGCAATGTGTGCCCGCACGGACGGCAATGCCGCGCTTGTCCAAAATGGTAGAGATATCATGCGCATGGGCAGCACCTTGCAGGGTGAAACTGAAGATCGCCCCCTTGGACGCCGAATTTCCCTGCACATTTAACCAATTGAGTCCGGCAAGGCGGTCGCGGGTATAGTCACGCAATTGCGCCTCATGGGCAGCGATCGCCTCCATCCCGATGCCCATCATATAGTCAAGCGCGACACCCATCCCGATTTGTTGGATGATGCCCGGCGTTCCGGCCTCAAATTTCATGGGGGCATCGTTATAGATGACGGTATCGCGTGATACCTCACGGATCATATCGCCGCCGCCAAGGAAGGGGCGCATCTCTGCCATCCTATCACGCTGGATGAAGATCGCCCCGGAACCACTTGGGCCATATAACTTATGCCCTGTGATGGCATAGAAGTCGCACCCCATTGCAGCGACATCAACGGGCATATGCACCGCCGCCTGCGATCCATCCACCAAGCTTGCCACACCGCGCGCACGGGCCGCGTGGCAAATGCTGGCAACATCCACCACGGTGCCGGTGACATTCGACATCTGTGTGATCGCAACCAGTTTTGTGCGCGGGCCCATCGCATCAATCACGGCCTGCGGATCAAGATCGCCATTGGCATCGCAATCAACCCATTTCAGCACGACCCCAAGACGTTCGCGCAAGAAATGCCACGGCACAATATTGGCGTGATGCTCCAGAATCGACAAAACCACCTCATCGCCCGCTTTGAAACGGGGGGCAGCCCATGCGTAAGAGACCAGATTGATGGCCTCGGTGGTGCCAGAGGTAAAGACGATCTCATCCGCTGAGGGGGCGTTCAAAAACTGCGCGACTTTGCCGCGAACCGCCTCATACTTGTCAGTCGCAAGATTAGAAAGGTAGTGCAACCCACGGTGGACATTGGCATATTCATGCGCGTACCCAGTGGTGATGGCGTCGATGACCACCTGTGGCTTTTGCGCTGAGGCGCCATTATCCAGATACACCAAAGGCCTATCATTGACCTTACGCGACAGGATTGGAAAGTCTGCGCGGATTTTCTCGACGTCAAACATGGACTATACCCCTACCGCTGCAGCACCGAACAACAGCGTGAAAATAAAGGCCAGCACAAAGGTAAGGCAAACCAACGTTAAGATGATCCCCACAAAGGTCAGCGCCAGCGATGAAAACCCGTGCAGTTGCGCGACAAAATTCGTCAGCAACCACATAAACAAAACCAACCCAAGGATCCCCAACAGATCAGCAAGCGCGGGCACAAAGGCTTGGGCCACAAGCTGTACGACCTGTACGCAAAGCAGGATGAATTGAAGCCATGCCACCAGAATAACAGCACCCTCAAGCCGCCCTTTGCCCCTGCGCCACTGGCCGATGCGGTGAATGGCATGAACCGAAATCAACAGGATCACCCATTGCAAAACGGCAGTGCGCATGGGGCTTCCCATTGCGGCGCCCCAAAATTCCTGCGCCTCGATGGGCATCATCGCAAAGCTAATATGCGTCAGCAAGGTAGAGCCGATGGCCATCAGCATCAGCGCCATCCACCCGACCATGGGAGAGAACCCGAAGCTGAGCACCGCAGCGGCGGCAGCCCGTGGGGCCGACAGGGTTTCTTTTATCATCCGCATCAAGAATGTCGGGGTCAGTTCCATGATTTACCGTTCCGCCTCAATCAAATTGAGGATCCAAAAGCCAAGGAATGCCACAGCAGTGGCGATTGTGACAGCCGTTAACCCAGGCCCCGGCCCGATCATGCCTTTGATCAAACCTTGCAGCAACATCAAAGGGCTAACCACCACCAAGGCCCAAAACAGCGCAAGCCTTGCGCCATAGTGATCACCCTGCCCGCCCAAGGCACGCGCGATCCACCGGCCAATGGCGGCAAGCAGATACCAGACCGGCACAAAGGCCAAAATCCCCATCCCGATTGCAAACATCTGCGCCGCAAGCGGCATCTCGGGGTTATAAAAACTATTGCGGCTGGCAACCGGCCATTGCGCAATAAAAGCCACGATCATAAAGGCCACCAACAAAGAGAAGGCCCAAGGCTCGGACCGCCCGCGCGCAAGATGCGACCGCATCACCACGCGCGGACTGTGCCAAGACCGTACAATATCCGTGGTTACGGCCATGCCGGGCTATGCCCCCTCATGGCGCGAAAGCCAGTTTTCCATGCGAATACGGATATCTTCGGCCAAGACCTCATCCTCAATCTCAGCGACCGCCTCAGCCAGAAAGGCCAGGACGAGCAGGCTTTGCGCCACACGCTCCGGCACCCCGCGAGAGCGCAGATAAAACAAAGCCCCCTCATCAATCGCGCCCGAAGTCGACCCGTGCGAGCATTGCACATCGTCGGCGTAAATCTCCAGCTCTGGCTTGGCCAGAAACTGGGCGTCTTCATCCAGCAAAAGCGCTTGGCTGATCTGGTAGCCATCAGTTTTCTGGGCTCCGGCCTTGACCAAAATCTTGCCTTGGAACACACCAACCGCGCCGTTCTTCAGCACCTTTTTGAACACCTGACGGCTTTCGCAACGCTCTGCGTCATGGGTCACAAAGACCGTATCGTCATGATGGAAGGCACCGTCACCAATCGCGGCCCCTGCCACATGGGCAATGGCATCATCGCCGGTGAATTCGAGCACGGCTTCGTTGCGGGTCAAACGGCCGTTAGAGGTGAGGGTGAAACTTTTGAACGAAGACTCTTGCCCCAAACGCCCGAAAAGATGCGTCACGGCACGACGATCATGGTCGCGACCTTGCGTGCGGATGTGGTGAAAACGACCACCGTCAGCAACATCCACCTCCATCACCGAATTGAAGCGCGCTGCTGCCGGGCCATTTTCCAGAATGGTCAGCTCCGCACCAGATTCGACCTTGATGCAGTGATGCAAGATGGCGTCAGAATTGTCTGATTTATGGAGGTAAATCAGGGACACCGGCATTTCGGCTTTACCTGTCGCACGGATCAAAATACCATCGGTAGCAAAGGCGGTGTTGAGCGTGGCCAAAGGGCGCTGCACGGGCGTCTGCCCGCGCGTTTCCAATACACCATAGAAATCGCGCGCCCAATGCTGATCGGCAACGTCCGCCAAGCGTGAGATTTCAAGCCCCGCCATCTCCAGATCATCAGAGACATCGGCATCAAAAACCCCATCGACAAAAACAATGCGCAAACGGTCAATGCCGCTGAACACCATCTTTTCATCAGCCGCGACGAATGGCGGCGCAGTTGCCGCCTCTACCGCCGTCAGGCTGCTGGGGTCGGTGTAGCGCCAATATTCATCGCGCTTGCCCGGCAAACCCATCGCCGAAAGCCGTGTCAGCGCATCAGCCCGCACGGATGCAGACCAACCCTCGCGGCACAAATCAAGCCCGGCAATGCGCGCCGTAAGCGCGTCTTGTTTTGCTTGCAACTGGGCCATTATGCCACCTCGGTCAAAATATCCGCATAGCCGTTTTTTTCAACTTCCAGCGCCAGTTCAGGCCCACCGGTTTTGATAATCCGCCCATCAGCCATGATATGTACGAAATCAGGTTTAATGTGGTCCAGAAGCCGTTGATAATGCGTGATAACTAGGAAAGAACGACCCGCATCGCGCAGCGCGTTCACACCTTCGGAAACCAGTTTCATCGCATCCACGTCAAGACCGGAGTCGGTCTCATCCAAGATGCACATTTTGGGCTCAAGCATCGCCATTTGCAAAATCTCGTTGCGCTTTTTCTCACCGCCCGAGAAGCCCACATTGACCGGACGCTTCATCATTTCGGCATTAATTTGCAACGCCTTTGCCTTTTCGCGCACAATTTTCAGGAAGTCACCGGCCGAAAGCTCTTCTTCACCGCGGGCTTTGCGCTGTGCGTTCACCGCTGTGCGCAGGAAGGTCATGTTGCCTACGCCAGGAATTTCCACTGGATATTGGAACGCCAGAAACAGACCCGCCGCAGCGCGCTCTTCAGGATCCAGATCAAGCAATTCCACGCCTTCCAGCTTGGCTGAACCGTCCGTAACCTCATAGCCGCCCTTGCCCGAAAGCACATAGGAGAGCGTTGATTTACCAGAGCCGTTCGGCCCCATGATCGCATGGACGCTACCCGCTTCGATCGACAGGTTCACCCCTTTAAGGATGACTTTATCTTCTTCCTCAAGCTTCACGTGCAGGTTGTTGATTTCCAGCATTTTTTCCTCATTCTCATATTTAGTATACCGGCACTTTGTGCCAGGAAATTAACGGATGCGTGGTGATTAACCAACCGACCCTTCAAGCGAAATCGCGACCAAAGCCTGCGCTTCCATGGCAAACTCCATCGGCAAGGATTGCAGCACCTCTTTGCAGAACCCATTGACCACGAGGGCGACAGCCTCTTCCTCATCCATCCCGCGCGAGCGGCAATAGAACAGCTGGTCATCATCAACCTTGCTGGTTGTGGCCTCATGCTCCACCCGAGAGGAATTGTTCTTTACCTCGATATAGGGCACAGTATGCGCGCCGCATTTATCCCCGATCAGCAAACTGTCGCACTGGGTATAGTTGCGCGATTCCTTGGCTTTAGGGTGCATGCTTACCAAACCACGATAAGTGTTTTGCGCCCGTCCCGCCGAGATGCCCTTGGACACGATACGCGATTTAGTGCGCTTGCCCAGATGGATCATCTTGGTGCCGGTATCGGCCTGCTGGGCGTTATTGGCGATGGCGATGGAATAAAACTCGCCCTGCGAATCGTCGCCGCGCAGGATGCAGGACGGATATTTCCAAGTAATCGCCGAGCCGGTCTCAACCTGTGTCCACATCACTTTGGCACGATCGCCGCGGCAATCGGCACGTTTGGTCACAAAGTTATAGATGCCACCAACGCCGTTTTCATCGCCCGGATACCAGTTTTGAACCGTGGAATATTTCACCTCGGCATCTTCCATGATCACGATTTCGACCACCGCCGCATGCAGCTGGTTGGTGTCGCGCTTCGGTGCGGTGCAACCTTCAAGATATGAGACATAAGCACCCTTGTCGCAGATGATCAGCGTCCGCTCAAACTGGCCGGTGTTTTCTGCATTGATGCGGAAATAGGTCGACAGCTCCATCGGGCAGCGCGTCCCCGGCGGAATGTAGACAAAAGACCCATCCGAAAACACGGCCGAATTCAGTGTGGCAAAGAAGTTATCCGACTGTGGCACGACCGAACCGATATATTTTTGCACCAGTTCGGGATGCTCGCGAATAGCCTCCGAGATAGAGCAGAAAATCACCCCCGCCTTCATCAATTCGGCCTGAAAGGTTGTACCCAAAGACACCGAATCAAAGACCGCATCCACTGCAACCTTGCGCCCTTCGCTTGGCACGTCCCCAGCCCCTTCGACACCTGCAAGGATCATCTGCTCTTGCAGCGGAATGCCAAGTTTCTTGTATGTTGCCAACAGCTTGGGGTCCACGTCATCCAAGGACTTCGGCTTGTCTTCCATGCTTTTCGGCGAGGCGTAATAGTAGATGTCCTGATAGTCGATCTTGGGGTAATCCAACATCGCCCATTCCGGCTCTACCATCTCTTTCCAGCGCGCAAAGGCGGCCAGACGCCAGTCCAGCATCCACTGCGGCTCACGGTTCTTGGAGGAAATGAGGCGCACGATGTCCTCATTCACGCCTTTGGGCGCGAAATCCATCTCGATCTCGGTTTCCCAGCCGTATTTATATTTGCCCGCCATCGCCTCGACGGTTTCAACGGTTTCACGGTCCACGCCCTCGCGGACTTCGGTTTCAAGCTTTGGCATGGCTGTCATATCGCTTACTCCTTCGTCGGGGGCTTTCCCCGCTGTCATCTTTCAGGCGTGCCGCGCACGGTGCCTGTTGTATTGTTTTGTCCATGCGTCCGCAAACCGCAGAACCATGTCCTCTGTCACGCCCGGCCCGATAGAGATCCGGATAGCCGAGGCGGCAAGCGCCTCATCATATCCCATCGCTTTCAAAACCCGACTGGCGCGCACCTTGCCTGATGAACAGGCCGAACCCGCCGAGATGGCGAAACCGGCAAGATCCATCTGCATCACCTGCGTCTCCCCCTTCCATCCGGGGGCGATCAGGCACAACGTATTGGGCAGGCGCGTAACCTCTTTCCCGACAAAAATAGTATCTTTTGCTTGGGCAGACAATGCCCTTTCTAGAATATTTCTAAACTGGCCGATTTCCTCCCAAACCCCATTGGCCAGATCGCGCGCTGCCGCCTCTGCCGCAGCGCCAAAACCAGCGATGCCGATGATGTTTTCGGTGCCCGCACGCCGCCCCATTTCCTGACCGCCACCTTTGATTTGTGATTTCAGGTCAATACCTTGGCGCAAAGCCACAGCGCCGACGCCCTTGGGCCCGCCCAGCTTGTGCGCCGAAACCAGCCCTGCATCACATCCCAGCCAGTTAAAGGCCAAAGGAATCTTGCCAAAGGCCTGCGTCAAATCAGATACCGCCAGCCCTTGCGGCAAATCCTGCATCACGCCGGTTTCGGAATTGGCAATTTGTAACGTCGCCTGCTTGGGATCCGGTACCGAGACCTGCCCGTATTCATCGACCGCCAAATCAGCATTGCACCAACTGGTCACGGCGTCATGTTCAATATCCGCGCAATGCAAATCCCGCCCCGCGCAGGCAAGGGCCGCCCCTTCGGTGGCGGACCCGACAAAGACGATATCCGCGCCCTCTGCCCCCAAGGCCGCAGCCACCTGCCCGCGCGCCCGCTCAATCAAGGCTTTGGCCGCGCGCCCTTCGGCATGGACCGAGGACGGGTTGCCAACCACATCCATCGCAGCAATCATCGCCGCCCGCGCCTCGAGGCGCAAAGGCGTGGTCGCATTCCAGTCAAGATAGATTCGTGATGCCATACGCACCCCCTTTAGGCTGCCAAAAAGACCAAGACCCGCATGTCGGCCTTATTCCCCATCCACCACCCGAAATTCTTCATCAACGACCCGAAACAGCGCCGGAACCGCCGGACAGGGTTGCATTTCATTGCGGATCACATCCGACAGGCGGGTTTGGTGCAAGAACACATAGACATGCGCGGAAAGCCCCTCCCACAAACGGTTGCTCAGGGATTGTGCCCGACTGCCCGAAATCCCCCCCGAGGCACCCGCGCCCGAGTGCATGGCGCTGACAGTTTCATCCACCGCCTCCAATATCTCGCTGATCCGTACCTCCACGGCGGGGCGCGCCAGCCGGTAGCCGCCCCCGGGCCCGCGCACTGCCTCCACCAGACCGGCGCGGCGCAGCTTGACGAAAAGCTGTTCCAGATAGGGCAGGGAAATATCTTGCCGCTTGGAAATCTCGGACAGGGACACAAGCCCCTCCGGTCCCGGCTTTTGTGCCGACAACGCCAAATCAGTCAGCGCTACCATCGCATAGCGCCCTTTGGTCGAAAGTTTCATGTCTTAACCCCCGCTAAACATCGTGAAAGCCCGCTGAATTCGCGGTCCATTACACCTTGCGCATTGACCTGCACCACCCGTGCGCTTAACTCATCCCTAACCGCAGGCCAAGCCTTGGCCTGTTTTGAACCGTTCTAAATATGCGGGTTTGCTTTGTCCACCAAAGCCACCGCAGGAAAGTGACAAGGCCGACCCGATGCCCGAAGTAATTTTTGCCGGCCCCGAAGGCCGCCTCGAAGGACGCTACCACCCCCAAAAGCAGCGTGATGCCCCGATTGCCATCGTGCTGCATCCGCATCCACAATTTGGCGGAACGATGAACAACAAGGTCGTCTATAATCTGCATTACGCATTTTATAATATGGGCTTCACGGTTCTGCGCTTTAACTTTCGTGGCGTGGGCCGAAGCCAGGGCGAATACGATCAAGGTATTGGCGAGCTGTCTGATGCAGCATCTGCGCTGGATTACCTGCAATCGATGAACCAGAACTCCAAGCATTGCTGGGTTGCGGGCTTTTCCTTTGGGGCGTGGATCGGGATGCAACTTTTGATGCGTCGTCCTGAGATCACGGGCTTCATCTCGGTGGCACCGCCCGCGAATATGTATGACTTTTCCTTCCTTGCGCCCTGCCCTTCATCCGGACTGGTGATCAACGGCACCGCCGACAAGGTGGCCCCGCCCAAGGATACCGTGAACCTCGTCGGCAAGCTGCACGAGCAAAAAGGCATCACCGTTACCCATACCCAAATCGAAGGGGCGGATCACTTCTTCAAGGATGATGAAGCGCATATGAAGCCGATGCTTGATAATGTCTCGACCTACGTCAAGCGCCGCATCACTGAACAAACCAGATAGGCCGGGCAATGAGCATTGTCGAAGATCTGGGCGACGCCCTTGCCAAAACCACGTTGGAGGCGATGGATCATATCGACGACGATCGCTTTTTTGATAAGGTGGCGCAGGTGGTCGGGGCCTCCTCGCCCACCTTGCAAGAGGCCTTTATGACAGCCATCCGCGTGCGCCTTGCCGACCGGCGCGCCCGTGAATTTGTTAGCAAGGCGGTCGCATCCGCCAAGGCCGCCGAATGAACGATATGCTGGATGCCCAATTTGCTTTTCTGAATGAGGCGGACCGGCTGAAATCGGTCAACCGGGCCAATTGCCTGCTGGATGGGTCGCGCGATGAAAACAGCGCGGAACATTCCTGGCATGTGGCCCTTTGGGCGCTGGTATTTGCAGATTACGCCGCCCCCGACACGGATATTGGCCGGGTGATCGCGATGCTGCTTTTGCATGATCTGGTAGAGATTGACGCAGGCGACCATCCGATCCATCTGCCCAACGCCGGTCAGGCCGAGGCCGAGGAAAAAGCCGCGCGCCGTTTGTTCGGCCTGCTGCCCCCCACCCTTGGCACGTCAATGCGCCAGATCTGGGATGAGTTTGAGCAAGGCCAAAGCGCCGAGGCCCGTTTTGCCAAGCAGATCGACCACGCGCAGCCGCTGTTTCAGGTGCTTTGTGCGGCAGCGCCCCGCCCCGACCATCTGCAAATCGTGCACGACAACCTGACTGTGGGCCGCGCGGCAGATCTTTGCACCCGCTGGCCTGAAGCCTTTGGGGCGGCACAGGCCATGCTGGCGGGAGACAAGCCCACGGGATGCTTTGCGCAGACCCTTGCGTTTCTGGCCGAGGCGGATGCCCTGAAGTCGGTCGATCGCGCCACCACCCTCTGCGATGCCTCGCGCCCTGAAAATTCGGCCGAGCATTCGTGGCATATCGCGCTTTACGCCTTGATCCTTGCCGATCAAGCCGGTGCCGGTGTTGATGCCGCCCGCGTGATACAGATGCTATTGCTGCATGATCTGGTGGAAATTGATGTCGGCGATGTGCCGATCCATTCCGCCAACGGCACGGCGCACAGCTCTGCCACTGTGCAAGCAGATGAGGCGATGGCCGCCGCGCGGATTTTCGGCATGCTGCCCAACCCATTGGGCGATCAACTTCATGTGCTGTGGCAGGAGTTCGAGGCGACCCAAACCCCCAGCGCCCGCTTCGCCAAAAGCCTTGATCGGGTGCAGCCGGTGATCCAAAATATCCAATGCGGCGGCGGGACGTGGCAATCGTATAATGTGAGCTTTGCGCAGCTCCAATCACGGGTTGGCGACAAAATTGCCGACGGTGCGCCGCGTCTTTGGCCCTATGTCCGCACCCGCGCAGCACCGTTTTTCCAGTAATCCGCCGCCGCGCGGTATACAATTGCATACCGCCCTAGCCAAGCCAGATATTATACGCTAAACAGTTGCCAAATCCGAATCCATTCAAACCAAAGAGGGCCATATGTCCAAGATCAAAGTCGCAAACCCCGTTGTCGAGCTTGACGGCGATGAAATGACCCGGATCATCTGGGATTTTATCAAGCAAAAGCTGATCCTGCCCTATCTGGACATCGACCTGAAGTATTACGATCTGGGTATCGAAGAGCGTGACCGCACCGACGACCAGATCACGATTGACGCAGCCCATGCGATCAAGAAATACGGCGTTGGCGTTAAATGTGCGACCATCACCCCTGATGAGCAGCGCGTTGAGGAATTCGGTCTCAAGCAAATGTGGCGCAGCCCGAACGGCACGATCCGCAACATCCTTGGCGGCGTTATCTTCCGTGAGCCGATCATCTGCAAAAACGTGCCGCGTCTGGTTCCCGGCTGGACCCAGCCTATCGTCGTTGGCCGTCACGCCTTTGGCGACCAGTACCGCGCAACCGACTTCCGTTTCCCCGGCAAGGGCAAGCTTACGATCAAATTCGTCGGTGATGATGGCGAAGTGATCGAGCGCGAAGTGTTCGATGCACCCGGCGCCGGTGTCACTATGGCGATGTACAACCTCGACGAATCGATCATTGATTTCGCACGTGCGTCGATGAACTACGGTCTTGTCAAAGGCTGGCCGGTTTACCTGTCGACCAAGAACACCATCCTCAAGGCCTATGACGGCCGCTTCAAGGATCTGTTCCAGCAAGTGTTCGACGAGGAATTCGCGGATAAATTCAAAGCAGCGGGCATCACATATGAGCACCGCCTGATCGACGACATGGTCGCATCTGCGATGAAATGGTCCGGCGGTTATGTCTGGGCTTGTAAAAACTATGACGGCGACGTGCAGTCCGATACGGTTGCACAAGGCTTCGGCTCGCTTGGTTTGATGACCTCTGTGCTGATGACGCCCGATGGCGACACGGTTGAGGCAGAGGCTGCGCACGGCACTGTGACCCGCCACTACCGTCAGCATCAGGCCGGCAAAGAGACCTCGACCAACTCTATCGCGTCGATCTTTGCGTGGACCGGTGGTTTGAAGCACCGCGCCAAGCTGGACAACAACGACGCGCTGGCAAAATTTGCGGCAACTTTGGAAAAAGTCACCGTCGATTGCGTCGAGGATGGTCACATGACCAAAGACCTCGCGCTGCTGGTTGGCCCCGATCAGAAATGGTTGACCACGATGGGCTATCTGGAAAAAGTTGACGAGTATCTAAGCAAAGCCTTGAAGGTCTAATCCCTTCAACTTGGCCAAAAACTATGCGAAAGATCCGGGGGCGGTATATGCCCTCGGATCTTTTTTCGTTCTGAAACACCGGTGATCCTATGACAGATCCTAATCGCCACAGCCTGACCGAGGATGCCCAAGGCCTTGCCTTTGGCGCAGGCATGGCCGCTTTTGGCATCATTATCCTGACGCATCTGGGCCTTGTGACCGGGCAAACGGCGGGGCTGGCGGTGCTTATTTCCTATGCCACAGGCTGGGGGTTCGGGCCGGTGTTCTTTGCGATCAACATCCCGTTTTACTGGATCGGCTACAAACGTATGGGGCGGCTTTTCACCCTCAAAACCTTCATCGCGGTCGGGGCGATGTCGGTGCTGACCATGTTTATGCCAAACTGGGTCAGCTTTGAGATGTTGAACCCGATCTTTGGGGCCGTGCTGTTTGGCGCTGTTTCCGGCGTCGCGCTGATTGTCCTGTTTCGCCACGGGGCCAGCCTTGGCGGTATTGGCATCGTTGCCCTGCTCCTCCAAGAGCGCACGGGCTTTCGCGCGGGCTATACCCAGCTTATCTTTGACGCAGGTCTTTTCATGATTGCGCTGTTTTTGCGCGATGTGCCAACGGTGGCCATATCCGCGCTTGGCGCGTTGATCGTGAACCTGATTATCGCCATCAACCACCGCCGCGACCGTTATATTGCGACTTGAGGGCCCTTTTTAGGGGTGATTTCCATCTAAGGGGTGGCGTTTACCGCGTATGTGCTGTAACGCCACGCCAACCCGAAATGATTTGAAAAAGAGACACCTCCGATGGAGCTTCGCAACATTGCCATTATCGCCCACGTCGACCATGGCAAGACCACCCTTGTCGACGAGCTGCTGAAACAATCCGGCACCTACCGCGACAACCAAGCCACGACCGAGCGCGTGATGGACAGCAATGACATCGAACGCGAGCGCGGGATCACCATCCTTGCCAAAGCGACGAGCGTTGAATGGGGCGGAATGCGGATCAACATCGTTGACACCCCCGGTCACGCCGATTTCGGTGGTGAAGTTGAACGTATCCTGAATATGGTTGACGGTGTTGTCTTGCTGGTCGATGCCGCCGAAGGCCCGATGCCACAAACCAAATTCGTGACATCCAAGGCGTTGGCGCTTGGGCTGCGTCCGATTGTGGTGCTCAACAAGGTTGATAAGGCCGATGCCGAACCCGACCGCGCATTGGACGAGTGTTTTGACCTTTTCGCCAACCTTGGTGCAGATGACAATCAACTCGATTTCCCACATCTTTACGCCTCGGGCCGCGCTGGTTGGGCCGATACCGAACTTGACGGCCCCCGCAAGGATTTGCAGGCCCTGTTTGAACTGATCGTCAAACATGTGCCTGCCCCCACGCAGGTCGCCAAAGCCGCCGAGCCTTTCAAGATGCTGGCCACAACCTTGTCCGCAGACCCGTTCATCGGCCGTATTCTGACCGGTCGTGTCGAATCCGGTACGTTGACAACCGGCGCACAGATCAAGGCGATCTCGCGCACGGGCGAACGGATTGAGACCTTCCGCGCCACCAAGATCCTTGCATTCCGCGGTATCGGCCAGCAGCCGATCGATGAGGCCGTTGCAGGCGATATCGTCACCATTGCCGGCATGACCAAGGCGACCGTTGCCGATACCCTTTGCGATATGTCCGTTGAAGACGCGATTGAGGCACAGCCAATCGATCCGCCAACCATCACTGTCACCTTCGGGATCAACGACAGCCCGCTGGCCGGCAAGGACGGCTCCAAGGTGCAATCGCGCATCATCCGCAAACGTCTGATGGATGAGGCCGAGACCAACGTCGCGATCAAAATCGCCGACACCCCCGGCGGCGAGGCCTTTGAGGTTTCCGGCCGCGGTGAGCTTCAGATGGGTGTGTTGATCGAAAACATGCGCCGCGAAGGGTTCGAGCTGTCGATCTCTCGTCCTCGCGTTATCTTCAAGGAAGAAGACGGCGTGCGGATGGAACCGGTAGAAGAAGTCACCATCGATGTGGATGACGAATATTCCGGCGCGGTTATCGAAAAGCTGACGGGTGAGCGCAAAGGCGATCTGGTCGAGATGAAACCTGCAGGCGTCGGTAAAACGCGCATCGTGGCCCATGTGCCATCGCGCGGCTTGATCGGCTATCACGGGCAGTTCCTGACCGATACACGCGGCACCGGCATTCTTAACCGGCTGTTCCACGGTTGGACCCCGCATAAAGGCCCGATCCAAGGCCGCCGTCAGGGTGTTCTGATTTCGATGGAGAACGGGACTTCCGTCTCCTACGCCTTGTGGAAACTAGAAGATCGCGGCAAGTTCTTTATCGGCGCACAGGAAGCTGTTTATCAGGGCATGATCCTTGGCGAACACTCCCGTGAAAATGATCTGGAAATCAACCCTCTCAAGGGTAAGCAGTTGACGAACGTACGCGCCAGCGGCACCGATGAAGCGGTGCGTCTGACAACTCCGGTTCGGATGTCGCTTGAGGAATCCATCGCCTATATCGCAGATGATGAATTGGTCGAAGTGACGCCAAAAAACATCCGTCTGCGCAAGCGCTACCTCGACCCGCATGAACGTAAGCGCCAATCCCGCTCGGCCGATTAATAAAAAGCCCGCTCAGTTGAGCGGGCTTTTTCATTTTCTAAAGGTCGTTACAACCCCATCGCCGCGCTTAGGTAGCTGTCCAAGCTCCCTAGCTCTGCGTCCGTAAGCGCCCGGTTGATGCAAATGGCATGAACCAGTTGGGCCGTGCATTGGTATCCGAGCGAACTTCCCGATGTTGCACCAACATGGATGTCGCCGTTTTGGATGCTGGTGGTCGCCGTGCTACGCAAATGGTCAACGCCGTTCAGCCTGCCCAATTGCCGCCACCCATTGGTGTTGGCTGGATCATATCCCATTATCGCGACATTGCCGACGGTGTGATTGTTGCCGGTATACTCTTGGTTGGCGCCGCCCAACCCAAAGCGAACCGTTGCCGTTCCCCTTTGCTGAACATACCACCTAGGGTTAGCAGCAGAAGAGCCGCAGAGCACGCCGCTTACACTCGCCGTGCTGCGATATGCCACAATCATGGTGGATGTCGGGCCGTTGACAAAACCACTCACGAATTGCTGCGCATTATTCCCCAGAAAATCCGCATAGCCCGAAGCATACCATTTGGGTGCCGGACCACCTGTTACCGCACCATGATGCCCGTTGTCGGACTTGTCCTGAATGCCGTAGATTTCCTGCCCGTTCGCAGCAAGGCTGCTGCGCGCGGCATCCTGAAATACCGCCGCACCATCCGTGAAGTCATACCAGAACCCGTCATCCGCCGAGAGGAACAGATCCTTCGGACTATAGCCTGCCGCATCGGGCTTGCTCCAGCTTGCGCCTGCCCCAACCCACAACCTTTGCGCCTCTGACGGGCCGACCCATATACGCCGGGCATCGCGCATGTTGATCAGCGGCCCGCTCATTTCAGAACCGTGATCTGAAGCGGGGTTGCTGCTGCGGCAAAGGCGATGGCGGCAACCTCGTCGGTGAACTCGTGAACGGTAACCGATTGCCCGTCACTGCCATCTGCCCCCGCAGGTCCGGGAACTGTGCTGGCTGCACCATCATCGCCCTTGGGGCCAACCAAAGATGCCAGCCAATCAGCCGCCGAGCCGACATAGCCCCCCGCAACTGCAACCTCATAGGAAGAAAGCCCGTCAGCACCCTGCGGGCCTTGCGGGCCGGTCGGAAGAATCGGCAACGGCTCATCAGCGAAACGGGCCGAGGCTGTTACCTTGATCATGTACTTATGCGTCGTGATATCTTGCTCACCACGCCGGATACCGATCTGGAAACCCATATGGGTGCCGGTCTCAAAACGGTCATCCCATTCGATACGCCCGATAATCTCACCAGCCTCGGCATCGCCTTTGGTCAGGGTCAGGCTGTCCAACAGATCGGCATGAGGCTCAAACGCGTAAACCGTCCAATCCGTCAGATCAAAGCGGGAGCCGTCCGTGGCAGGCCAGAAGCGGGTAAAATCAACATCGCTGCCGCGCATCATTGTGATAATTTCTGTCATTGTGTTGCCTCTGCTTTTGTCAAGATTTCGTCAATCGCGCCGATCTTTTCATTCGCCGCTCTCAGCCCGGCATTGAGCCGGATCATGCACACCCCTGCCCGTGCCAACGTGTCTCCGGACGGGCAGCGGACAATCACCGCCTGCCGCAGATCGGCCGACACTTGCGGCACGGTGTAGACGGTGCGCCGCTCTTCACCGCAAGCGGTCAAGAATATCGCGCAGATAGTCAGGTAATGGCGCATCAGCCCCCTCCATTGTCATAACCGCAGCTTCATCTTCGGCGGCCTTTGCGGCGGCGACCTGTATCCGGTCGATATAGGCCCGATGCACCGCTGCCGCCTGTGCAGCATGGTTCAGACGTTGCTCTGCCGTGGTAAGTTCTGCGCGCAAAACATCGGCCACGCTCTGCGCGGAATCACGTTGGCCCGACACCCAAAACAGGGACGCGCCCAAGCCAAGGCAGCCCATCAGCGTCGCAATCAGGGCATAGCGTGTCATACTGCAACGCTCTCACGGGTAATCTGGCCGATGTTTTCCTCCACCAGCCAACGGAGCCGGTCACCAACCGTCACCGGATCGCCGGTTGCCTTCATGCCGGGCAGCCAGGCAATATCCCACTTGCCGCGCTGCCAGACGTTCAGGGTCGGTTGTACCTCCGCATGGGTCAGAACTGTCTTGCGCGTCACCCGGATTTTATAGGTCAGCGCAAGCTCTGCCACCAAATCGGTAAAGGCTGCCAGTTGAACCGGGGTGATCGGGAAAGCCCCGGCATCAAAGGGCCGTTCGCGTGCGCCTAGCATCGCCGCCATCGCCACACCAATCGAGCCGGTATTAAGCCCCCGGGTATGTGCCGCATAACGACCGCCGCCAATCACCCGGTTCGCCTCGGGTCGCAGATCGCCCTCAATCACAGTGCCGTCGCCGGCCACGATGAAATGGTAATGCGCACGGTCCAGTGCCGATACGTTATACGTGCCGGCCGTCCAATGCAGGATAATGCGTTTCATCTCTTCAGGTCCTTCCGGTCATTCGTCCAAGCAGAGCGGACCTGAAACATCGCCCGCTGCGATTGAAATTCCGGAAATGCACCGTACGCTGCCCCCAGCAGCCGTCAGCCCATGACAAAAGAAAGGATGCCTTCGGTAGGCTCAGCTCATCGCGCCGACGGCGGTGCCACCCGAGGTCCATGATCGCAGCAACATCAGGATGTCATCCGCGAAAAACGGTCGGAACAAGACGGGCCAGCCACCCTCTGCCGCTTGTTGTTCCGCAATATCCCCCAGCAAAACAACACGGCCCAAATGACGATCCAGCCTTTCGGCCAAAGCCGATGCTGCGAAATCCGAATGTCCGGCCTCAACAAAAGCAAGCATTACCGGCTTGGCCCCATCCAGTAGCGTGCAAGCCTCTTCGATATCACGCGCAACGATGATCAGCGCGAAGGGCATGAAATCGCGGATCGTTGCGGAGAGGTCACCGGCAATCAGGAAATCACCGTGAACGATGATCACGGTGGCACGGGATTGATCTATCGATACCTCAAATGCCATGGCAGATCCCCTTTTCCAAAAAGGGATGATGGAACCAAACCCGCAGTTGCGCATTAAACTATGACATAGGACATAGGATGACGTTTAAAAGGTAGATCATGGCCCACACCAAATGCAGCGCGTGCCCGCTGCGCGTAAAGGACATCTTTGTGCCCTTCACCAGCGATGAGATCGCCTTCATGCAATCCTTCAAAAAAGGAGAGCTGGAAGTCGAGGCAGGCACAACCGTCTTGATGGAAGGCTCCAGCAGCCCGCAGCTTTACACAGTGTTGAGCGGCATGGGTACACGGTATAAAACACTGGAAAACGGGCGGCGGCAGGTTATCAATTTTCTGTTTCCGGGTGATTTTTCAGGACTACAAGCCAGCTTGATGGGCGAGATGAAGCACTCGGTAGAGGCCTCTACCCATATGCGGTTATGCGTTTTCAAGCGAGAGGATATCTGGACCTTGTTCCGCGCCCATCCCGAACGCGCCTATGACCTGACATGGATATCTGCGGTTGAGGAGCATTTCCTTGGTGAAACATTGGCCTCGATCGGTCAAAGAGATGCGGCACAGCGGATTGCATGGGCCTTTGTTCGCATGTTTGAACGCCTGCGCGCCGTCGGTATGACGCGGGAAAATACTGTTCCCCTACCATTTCGCCAACGCGATCTTGCCGATGCTTTGGGCCTGTCGCTGGTTCATACCAATAAAACGCTGCAAAAACTTCGCAGCTTAAACCTTGCACATTGGATGGAGGGGGAGCTGACGATCAACAATCTTGCAACCCTTGCCGACCTCGCGATGATTGATCTGGAAAAGCCTGCGCGGCGCCCGATTATGTAAACGGAGCGTGTGCGGTGACCTTGGGCTATTCCGTGGTCGGGGCCTGGGCAGAGACCGCGCAATACTCACCCGCATCGCTTTCAGCTTTGCAATTGCCAGCCTCGACAGGACGCAGCTTGAAACCGTCTTCAATCGCATCGCCCTGCACTGTCACGTGATACTGCCAGCGCCTATCGGCGTCGGCGTGGTCATGCCCGTAGGGGGTAAAGGTGAAATCCGTATCGCCACAGCGTACCGCCTCAATCTTGGTGCCTGCATCTGTCAGGATTCCCGAGACAACCTCGGCCCGGGCCTTGCATCCCTCCATCGTATCGGCCTGCGTGAACGCGATATGCAGCGTTCCCGCCTCGCCCATGGTCAAGACGATGAGTGCGATCTTCAGCATGGTTTTTCCTCTTTGCGAACAACAAAAAGCAGCCAACCCCGGTCAGAGGTTGGCTGCGTCTTTTAAGCGTGCAGATCCAGCACCAATTCCAACCCCAATTCCCCAAACCCGTTGAATCGGGTGTTGGTCACCGTGGAATAGGCCCCCATGCCGTGGATAAGCAGGAAATCCCCTTCGGCCAGATCATCGGGCAGCATCAGCTCTCCGGGCAAACGGTCAACCGAATCGCAAGTCGGGCCAAAGACGATGCGCGCGATGGGATCGCCGGTCCGCGGCTGGCCATCGGGGGCCTGAACCTCGGTGCGGTCAATGACACCAATCATCGGAAGCTCGGTCAAACTGCCATAGACACCATCGTTCAAAAACACATGCGCATCATCGCGCAGCGCCTTGACGCGGGTTGCCACCGTAAAGGCATCACCGCACAGGCCGCGGCCCGGCTCACAGACCAAAAGCGGGCGTTTGTCGCCAAAGGCTTCGGTTGCAACACGGTCGATCATCTCAAAAATCGCATCCAGATCGGGGGTGACCGCGTTCAAACGGTGGTTCGGAAATCCGCCCCCCACATTCAACCGCGCAATGGTCACGCCCGCTTCCTCGGCAATCTCGGCTGCGGTGCGGATGTAGGTTTCCCAAGCGGCAGGCTCTGTACATTGCGTACCGGGGTGGAAGGTGAGCGAGGGCACAAAACCGGCCTTCGCCACGGTTTTAAGCAGCTCTACCGCCAGCTCTGTCGTAGCACCAAATTTCGCGCCAAAGTTATAGGCCGCGCCGCCCACCGGCAGCTTGAAGCGCACGGTGATCTCGGTTCCCTCGGCAGGAACTGCTTCGATCAGCTTGGCCAGCTCTGACACAGAATCAACGGAATAGGATTTCACGCCCAGCCCCACCGCCACCTGAATTTCCGAGCGAGAGCGCACGGGGTTATTATAGTGCAAGGCTGCATCCGGGCACAGGCGACGGATCAACTGCATCTCAAAGGGAGAAGCCACGTCAAAGCCGCGCAAACCGGCCTCTGACAGGTTTTGAACCACCTCTTCCATCGGGTTGGACTTGACCGCATAGGTCACCATGCCGGGAAAGCTGTCAATAAACTTGCGTGCCATCGCCTTCAGCGCGGAAGGTGCAAAAAAGAGCACCGGATTTTCAGGTTGAACCGTCGACAAATATTCTGTCGGGTTGGTCCAGATTGTTTTCGAGTGTCCCATCAGCGTTCCTTTCCGCATTGGTCATGGCGTAAACACCTGTCCCATCCCTTCAGGGAAATCAAGCGCCCGCATGGTTTAATAAAACCAGGCCAGGTGCGTATGAGCCGCCCTTTTCCTGAAAACAAGAATAGGCTATTTGGGCTACAATTTCACCGATTAAAACTGTATAAACATATGAACTTATCGTCATAATGACGAAACAATCGGGCATAATGTATGGATGATCTAGATAGACACATAATCGGGCTCTTGGGGGCCGATGCGCGGATATCGGTGGCCACGCTGGCGCGCAGGCTAAAGGTTGCGCGCTCTACCATTCAGGCGCGGCTGGAGCGGCTGGAAACCAATGGCACCATTGCGGGCTATACGCTCAAGCTTGGGGATGCGGGGCGTCAGGGCCGACTGCGCGCCTCGGTCCTGCTGATGATCGAGCCGCGCACACAGGCCGCCTGCCTGACGCGCCTGCGCGCCATCGCCGAGGTGGAGCGGGTCTTTACCACCTCTGGCCGTTTCGATTTGTTGCTGGAACTGAGCGCGCCGAATACCCAAGTCCTGGATCAAGTGCTGGATCAGATCGGCTCTATGGCCGGGGTGAAGTCTTCGGAAAGCTTGATCCACCTCGCCACAAAAATTGATCGCGCTGTCTAGGGCATCTGCATCGAAACCGCGCTTCCCCTTGGCACGCGGGCGCGGTAGAACAACCCAAATGCCGAAAAGGAAGCCCAAGATGCCGATGGAAAAAACCTTCAACGCCGCCGAGGCCGAGGCCCGTATCGCTGCCAAATGGGAGGCCGATGGCGCCTTCCGCGCCGGCGCAAATGCCAGCCGCGATGAAACCTTCTGCATCATGATCCCGCCGCCCAATGTGACTGGCTCTTTGCATGTGGGCCACGCCTTCAATAACACCATTCAGGATATTTTGGTGCGCTGGAAGCGGATGCAGGGCTATGACACCCTATGGCAGCCGGGTCAGGACCATGCAGGCATCGCGACCCAGCTTGTGGTCGAACGACAGATGGCTGCGGATGGCCTGCCCACGCGTGCCGAAATGGGCCGCCCCGCCTTTCTGGAAAAAGTGTGGGAATGGAAAGAGCAGTCCGGCGACACCATCATTAACCAGCTCAAACGTCTTGGCGCGTCTTGTGATTGGGAACGCAACGCCTTCACGATGGATGAAGGCTTCCACGATGCCGTGATCAAAGTCTTTGTGGAGATGTATAACAAGGGCCAGATTTATCGCGGCAAGCGTCTGGTCAACTGGGACCCCCATTTTGAAACCGCCATTTCCGATCTCGAGGTCGAGAATGTCGAAGTTGCGGGCCATATGTGGCACTTCAAATACCCGCTGGCCGGCGGGGAAACCTATGAATATGTCCAACGTGATGAGGATGGAAATGTGACCCTGCGCGAGATGCGCGACTATATTTCCATCGCCACCACACGGCCCGAAACCATGCTGGGGGATGGCGCTGTTGCCGTTCATCCATCGGATGAACGTTACGCGTCAATCGTTGGAAAACTATGCGAAATTCCGGTTGGCCCTAAGGCACAGCGTCGCTTGATCCCGATCATCACCGATGAATACCCCGACAAGAACTTTGGTTCCGGTGCGGTGAAAATTACCGGCGCGCATGACTTTAACGACTACGGCGTGGCACAGCGCAACGGCATCCCGCTTTACGCGCTGATGGATACCAAGGCCCGCATGCGCACCGACGGGCTGCCCTATGCCGAAGCCGCCGAAATCGCCAAGAGTATTGCCGAGGGCGGTGAGGCACCAGCCGACACCACCCATATCAACCTCGTCCCCGAGGATTACCGCGGCCTCGACCGGTTCGAGGCCCGCAAGAAGGTGATCGCCGACATCACCGCCGAAGGGCTTGCCGTGACCGAACTGGTCAAAAGCATCGACCCCGAAACCAACTCAGAACATCTGGAGAAGGTGGCGGTTGTTGAGGACAAGCCGATCATGCAGCCCTTTGGCGACCGCTCCAAGGTGGTGATTGAACCGATGCTGACCGATCAATGGTTCGTCGATACCGCAAAAATCGTGCAACCCGCACTGGATGCCGTGCGTGAGGGGCGGACCAAGATCATGCCGGAATCGGGTGAAAAGGTCTATTTCCACTGGCTAGATAATATTGAACCATGGTGCATTTCCCGCCAGCTGTGGTGGGGGCATCAGATCCCGGTTTGGTACGGTCTCGACCTTGGCTATGAGGGCAAGCTGGAGGATGACGGCGCATTGGATGAGGTCGACCTGCTCGGGCTGCTCTTGCCTGACGGAATGCTGCAAAACGGCACCGTGATGCATTGTGCGCCCTCATTCGAGGATGTGAAGAACGGCTTCTTTGACGATAATGCCGATATTCCCGCCCCGCTCAACAATGCGCGCATCATAGAGGTCGCCAATAAACACGAGGCGGTAGAGACCCTCGCCGCAAGTCTGGCCGAATATAACGTCAGCCAGGACCCAACCCATCTGGTCTATCCGGTTTGGCGCGACCCCGACGTGCTCGACACTTGGTTCTCGTCAGGTCTCTGGCCCATCGGCACATTAGGATGGCCCAATAACACACCGGAATTACAGAAGTACTTCCCGACAAACACCCTCGTCACTGGTCAGGACATCCTGTTCTTCTGGGTTGCCCGCATGATGATGATGCAGCTTGCCGTGGTCGGTCAGGAACCTTTCGACACCGTCTATCTCCACCAGTTGGTGCGCGATGAGAAGGGTGAGAAGATGTCGAAAACCCGCGGCAATGTGATTGACCCGCTGGTGATCGTCGATGAATACGGCGCCGACGCCTTGCGCTTTACCATGGCGCAGATGGCGGCGATGGGCGGTGTGCTCAAACTGTCCGAAGACCGCATCAAAGGCTATCGCAACTTTGGCACAAAACTTTGGAATGCCTGCCGTTTTGCCGAGATGAACGGCGTTTGGGAAGGTCACGCCACCAGCGCGGCCCCTGCCGCCGAGGCCCGCGTGAACCGCTGGATCATCGCCGAGGCCGCCAAGACCCGCGCCGATGTCGATGCCGCGTTGGAGGCCTATAAGTTCAACGATGCCGCCAATGCGCTCTATGCCTTTGTCTGGGGGAAGGTCTGCGATTGGTATGTTGAATTTGCCAAGCCGCTGTTTGATGGCGATCAGGCCGAGGAGACCCGCAAGACAATGGCTTGGGTGCTTGATCAATGCATGATCATGCTGCATCCGATCATGCCCTTCATCACCGAGGAACTTTGGGCCACCACCGGCACCCGCGCCAAGCCGCTTGTTCACACCGATTGGCCGACCTATGGCACAGAGCTGATCGATGCGGACGCGCTGCGCGAAATGAACTGGGTCACTGGTCTGATTGATGATATCCGCTCGGCGCGTGCGCAAATGCATGTGCCTGCCGGTTTGAAGGTCGAATTGCTTTGCGTCGGTCTGGATGAAAACGCCAAGGCGGCACTAGCGGCGAATGAGGCGCTGATCTTCCGTCTTGCACGGATCGAAACCGCGCAAGAGGCAGCACAGGTTCCAAAAGGGGCGATCACCGTTGCCGCCGAGGGCGCGACCTTTGCCATCCCGCTAGAGGGGTTGATTGACATCGCCGAAGAACGCGCGCGCCTGTCGAAAACGCTGGAAAAGCTGGAAAAGGATATGGGCGGGCTGCGTGGCCGTTTGAATAACCCCAAATTCGTGGCCAGCGCCAAGCCCGAAGTGGTTGAGGAAACCCGCGAAAAGCTGGCCTTGGGTGAAGAGGAAATCACCAAGATCCAAGCCGCCTTGGCGCGCCTTGCCGAAATGGAATAGGGCCTCACCCAACCTGAAAACAAAGGGGGCAAATTGCCCCCTTGCCGCAACCCGGAGCCGCCGATGACCACTCCTCGCTTTACCCCGCTGAGCCAATCCCTGCCCGCAAGCGTGCCATTCGTCGGCCCTGAAACGCAGGAACGGGCGATGAGGCATGCCTTCAAGGCGCGTCTTGGCGCGAATGAAAACATGTTTGGCCCCTCACCTCGTGCGCTTGAGGCAATGGCCTTGGCGGCGCGTGATGTCTGGATGTACGGCGATCCCGAAAACCATGACCTGCGCGTGGGTCTTGCGGCGCACCATGGGGTGGCCCCCGAAAATATCGTGGTTGGCGAAGGGATTGACGGGCTTTTGGGCTATCTCGTACGGTTGGTGATCGGGCCCGGCGATGCAGTTGTGACCTCTGACGGGGCTTATCCCACGTTCAATTTTCATGTAGCGGGCTTTGGCGGCGCGCTTCACAAGGTGCCGTACCGTGATGATTTTGAGGATCCCGATGCGCTTTTGGCCCGCGCCCACGCAGTTGACGCCAAGCTGATCTATCTGTCAAATCCTGACAATCCGATGGGCAGCCAATTGTCCGCCGTAGCGATCGAGCAAATGATTGAAAGCCTGCCCGACGGCTGCCTGTTGATTCTGGATGAGGCCTATATAGACCTTGCGCCAGAAGGCAGCGCCCCCAAGATTGCCCCCGATGATCCCCGCGTCATCCGCTTTCGGACCTTTTCCAAAGGCTATGCGCTTGCGGGCCTTCGGGTTGGCTATGCGATTGCAGCCCCGGAACTGGCGCAGGCCTTTAACAAGGTGCGCAACCATTTTGGCATGGGCCGGATCGCACAGGCTGGCGCGCTTGCGGCCTTGGCCGATCAAGACTGGCTTGGCGCGGTGAAGGCAAAAGTGGTGACCGCCCGCGAAGACTTTGCCGAAGTGGCGCGTGAGAACGGCCTGAAAGCGCTACCCTCTGCCACGAATTTCATCTGTATTGATTGCGGGCAAGACGGTGAATTCGCGCGCAAGGTTTTGACTGCATTGGCAAATCTTGGCGTTTTTGTCCGCATGCCCGGAACTGCCCCAATGGATCGCTGCATCCGCGTCAGCTTGGGCGACGCAGATGCACTTGCAATCTTCAAGGACGCTTTGCCGCGCGCTTTGACGGCGGCAAGGGCCTGATCAAACCGCCTTTGGCGTATCGGTAACCACGTCATGCGGTTCCTCGGATGGTTTTTTGGGGATGGCAGAAAGCTTGGGCTCGGCCTTTGGCTGTAAAGCTGCTGGAGTCAGCATTTCTACCGCCTCGGCGCGGGATTCGCGGCGGAAGGTCAGCATGTTCTGAAACACCGATTTTGTGCCCGTCAGGCCCGAACGCTCTTCGCATGGCAGGGTGTCGGCACGGACATATTCCCAGCCCGCAGCCCCCATTTCATTCATCAAGCCCGTCAACTTATGGGCAAAACGCTCGGCCGGGGTTTTAGCCCCTTTGGCTTTCTCGCCCTTTTTCGGGGCCGGAATGACCTTATATTCATAAAACTTCATAGGGACTCCAAGCGCCTTTTTGCGCAAGACTTAGCCGATTGGCCGATTGAGGGAAAGGAAAATGGCCCGCGTTCAATACACATCCGAAAGCCCCACTGGCCGGACAGAGGGCAGAACCGTCACCGCAGCCCCGTGGATATGGCGATCATACAGATCAATCGCGTCTTGGTTGAGCATCCGGATACAGCCCGAGGAAACTGCATTCCCCAACTCCCGCGCGCCGGCATCGCCGTGAATACGGTAAAGCGTATCCTTGCCGTTCTGGAACAGATAGAGCGCGCGCGCACCCAAAGGGTTGCCCGGCCCCGCGTCCATACCGCCATTGGCAACGGAATAGGGCTCAAGCTCCGGCCTCCGTTTTATCATATCTGCAGGCACCTTCCAGCGCGGCCATTCGCGCCCGAATTGCAAACGCGCGGTGCCATCCCATGAAAACCCCTGTGCCCCGACGCTCACGCCGTATCGGATCGCAGTCTCGGGCCCTTCGATGAAATGCAAAAGCGCAGCACCCGGGTCGATAATGATACTGCCGCGCGGGCTGTTGGGCCAAGGGTTTTCCACCTCTTGCCGCCACAGCTCGGGGGCAAGGCTGCCTTCCTCGATCGCGGGAATGGGGAATGGCTCTCCGTAGATCGGGCCATAAAAGGCGGGGAGTGGCGGATAGACGGGCGGCGGGGCCGTTTCTGGAGCGGTAGGCCGCGTACAGGCGGAAAGCGCAGCAACCGCACCGAGTGCAGCAAAACGTCTTCTGGTCAACATTTTGAATTCCTTGAGGTCTGATAAAGGGATATTGGCGAAATCAGACCACCCGAGGCGGACCACGAGACGGCGACGGGACAATGCCTTGCCCTATAATGCTCCGGGAAAGCTGAAAAACCGTGCCCCCCTGCGCCATCGGCGGGATTGCAAATGCAACGGGCAAGGCCACATCCAACCCGCAGGGCAAGATTGCGATACGGCAGGGCTTGGGGGCGGAGACAACATGGCTTGCGTCACGTGCTGTTGTTTGATGCCCTGCAAAAACCACAGGCTCTGCGGCGGCAGGCATGGCCGAAAACGCCCCCCAAGGCAAAACAAGGAGGATCAGCAAAACCTGAAAGAGACGACGCAGCACGACCATAGGCCAAACATCGGCGATTTCATCGTAAAAGAAAAGCTGCGCGCCGATCAGCTTGTCGTGATCGGCGCGAGGGTGCCTTTAAAGGCCCAGTTTTTGCGCAACAAGCTGCTGTACAACTGCCGGGGCCGCCTTGCCGCCAGTGGCCTTCAAGACTTGGCCGGTAAACCAGCCGGCCAGCTTCGGGTTCGCCTTGGCTTTTTCAACCTGCGCGGGGTTGGCGGCTATGATTTCATCCACAGCAGCCTCGATTGCGCCGGTGTCTGTCACCTGTTTCATGCCACGGGCATTGGCAACCTCTGCCGGATCACCGCCCTCGGTCCAGATGATTTCAAACAAGTCCTTGGCCATTTTCCCCGAGATTTCACCAGAACCAATGAGATCGACAATCCCGCCCAATTGCACGGATGAGACCGGCGTTTCGGCGATGGTCAGCCCCTCTTTGTTCAACCGACCAAAGAGTTCATTGATAACCCAATTCGCGGCGATCTTGCCATCACGGCCCTTGGCCACTGCCTCAAAATACCCTGCGGAATCGAGGTCCGCCGTCAGCACATTCGCATCATAATCCGTCAGGCCGAAATCCCCCATAAAGCGGGTTTTCTTGGCATCGGGAAGCTCGGGCATATTTGCCGCGATCTCATCAACCCAAGCCTGCTCAATCTCAAGCGGTAAAAGGTCTGGGCATGGGAAATAGCGGTAATCATGCGCCTCTTCCTTGGACCGCATGGAACGGGTTTCGCCCTTATCAGGATCATAGAGGCGGGTTTCTTGGTCCACGCTGCCGCCGTCCTCAAGGATTGCGATCTGGCGACGTGCTTCGAAATCAATGGCTTGCGTCATGAAACGCATAGAGTTCATGTTCTTGATTTCGCAGCGGGTGCCAAGATGGCTGAAGTCTTGGGTGGCCTGATATTTCTCATATTGGCCGGGGGGGCAGACGGAGACGTTCACATCTGCACGCAGGTTGCCGTTTTGCATATTGCCGTCACAAGTGCCCAAATAGCGCAGGATCTGGCGCAGCTTGGTGACATAGGCGGTGGCTTCCTCGGCCGAGCGGATATCGGGGCGTGACACAATTTCCATCAGGGCAACGCCGGTCCGGTTGAAATCCACGAAGGACATATTCGGGTCCATGTCGTGGATGCTTTTGCCCGCGTCCTGTTCCAAATGGATACGTTCCACCCGCACCAGACGGGCCACGCCGGGGGACAGTTCCACCAGCACCTCGCCCTCACCCACGATGGGGTGGTAAAGCTGGCTGATCTGATAGCCTTGCGGCAGGTCGGGATAGAAGTAATTCTTGCGGTCGAAGGCCGAGCGCAGGTTGATCTGCGCCTTCAGCCCAAGACCGGACCGCACCGCCTGCTCCACACAATAGCCGTTGATGACCGGCAGCATCCCCGGCATCGCGGCATCCACAAAGGCCACGTTGGAGTTCGGCTCCGCCCCCACTTGGGTCGACGCGCCCGAAAACAGCTTGGCATTAGAGGAAACCTGCGCGTGGATTTCCATCCCGATCACAAGCTCCCAATCCTGCTTGGCCCCGGCAATGACCTTCGGCTTTGGGTTTTCATAGGTCAGATCAAGCATAGCGCGTCCCTTATATCAGCTTGCTGCGGTTCTAAGGCCAAGCGGAACCGTGTTCAAGCGGGGTTATGTGCCCAACATCCGCCCGACCATCTCGGTCAGGTTGCGGCTCAGGTTCGGGGTGGCGGCAATCCGGGCCAGTTCCGCACGGATCAAGGCCTGACGGTCGGCGTCATAGCGTGGCCATGTCTCAAACGCTGTCGACATGCGCGCGGCGGTTTGCGGGTTGACCGGATCCAGCTTGATCAGCCAATCGGCCAGCAAGCGGTAGCTGTCGCCCGAGGCATGGTGGAACCCCGCGTGATTGCTGGCCAATGAGGCAATGACCGCGCGAAACCGGTTGGGGTTTTTCCAGTCGAAATCAGGATCTTTGGTCAGCGCATCGGTGATTTGCGCCACACGGTCAGGTGCTGCCGAGACGACCTGAAGCCCGAACCACTTGTCCATCACCAAACGGTCCCCTTGCCATTTCAGGCGGAAGGCGGCGGCGGCATCATCGCCCTGCCCGACATCAAGCAAGATCGCCAAGGCGCCCAGCTCTTCGGTCATGGAATTGGCATTTTGCATGGCTACCTGTGCAGATGCACCGCCATCCAGCCGCGCCATTAAGGCAAGGGCCGCAAGCCGCAGCGCACGCCGCCCCGCCGCAACCGCACCGGGGTCAAACGGGCCGGGGGTTTGCAAGCCGTCGATCAGTGCGGGCAGGCGTTTGGCCAGATGCCCCGCCAGACCACCCTGCATCGCGCGGCGGGCGCTATGGATCGCAGCAGGGTCAGGGACATGGCCCGCAGCATGCAGGCTTTGGGCGATATCATCCTCGCCCGGCAGGCGCAGGGTCAGCGCGCGAAACGCCGGATCAAGGGTTTCGTCAAAGGTCACGGTTTCAACCGCTGTCAGCCAATCCGCTGGCGTATCGCCACCTGCGATAACCTTGCGCATCAGCACGTCCTTGGCCAAGGCGCGGCCTGCCTCCCATTTGTTGAACGGGTCGGTGTCATGGGCCAACAAGAAGGCGCGTTCCTCGGCCGAGCTTTCCCGCTCAAGGATCACAGGGGCCGAAAACCCGCGCAGGATGGATGGAACGGGGCGGCTGGCCAGCCCCTCAAATGCAAAGCTTTGCCGTTCTTGCGTCAGCTCCAGAACAGTGGTCGGCACCACCTCAGCGCCGTCAGAATTCAAAAGACCAACCGCCACGGGGATCACCTTTGGATCCTTGGAGGCCTGCCCCGGCGCTGCAGGGTTTTTCTGTTCAATCGTAAGGGTATATAAACCGTCCTTAAAGTCATCTGTTACCGTAAGATGCGGCGTGCCTGCCTGGGTGTACCAATGTTTGAACTGTGTCAGGTCACGCCCCGTAGCATCCTCAAACACCTTAAGCCAATCCTCGATCGTCGCCGCCTGCCCGTCATGGCGATCGAAATAAAGGTTCAGCGCCTTGGCATAGCCCTCATCGCCGACCAGCGCGCGCAGCATGCCGATCACCTCGGCGCCTTTCTCATAGATGGTCGCGGTGTAGAAGTTGTTGATCTCTACGTATGAATCAGGCCGCACAGCATGGGCCAACGGGCCGCCATCCTCACGGAACTGACGGGCACGCAGGGCCAGAACATCCTCAATCCGTTTGACGGCATGGCTGCGCATATCGCCCGAAAATTTCTGGTCACGATAAACCGTCAGCCCCTCTTTGAGGCAAAGCTGGAACCAGTCGCGGCAGGTGATGCGGTTGCCGGTCCAGTTGTGGAAATACTCATGCGCGATCACGGCCTCGATGCGGGCATAGTCATCATCGGTCGCGGTTTCAGGCGTGGCCAACACCAGTTTGGAGTTGAAGATATTCAACCCTTTGTTTTCCATCGCGCCCATGTTGAAGTCATCAACCGCAACGATGTTAAATATATCGAGGTCATATTCTCGGCCGTAAACCTCCTCATCCCATTTCATCGAACGGATCAGGCTGTCCATCGCATAGGCGCATTTGCCCTCATCACCGGGGCGGACATAGATGTTCAGCGCAACCTTGCGGCCCGACATGGTGGTGAACGTATCGGAATGCGCCACCAGATCGCCCGCGACCAGCGCGAACAGATAGGCCGGTTTCGGCCAAGGGTCATGCCACGCGCCCAGCCCCGTCGGATTGCCGTTCGACAGCTGCACCGGCATATCCGTGTCCATCGTCACATCAAAGCGCGCCATGACATCGGGGCGGTCGGGATAATAGGTGATCTTGCGAAAGCCCTGCGCCTCACATTGCGTGCAATACATGCCCCCCGACATATAAAGCCCGTCCAGCGAGGTATTGGTCTCGGGCGAGATCTCCACCTCCGTCTCCAAGACAAAGGGGCCATCGGGCAAATCCGCCGCCGGAATCGTCAGCCCCGTCGCATCGGGCGTGTGCGCAAGTGTCCTGCCATCCAGCGACAGCGCATGCAGGATCAGGTTTTCCCCGTCCAGCCGCATATCCTGTCCCGGTTTGGCCGCCGGATTGGGCGCAAAGGACAGCCGCGCCGTCACTCGTGTTTGCGTCGGATGCAGTTTGAAATGCAGCGCCACATGATCCAGCAAAAAGGGAAAGGGCTGATAATCGGCAAGAAGAATCGCTTGGGGGGAGGTTTGCACAGAAGAGGTTTGCACGGGGAGCGGCCTTTCGCGTGATGGGGTGGTCAGATCGGGAACCATGACCGTTTTCGCGACGTTAGTCCCCCGAGTGGCGGTGTTCAACCCGCACCACCGCGCAACCCTTGGAAAGGAGCACCCCATGTCAGCCCCGAATGCAAATATCGAGCGTCAAAAGAGAAATCATCGCGGCCCACTGGTCGGCATCGCTGTTGTTCTGGTCGTTGTCGGACTGGCCTTGGTAATTTTCCTTGGCGATGAGACAGATCCCGATGGCACGCTGTTGGGCGAAGGTGCCGCAACCAGCGCCCCCGCCGGAGTAGAGGCCACGACAAGCGACTGATCCGCTATTTTCGACTTGCCGAATCCGCGCAAATCCTATCCCCTTGTTCTATGAATGTTCTCATGTGGTACAAGCGCGATTTGCGGGTGGATGATCACCCGGCCCTGACCTTTGCGGCAGGGCTGGGTCGCGTGTTGCCGCTTTATGTCGCAGAGCCGGACTATTGGGCCCTGCCCGACACATCCGCCCGCCAATGGGATTTTACCGCCGAGGCGCTGGCCGATTTACGTCATGATCTGGCAGGCCTTGGCTGGCCGTTGATCCTGCGGACCGGCGACGCGGTTGAGGTGCTGTCGCGGCTTTGCAGGCAAAATGCCATCACGCGGATCGTCAGCCATCAAGAGACGGGCAATGCATGGGTTTCTGCCCGCGATCAACGTGTTGGCGATTGGGCCCGCAGTGCCGGTATTGACTGGGTCCAGATCCCGCAAAGCGCTGTCATCGCCGAGAATTCCACCACAGCCCCCTCATTCCAACCCCTGCCGGGCGTAGAGCCGGGCGACATCCCACCTGCACGGGCCCTGCGGATGCAATCAGACCCCTGCCCGCACCGCCAAACCGGCGGGCGCGCGCAGGCCTATGCACAGCTTGGCAGTTTTCTGGAACATCGCGGCGCGGGCTATTTGCGGGCCATGGCCTCCCCCCTAACGGCAGAGCGGGCCTGCTCTCGCCTGTCGCCCTATATTGCCACCGGCGTGATCTCGGCGCGGCACATAAGGCAAGAGCTTGCCGCAAAGCGCGCCACGCGGCCGGGGGGCGCTTGGGGGGCGAACCTGAGGGGTTTTGAAAACCGGCTTTCGTTGCGGGACCAGTTCATCCAAAAGCTGAAGGACGCGGCCACCTTTGAACCGCGCGCAGGCTGTGTGACGTCCGGCGCGCTGATGGAGGCATGGGCGCAGGGGCAAACCGGCTTTCCCTTTCTGGATGCCTGCATGCGCTATCTCACCGCCAGCGGCTGGCTGAACTTCCATGCACGGGCGATGCTGGTGTCATTTGCAACCTATTACCTGCGGCTTGACTGGCGCGCGGTCGGCCATGTGCTGGCGCGCCGCTTTACCGATTATGATCCGGGTATCCATTGGCCGCAGGTAGAGCTGCAATCCGGCATCGCGGACATCGACCGCATGCGGGTGATCAACCCCGTCAAACAAGGGTTGGAGCATGACCCAAACGGCACCTTCACCCGCCGCTGGGTACCGGAGTTGGCTTCTGTCCCCGATCAATTTTTGCATATGCCATGGGTCTGGCCCGCCGCGCAAAGCGTGCTGGGCCGCCGCTATCCCGAACCCATCGTCGACCTGACAACCGCCGCCAAAGAGGCAAAAGCCGCCATCAGCTCCCTGCGCCGCGACACAGGCCCCAAACCGCGCCGAACACGCCCCGCACCCTTTGGACAACTTGTGCTTGATCTGTAAGGTCCAATGCACAGCAATCCCTAAAGCATCCGCATTATTTTCAAAAAACCCAAGAAAGTCATTTCGCCATAAGCGTAGGGAAACAAGGCCATTCCAATTGCTTTTTACCGCTTTTCGGCCTAACTGTGTGCCATCGTATGCAAATGGAGGCGGCGCGAGAATGGCACAGATGTTGGATAAGGCTGGGATTAAGGTCGATGCTCAACTGGCGCAGTTTATCGAAGAAAACGCGCTGCCCGGAACCGGCGTAGATGCGAGCGCCTTTTGGGAGGGAATGTCCGGGATCGTCAACACGCTTGGCCCCAAGAACCGCGCTCTTTTGGAAAAGCGCGACGCGATCCAATCCAAGATCGACGCCTGGCATATCGCCAATCGCGGCAAACCGCATGACCCCGATGCCTATATGTCTTTCCTCAAAGAAATCGGCTATCTGGTGCCCGAAGGTGGGGATTTCAAAATTGACACCGCCAATGTCGATGCGGAAATCGCCAAGATCCCCGGCCCGCAGCTGGTGGTGCCAATCACCAATGCCCGCTTTGCGCTCAATGCTGCGAATGCGCGCTGGGGCAGCCTTTATGATGCGTTTTACGGCACCGATGCGATGGGCGTGCTGCCCCCCAAGGGTGCCTATGATCGCGGCCATGGCGCGCGCGTTGTTGCCCGGGCGCGGATGTTTCTGGACATGGCTTTCCCGATTGCGGGCACCAGCCATTCCGATGTCAGCCGCTATCACGTGCACAAAGGCCAGCTGATGGTCGATGATCTGCCACTGGTTGATCCTTCGAAATTCGCGGGCTACCTCGGCAACCCCAAGGCGCCGGACTCCGTGCTTTTGGTCAATAACGGGCTGCATGTAGAACTGGTCTTTGACCGCGCGCATCCGATGGGCAGCCGCGACCGTGCGCTTTTGGCCGATGTGCGGATGGAATCCGCCGTCTCTGCCATCATGGATTGCGAAGATTCCGTCGCCTGCGTCGATGCCGAGGATAAGGTTCTGGCCTATTCCAACTGGCTTGGCCTGATGAGGGGCGATCTTGAGGAAACGCTGGAAAAGGGTGGCAAAACCATCACCCGCCGCCTTGCCACGGACCGCGAATTCACCGCCCCCGATGGCACAACCTTTCCCGTCAAGGGCCGCGCCTTGATGCTGGTGCGCAATGTGGGGCACTTGATGACCAACCCCGCCGTGCGCGACGCCGAGGGGAATGAGGCCTATGAAGGCTTGCTCGACGCTTGCATCACCACTTTGATCGCGATGCATGACCTGAAACGTGATGGCGGTAACTCGTTGACCGGTTCGGTCTATGTGGTCAAACCCAAGATGCACGGCCCCGAAGAGGTTGCCTTTGCCGATGAGATTTTCACCGCTGTTGAAAAAATGCTTGGCCTGCCGAAAAACACCGTCAAACTGGGCATCATGGATGAAGAACGCCGCACCACGGTCAACCTCAAGGAGTGTATCCGCGCCGCGAAAAGCCGGGTTTGCTTTATCAACACCGGCTTTTTGGACCGTACCGGCGATGAGATCCACACCTCGATGGAGGCGGGCCCCTTTAGCCGCAAGGATTTCATCAAGCGCAAGGGCTGGATCGGCGCCTATGAGAATATGAACGTCGATACCGGCCTTGCCTGCGGGCTGTCGGGCCGCGCGCAGATTGGCAAGGGCATGTGGGCCGTACCGGACCAGATGGCTGCGATGCTGGAGCAAAAGGTAGAACATCCCAAAGCCGGGGCGAATTGTGCTTGGGTGCCCTCGCCCACGGCGGCGACATTGCACGCGTTGCACTACCACAAGATCGATGTCTTTGCGGTGCAAAAGCGGCTTGCGGCAGGTGGGGCACGGGCGCATGTCAATGCAGTGCTGGATATCCCGCTGGCCAGCTATCGCAAATGGTCCGATGCGCAGATCACCCAAGAAGTGGAAAACAACGCCCAAGGAATTTTGGGCTATGTGGTGCGCTGGATTGACCAAGGGATCGGCTGCTCCAAAGTGCCGGACATCCATGATGTTGGCCTGATGGAAGACCGCGCGACCTGCCGGATCTCCAGCCAAGCGCTTGCAAACTGGCTGCATCACGGTGTGGTGACCGAGGTTCAAGTGATGGAAGCCATGCGCAAAATGGCCGCCGTCGTGGACCGTCAAAACGCAGGTGATGCGGGTTATACCCCGATGGCACCCGGCTTTGACGGGATCGCGTTCCAGGCCGCTTGTGATTTGGTGTTCAAAGGGCGCGCACAACCTTCCGGCTATACCGAGCCGGTCCTTCACGCCCGCCGGTTGGCGCTGAAAGCCAAGGGCTGCCCCCCCATATGACAGAAAGCCGCTCCCATAGCATGGGAGCGGCTTTCTCATTGGTGTTTACGCGTTGTTTACCCAGCCCCGACTAACCTATGTCCAACGCCAATGCATGAATACGGCCAATCAATTCTGCGCCAAGGGCGGCATGTACCGCCCTATGCCGCTGCACGCGCCCCATTGCGGAAAATCCGGGCGCGCGGATGGAAACATTGAAATGTGTCTCTCCTGTCCCGTCATCGCCGGAATGCCCGGCGTGACTGGCGCTATCATTCACCACCTCAAGCTGATCCGGAGAAAATGCCTCATTTAGTTTGCGGTAAATTTCGTCTGCGACGGGCATATGTCTGTCAACCCCCTTCAATCCTATGACCAATAGTCTAAACTCTCGCGTTCGAGTCGGAAAGGCAACACCATGGCAGAACGTCCCCCATTTGAATTTGATATGCGCGTTTCTTCGGATAAAAAGAAGCGCAAGACCGGGCGGCGCGGTATGTCCGGCGCGTTCGAAACATCGACCAAGACCTGCGAGGCCGGCAATTGTACCGAGCCGGGCCTTTATCGTGCGCCCAAAAGCCCCGATCTTCTGGATGAATATTTCTGGTTCTGCAAAGAGCATATCCGCGAATATAATCTGAAGTGGAACTTCTTTCAGGGCAACACCGAAGAGGAATTCGAAGAGTTCCTCGACAAAGACCGCGTTTGGGGGCGTGAGACAAAACCCTTTAACAAGCGCCCCGACGAAGGGCGGGTCTGGTCACGGCTTGGCGTCAACGATCCGATGTCGATCCTGGGCGAAAAGGCCACGCAGAACCCGGGCAAGGTCAACCCCGCCGCAGCCTCTCGCAAGCTGCCCCCGACCGAGCGCAAGGCCCTGGAAATTCTGGATGCTCGGGACAGCTGGACAAAGCCAGAAATTCGCAAGCAATACAAAAGCTTGGTGAAGGACCTTCATCCTGATATGAACGGCGGGGATCGCTCGGATGAAGAGCGTTTGCAAGAGGTGGTCTGGGCATGGGATCAGATCAAGGAAAGCCGTTTTTTCCGCGGGTGACAGGGATTTGACAACAAGCACGTGCAGAACATCGCTCTTGTGAGGGGGCTTTGCACGGCTTGGCCCACAAAATACGCAAGACGGAAAGGCGCGGCTTGATTGGTAACGCCTTTCCTTGTGCAAAATAGAAGAAAAGAAGGGGTGGATCGAAGGACTCGTAAAAAGAACGCACGACAGGCATTGATACGGGTTGACCTACACCAAAAGAATACCTAATAAACGCAGCACTATGGCGGGTGGGCAGGCAGGCTATGCACCGGATTGCAAATCCGAGTAGACCGGTTCGATTCCGGTACCCGCCTCCAATGATTTCAAGTACTTAGCTTCGTGTCTGCTCATAGGGTATCACTCCTAGTATCAAGTTCTTGTTCTGGTCGTGTTCTGTTCAGAATCGCTTTGCAGCCGCTTGACGCGCCCGCATGATTTGCCGCGCCTCCCCCGCATATTTCACAATCATTGCCTTAGTTGTGTGGCCGCTGTAGCTGGCAATCTCGTCGTCGTCGCAACCAGACCACGCCAATTCTTTTACACCGCGATAGCGCAAGGCATGCTGATCATAGAGCATCAGGCCAAGCCGCTTGCGTTCCTTGATCATGTTATCGGCCATTGTCCGGTAGATCATCCGCCCGCCGTAAGCATTGGTCAGGATATGGCGGTTTGGCATTGGTGCGAAGTCCAGCGCCGCTTTGGCCTCATTCAACGCCGCCTTGAGCGCCGGTGTGCATGGCAGGGTCAATTCAATGCCCGTCTTGTTCTGACGCAGCTTGAGCGTGTCGCCGTCATAGTCGCCCCAAGTGAAGCCAATCCAATCGCCGGGACGCTGTAGAGTTCCAACGCCGATTTCAAAGATCAGCCGCGCAATCGGGTTGGCCTCGGCCCGGAAACGCTCCACCGCCCAATCAGGCCAAGGGATATGCGGTTTCTTTTTGGTAGTGGGAACCTTCAAAGGCTCGATCCCGATTGCGGGGTTTGTCGTCCGCCAAGCCTTGCGAATGGCAAATTTCGACAGCATGGAAATGGCGGTCGGGATGTAGTTTGCAAAGCGGATGCGGTGGGTATTTGCATCCATCGCCTTGTAAATATCTGTCTGGGTAAGGCGCGACACATCTGCCTTGCCGATCTTCTCAATCAGGTAGGAAAAGACAGGCTCAAGGTCTTGGCGGTAGCGCGGCGAATGACTCGACCATTTGTCAGATTGTCGGAACAACTCAATTAGAGCGCCCCAAGAGCGTTTGGCCTCGGCCCGTTTGCCTGTCATGATCTCCCAATACAGGCGGTCATAAGCTTCGGTGCCGATCTCGGCATTGATCCTGATCAGCGACTTGCCGCGGCGAAAATACTCCCGCCCGCTCGGATGCCGCCAAGTGTATTTCTTACGCTCTACCATTGAACCCCATCCATGCCGTCGATTGCATCGCCCCGCCCAATGCGGCGCAGTTCGTCCACGTCCCACCGCACAAAGCCTGGCGCAATTTCCCGACCGCGTGGCAGATGCCCCCGCTCCACCAGTGCGCAAAACTCGGCAGGCTTCATATCCAGAAGCTTGGCCGCGTTTGCCTCATTGGCAAGTATGGGGGTTGGTTTGCTCATTAGTCGTTGCCCTCGTTAAAACCAATAGCAACCCATTTGGCTTGTTCGTGACGATCCCGCAGTTCAAGCATGTACTCCCGATCAGGGTTTTTCACCGCCTCGACATTAAGCAATTCGTCGCCATCAAGGGCAAAACCTTGATCCTCCATCAGAATGCGGGTTTCTTCTAAGGTTAGCCCAACATAGTGCCACTCGCCGCTTTCGCCTTTTTCCCAATTCTTGAAAAAATTGGATTTCGGGCTGTAGGGCGAAGGTTCAGGTTCAGGGTCAGGAATGGTAAAATCGGGGATTTCTTCGCCGTTTACAATCGCCATCAATTGGGTGAGCGTTTCGTCAATCAGTCGGTCCACATCCAGCGCTAATACGGAAAGGGGCAAGATCGGCTCTTCGACTGTTTCGGCATAAATGGCCTTGAAAGCCCAATCCCCATTTTGCATGGGATAATTCAAAAGTGTCATGTGTGTATTGACTGCCAGTCCATTGATGCGCCCTTTGGCTCGGTTTGCCACTTGCTCGGCAAGCTGGATTGACCAGCGTTGCGGGAAACCTACGCGGCTAACTGCATATGCTGCCGCAATCATCAAAACCTGTTCTCCGGTAAAGCGCCGCCGCTTTCCGGTTCCGGGGTTAACCCAGTCCCCCATCAAATGAACCATACCGCGCTTTGGGTCGACAAAATGCTCAATTGCCTTCGGCGTTGCGCCAGTAATTTTGCAAACATCAGGCACAAGAAATTGAGGCTCACCAAGGATTTGGAAAGCCTCATCAAGTTGCCGGAAAAGTTTTTGATGGTCGATGGTCATGTGCAGCCTTATTGCTTTTCAGCACTATAACCCCATAGCGTGGGCTTTATCAAGCCCCATTGTGTGGGGTTAGGCTTTTACGCCGCTTTTTCTGCCATTTCCGCGCGTTCCAGATCGCCCAGAATGTCAAAAGCCAATTCCGAAGCCATATCCAACACCCGCCCGCCGCCTACATGGCCCAAGGTTGCCGCTGCCACGTCCTCGCCATCAACTGCCAGCGACAAGACTTTTAGAAGGCTCACAAGATCGGCGGCGCGGTCGGCTGTGCTTTTCTCTTTGCTCATGGTGGTTTTCCTTGTGTTGAATTGATAACAAGGTTATGTTTCCCACAGGTGCGCGAAGGCGTCAAGAAAAATATAACAGGGTTATAATATGAACGCCACGCAATGCAAAATGGCTAGAGCCGCGACAGGGCTAGGGGTGCGTGATTTGGCTACCGCCGCAGGCGTTGCGCAGGCGACAATATCCCGCCTAGAACGTGGTGAAGAATTGCGCCCTGCCACGGTCGCCGCCATCCGCGCGGCCCTTGAATCCGCCGGGGTGGAGTTCATCGCAGAGAATGGCGGTGGTGCTGGTGTGAGATTAAAGAAAGGCAAGCAATGAAACCGACAGAAATAGAATTAAAAATTCTTGGAGAGTTCATAGGTGACGAGTGTGAACAGGTTGGGAAAGTTAGCCGTGTAAACGATCAGATTTGGTTCGACATGGCAGAAAAGGGCTGGATTGAGCCATGCGAAAACGACGAAGGATTTAGGATCACTCGCTTAGGGATTCAAATTAGAGAGAACGAATAGGCCGGAACGTAGACCCTACGCCCCGGCCCGTGGCCCCCTAACGCGGGGTCCGGTGATGTAGCCCCGGCCCATCAAACAACCGTGCTAATCCGCGCCGCGCCATTACGGAGCAAGGGCCGCGCCTTGTCGGGGTTTACCCACTCACCGACTAACGGGGATAATTTGCGCCAGAAACCAATCAAAGGGCGCGGGCTATCCTACCCTATGCCGCGTTGTCACCCTCGCCAAAGTTAACCAGCGTAAGGGCTTGGTTTAGATCGCCGGGGGCAATGCCTGCCGCTTTGGCCTCGGCCAGTGCCTTCACGATGGTAGACAAGGCCCGCGCACGTCCTCCGACATCGTAAGCTTGCAGCGGCCGCAAGGTGTCGATCATCACATCAACCCCAAGTTTGGCGCTTGCCTCTTCGGCCCAGAGCATGGCCAAGGGTTGCAAGGTCCATCCCGCAAGGTGCCGTTGGGCTTCGCGTACCATTGGCCCCGTGGTGGCTCGATTGTGAAGCCCCGGCAACACTCCGAACGCGACCGATATTGCATCCCGCGCCGCGTCTAGCGTTTGAATGGTCATTGCTTTTGAAAGGTCCGGTGACAGGTCTTGCGCCCTTTGGCCCAGTTGCGGATTCATGCCCGCCGCCGTGGCTTGCGCTACGCCCTCGATCACAAGCGTTGAACCGCGGCGACCTTTGAACGCGTGACGCATTTCTGCCATATCGTCGGCGCTACTGTCAGGCAATGGCACAATCTGGGAACCTAAAGGGGCGTCCCTGAACACATCACGCAAAGCGGTTTCAACCTCTTGCAGCAGTTGGGCCGATATTTGGGCGCGCTTCAATGGGGCTTGGCCCGTCCATGGCGCGACCGGATCAGATGCCGCTTTGAAGTGCAACACCTCTTGAGCCAATACGGTTTCGGAACGGTTGCCGCCCGCCTCGGCTATGGAAACGCGGTAAGCGCGGGGGATGCCGTCACGGGTGCTTAAATCCCAATCCGCGCAGGACAACAGGCGGTCGCCCCTGATCAGAAACACAGCTTCCCCCCGCAACGCCACAGAACGCGCAGCAAGGGCCAAGGTAGCACGGTTCAACAAGGTGGTGCCGGATACATCCGCAAGGGCAAAAGCGCCTTCCCATAGGCTAATGCAGCCCTGTGCCGCCGCTGTTAATTCACCGATGCCAGACGCGCCGGAAATGTAGCTTTCCCGTGCCGCCATGATTTGCGCGGTATAGCCCGCCCCGCTCGATCGGGTTTCGATTGGCTTTTTCTTGAACAGTCCAAACATTTCACAACCTCCAACGGTTTAGGGGATGCGGGCCGCGATAGGGCAAGCGGTCTTGGTGGGTTTCCCATGCCCGCGCCTCAATCTGTGCATCTGGATAGGCCGGAACCGTCACGGCGCTAATCTCGAACAGGTCAGCCGCCCGAACCGTGCGCAGGATCGCCCCGGCCCGCGCCTCTACGGCCTCGGCCCCCGGCTTCACCCGAAAGCCCGGTGACAGCCCTTTGACAAGCCCCGATTCATGCGCAGACAGGAAGTCACGCGCCCAAGAGGTGTTGCCCTTGATCACGGCCTCAATCTCTAACGCCTGATCGGTATCGCGTAGGGTTAACGTGCCTGCCCGCGTCGATGCCAAGGGCTTGTTATAGTCATGCCCGGAAAGGAAGTGTATTTCCTCGCCGCGCTCGATGCGGTCAGCAAACGCCCGGCTTGCAATAACCTCTTTGCGGGGTTGCGCTCCATCCGACAGCACGGTTTCCCGGCCATATGGGAAGGATGCCCGAAGGCGGGTTTCCCCGCCCTCGGTGCGCAATTCCAGCCCGCCTTGATGCGAACCCCAAAGCATTATGCCAATTCCAGCCCGGTCAGGATTTCAAGCTGTGCAGGCCGTGCAACCGTAACATCCATTGTGGCAAGCGCCGTGATGCGCAGCCCGCCCGATTGAGCATCGGAATAGGGGTCGCGGATCACATCAACCGCACCCCATGCCCCGACAAAGATAGGCGCAACGCCGCCCGCTGCCGTGGTCAAAAGAGAGGTGCAAGCCAAGGGGCTACCCGCCGGGGCGGCAAGGCCGTTTGTGGTCATGGCGATATTGCCCGCCGGAATGTTCTTCACCATGCGGTCCCACTCCGAAACAGCCGTTCCTGTAATCAAGGTATCATCAAGGAAGCTCCACAATTCGGGGCGGATCATTGCCTTGATCGCCGCAGGACCACCCGCCGCATTGCCAGCCATGAAGCGCACCACAGCCGCGCGGAACGCCGCCCAGCTTGCCGCGTCATCAACGCCCGTGCTTGTGATGCCGTAGGTTGCCGCCCCGGTGATCACGCCCAAGGGTTGACCATCGGCCCCGGTGCCAAGGAATACGGCCTTATCCATCGCCGCGCCCATAGCGCCGGACATATCGCGCCGAATTGCTTGTTCCAGTGCCGCGCCCGATTGCTGCAATGCCTTGCGGGTGATGCGCATTTGAACGCCCAAGTTATGATCCGGCGACATTGCCCGGTCTGTGGTGGCGTAGGTGGTCGGCCCTGCCACGTTGCCCGTCTCGGATGTTGCCCAGCCCGCCGATACCGTGCTTGTGGTGACAGGCCATGCAACTGAACCTTGCGGGATGCTGATCATTTGCGCGCCCATGCGGGCCGCTACGCTATCGGGGAACAGGCGGTCAATGATCGGGCGATGTTGCACGGGGTCAGGGGTGCCGCTTGCGACAGTCTCGCCCGCGCGTTGCTCCAAAGCCTGCCACGGAACAGGGATGCCACGGAAACCGCCCGCGCTGCGCAATTCCTGCACGATTTCGGCGGTCTTGCCGTCCAGTTGCCGCCCCTCGTCCAGGTTCAAAGCAACCTGGCGCAATTCAAAGCCCGCCATCAGGTCGGCCCATTCCTTGCCGGAACGGGTTTCCAACTCGGCCCCGGCGTCCCGGCGCTCGGTATCTTCGGCAATAAGGGCCGCGCGATAGCGGGTTTCGCCGTTGCGGTATTCCAGATCAAGCGCGCCCATTTGGCGGGTTTCGTCCTCGGTGGGTTTGTCCTTCCCTACCAACTCGGCAAGGGCTTGGCGAATTTCAGACTGACGCCGCGTGATTTCAACAGATTTAAGCATGTGTGTTTTCCTTATGCTCGTTAGGTTTTTTGCCTTCGCGCATGAGCGCGTTGACGCTATCCCGCCATTTTTGACGGTCTTTTGATAACGGCTTGTGGCCGATCTCAATTCTTGTTTTCCGGGTGTGACAACGGGCGCAAAGGGCTTGCAGGTTGTCAGGATTAAAAGACAATTCGGGGTGACTCCGAACGGGCTTAATGTGGTCCACCTCAAGCCGCCGCTGATCGCCGCATTGAACGCATTTCCAGCCGTCACGCTCTAAAACCGCGTGCCGTACTGACTGCCAACGCCGTGTGCTTGTGACGCGCTTGGAATGGCGGAAATGATCTTTCATGCCCATGCCAGCCGCGCCTTTCTGATCGGTGCCGCCTTGCGCCGCATACCCTCGGCAACGGCCAAGATCACCGCCGCCGCCGCGTCGATCCGGCCCAATGATCGGGCCTTTGCCAATTTGTGGTTGTTGGCCGGATCAACCAGCGTGATTGCATCAGAGAAGGCCGAACGCAGCAGCAGGGACGGGGTGGTCAAAATATCGCCGTCAAACAGCGCCCGCCGGAATCGCTCAATATCGGCGCTGCCGTCTTTCCATCCGAATCCGCGCCATATGAACGGAACCCGCGCAAGGCCCGCCGCGTCGATAGCCTCGACAAATTCGGCATGGCGGAAACGGTCGCCAACGATACAGGAAATATCAGCGCCATCTGCCAAGCGCACAATGTCGGCAAGCCACGGCCCCGGCGGAACGGTGCTATCACCCAAAACGGACAATTCGCCCCGCTCGTGCATTTCGGTGTAGCGCCCTGACACGCCATCAGCCGCGCCACGGTCGGCAAGTGAAGGCTTGGCGGGGAATGTACCCACAGCCTCAAGCCGCCCCGTGTCGGGCCAGAATAGAGCCGCTGCGCTCATTGATCGGGAACCGCCAAGATCAACGCCCAGAATGCACGGGCCGGAACGCTCGGGCAGATCATCGGGGGAAACCTCGCAGCTCATCCATTCGTCAAGCGTGACAAGGACCGATCGGTCATCAGAGGCAACGCGCTCGTTCCGGTTAAGGTTTCTAAAGCTGGACAGCGCAGAACCGCCCCGCGCAATGGCCCGTTGTGCTTGCGCTCGCAGCCATTCGGCGCTTGGCCCGATGCCCTCCTTTGAGCCGGGGTTGGCAATTAACAGGCTTTCCAGATCGTCAGCAGGCAGGCCCATAGGGGGGCGATGCTCTTGCACATAGGTGCCGTTTGGTGGCTCGTCTAACCAGCGTGAAAAGGTGTTTGCATCATCCGCCGCGCTTGTTGAAATGATCAGCGCCCGCCCGTCACGCTTGCCAAGCCCCGACAAAATGGCGTTTTCCAGATTGTCGCCCTTGTCACGTTCCCAAGCTGCCCGCTCGTCCAAGATCGCCAGCGTAGGCGCGCCGCCCAGAATTGACTTGCCGTCAGCAGCGATAACACGCGCCAGCCCGCCGCCGTTCATGTCTGTTTCAACTTCCAGCTTGGAGCCGCGCCGGATGGTGAATTGCTCTTGCTCTTCTTCTGGCAATCCCTCGATGAACCCGACCAGAAAGGCAAAGGCGGTGCGGGCCTGATCGCGGTTGCGGGCTGCAAAGATGATTTCACGCTTGGGTTGCGGCTCGATTTCGCCCTTCAAATGGCCTAGAGCGATGCCAGCCGATAGCGCAGTTTTGGCATTGCCGCGACCGATGGACAGGCAAGCAACGGACGTGCCTTTACTGAACGCGCCGCGCACAAAGTCTTTCTGAAACCTTGCCAGCTTCAACTTTCTGCCAGCCAAGCGCCCTTCGGGAATGACCAGCGTAGGGAGAAACCGCAGTGCCGCCGATGCTTCTTTGCCCGCCCTAGCCATCAGATTTCCCCCCGATTTTTTGGGAGAGAGAATGCAACAGCCCAGTCAACGGTCCCGCCCATGCTTTCCTTGGGGGCATTGGGACCATTTCCAGCGCCGTCATAGCGCAACCCGCCGATGCCGTGCGATAACGCGGGCCGTGTGGGGTGACAGTGCGGGCGCTTTGTCATAGACGCCGCCGCGCTCGTCATACATGCGCGCCACCTGATCAGCGATGCCATGCGCCAGATCGGCGGGGATTGCCTCGTGTGTATCGCCATAGCCTGCCGGATATGTGATGCGCAGACGCCCGCCGGGTGTGGTGGTGAAGTGCAAGCGGGGATAGCGCCCGCCCTCTAACCAGTAACCGGACGTGATAGGCGTTGCCGTGCCGTCCTGCTCGATCAGTTCAACCGTGGCCACAGCGTCAGCCGCGACAGGCCCGACAGGCAGGCGGATGCAGTTACCCGGCCCTTGGTCTGTGGTGGTGGTTATGGTTTGGCTTAGAAGGGCAATATCCGCTTGCGCCTCGATCTCGTTAGACGCCGCGATGATCAGGCCCGTGATTGGTACATCTTCTTCATTGCCATCAACCCGACAATGCAGCTTGGCCGCTTCCAGTGTGATTGCTGTTTCTGTGGTTGTGGGTGTTCTGGTGTAGGTCATGGGGTTGTCCCTTTCTTGGCCCGGGTCACCGTGACAACTCGTGACACCCCATAGGGTGTTGTCACGGTTGTCACGCTGGATTGACCACTTTCAAAGAGTGACTTGTCACGGCTTGTCACGGTGTCACGCATCGGCGCACCTCCATGCAAAACCATCAATCACGCGGATGATCTCTTTCTCTTGCAGCGACTTCCACGCCCGCCCGAAGGCTTGACGCGCCGCGCTATCGCTGCCCCCATCGGTCAGGTGGTGACGGTCGCAAGCCTCGCGCCAGTGATCCAGTGAGACGCATTGACGGTTTGTCGGGAAGTCCTCGCCGTGCTTAACCTCGCCATGCGCTGCCAGTGCATCCCCGAAAGCCTGCATTGCGATTAGGGCTTGGCCTTTCAGGCGCGGCGCGCGTTTGGCTGGTGCTTCGGTCGGCTCGACAACCGCCGATGATACCTTGTCGCCATCTTCATCAATCCCAAGGAAAACCGATTTCAGCGTATAGGCAAAGATAGCCCCGCAAGTCATATCGCGTTGCTTCTTCGTCTCGGCCAGTATGACAGCCCCGTCACGGGTCAATTCGATTTCGGTATCTGCCGCCGCCCGCAAGCTGCCACTGCCCCGCGCGCCCTTGCTGGTGTCCTTGCCGCTGTGGTGAATAACCATCACATGCGCCCCGGTCTTGGCCCGTAGAAGATCCACGCTCCGAACAAATGCGCCCATATCTTTGGCGGTGTTTTCGTCTCCGTTGCCCATAGACCGCGCCAATGTGTCGATCACGATCAGCGCCGGGGCGGTGCCTTCTGATAACGCATCAATGAGGTGCTGCGCGTCCTCGCTTGTGCATAGGTCCAGCGTTGTGGACAGCAAGAGAAAATCGGGGTTGTCGTCTATCTGCTCGGCAAGGTCCGGTCGATCCCGTCTAATGGCCTCGATGCGGTTGTTGATCCCCGCGCCACCCTCACCCGCGACATAGACGACAGGGCCGGGGCAGGTCTGACAATCCCGAACCTTATTCCCGTGCCACGGCTTGCCCGCTGCCACATGCAGGGCCAAATCTAGGGCGTAGAAGGTCTTGCCCACGTTGCTTTCCCCGTAGACGACAGAGAACGCCCCCTGATCCAGCCAGCCCTTGACCAGATAGCGCGACGACAAAACCGCCTTGATCTTGCTCAACGGTTTAAGCTGCAAAGATAAGTCAGCCGCCCGCGCATTGGATTTAGGCACGATATAGCCCGCGCCCATCTCGGCCCGGTGCATGGCGTCAATCTCGGCCATGCGGTCGAATCCCCCGTCAGCCATGGTAATCCCCCCCGAAAGTAAGGGGCTGCGGAAGTAGAATTTTCTCGGCAAGATGAACGAGGAGATTTTGAATGAAAATGACCAGATATAGCGAACCCCAGATCCTTGCGATCCTGCGCCAAGCCGAAGGTGGTGTGCCGGTGGCCGAGCTTTGCCGTGAACATGGCATGAGCAATGCGTCGTTTTACAAATGGCGTGCGAAGTATGGTGGCATGGATGCATCCATGGTCAGCCAGATGAAAGCCATGGAGGAAGAGAACCGCAGGCTGAAGCGGATGTATGCAGATCTGAGCATGCAGGCGGACTTATTGAAGGAAGCCCTCGGAAAAAAGTAACGGGGCCATCTCAGCGCCGCGAGATGGCCGAAACGGCGGTAGAGCGACGGGGCGTCAGCATCGCGCTGGCGTGCCGGGCCTTCGAGGTCAGCGAGACCTGCTATCGTTACAGCCCGAAGCTGAAAGACGAGAACGAGGTGATCGCCGATCTGCTGACAGGGCTGACGGATGCGCGCAAGACTTGGGGATTTGGCCTGTGTTTCCTGCATTTGCGCAACGTGAAGGGGCATCCGTGGAACCACAAGCGGGTCTACCGGATCTACTGTGAGCTGGAACTGAACCTGCGCATCAAGCCGCGCAAGCGGCTGAAACGGGAGAAGCCTGACGTTCTGGCGGTCCCGAACAGACCGAATGTGACCTGGTCCATGGACTTCATGGCGGATCGCCTCGGCGACGGCAGGGCTTTTCGGCTTTTGAATGTGTTGGACGACTTCAACCGCGAAGGGCTGGGGATCGAGGTTGATTTCTCGCTCCCTGCCGAACGGGTCATCCGCAGCCTTGATCGCATTATCGAATGGCGCGGAAAACCGGGCACGATCAGGGTCGACAATGGGCCGGAATATATCAGCGAAACACTGAGAAAATGGGCTGAGAAACATAGTGTTACGATCCAGCACATCCAACCCGGACAGCCCCAGCAGAACGCCTATGTCGAGCGCTACAACCGGACGGTTCGGCATGAATGGCTGGATCAATACATCATCGAAAGCATCGAGGAGGCTCAGGATCAGGCCACACAATGGCTCTGGACATATAACAACGACCGCCCGAACATGGGCATCGGCGGCATCACACCCGCTATGAAACTGAAAATGGCCGCGTAAGTTCTACAGATGCACCCCGTTAAAAAGGGGGCGATTACCCCGCAACCTCTCAATGTTAACCTATGCGGTCAACTTGAGGGTTATTCGTGCTTGTTGGAAGTCACTGCCGACCGCAATAAAGGGGTCAAAAATCTCTGGCGGTTACAGTGTGGTGACACTTAGCGCCCATGCTGCGACTTGAGTAGTAAAACTAACTATAATTTGCATTTTGCAGCGGATACATTGTCCGAATGCATCAATCGAACAAGAAATTGCTTCCCGCGTAACTTCCATCAATAGGGTTTGCTTCAATATCGACTATGTATCTTGTGCGAACGGTCCCGCCGAACGAATTTTGTGCGTCAACATACCCTGCAACTTTGAATCTACATTCACCTTCGAATACCACTATCACGTTGCTATCTCGATAGTTTGGAAAGTCGGAAGTGCTTGGCGATTTCAATCTTCTGGATATTAACTCTTGTGACGCCACGAACGCACCTAGTTTTCCATGCTCATCGTTCAAACAGTTATCTGCCGGATCGTAGCAACCAGAGAGTGCAAAAAAAGCCAGCCCGCAAGGCAAAAACCTCATATAAACCTCTATATTCATATATACGCTAGCCATTTATGTCACGCATTGAATGAACCAAGCTCTTCCACCGAAGTACCTATTCCGTACTGTTTGCACAATGCAGAATCCGTAAGAGTTTTGATCAGTCAGTAGGCTTCAGTGCAACCTCACGCTCTCTGGTCATCGCTTCATATTCCTGAACCGTTCGAGCGGTGATTTGAAAAGCTTTGGCTGTGTCAACGATAGCGTTCTTGTGTGCTGAACCTTTCGCGATTTCATCCCGCAACATTTCCATCACCGCAACCACATCAGGATGCCCGACACCTTTTCCTGGCCTGCCCTGAAGTTCATTGTGTACGGTTGGCGGTATTGGCGCAAACAATTCTGCCAATAATTCACGCTCACCAGCCCCAAGGGCGGGCTGTCCTGATCGAAGCATGATCGCCAGTGCATCACCGGTAACAGCGGGGCTTTTACCCTTGCCACCACGCCACGCAGCGCTTGCACGGCGCACCGCATGGGTGAACATGGTTTCACCAATCGGTTGCTTTCTGGCCTTGCGTAGCTGTCCGGTGACAGCCAGCGCCAACAACTCCAATCCAGCCGGGTTAAGTGACTGTTCGCTGCAAAGGATAGCCCGCAACGGCGCACCTTCAATCGCAACATCAACGCCAGCTTGGGGGCGAATACCGGTAGCCGCGCGCCTTACTGCATGAGAAAATTCGGTATCATAGGGCCGGATCATGCTGGTAGTTCCTGCACTTCGCGCAACATAAATTCTTCAATTCGTTGCATTGGTTCGCGTAAATCATCGGTTGTTATATCACCAATATAACCCGCCGTTACATCACTGGTGTTGCCGCTAATGTGGTTCAACAATCGCTTCAACTTATAGCCTGAAATGTCCAAACTATTTGCAACGGCTGCAAAGGTGCGGCGCAAATCATGCGCGGTCACACGCAACCCGACCATAGCTTCAATGCGCGTGAACGCGCTGCGCAGATCGCCTGAAACTTCATTGTTCGCGTTGCCGAAAACATAAAGGCCGGACACCTCTTTCCGCGCTTCCAAAATTCCCAATAGCTTAGGACCAAGCGGCAACTGGTGGTCATCGCGGTTTTTCGTATCTCGAAAGGTTACGGTTCCACGCTTCATATCTACATCGGTCCACGCAAGCGCGGGGTATCCATCTTCCTTGTTGCCGAAAACCTCCGACAATCTCGCACCGGTCAACAAGATGAAAATCAAACCGTCCCGATGTTCCGCACCAAACTTCAAGGGGGTAAGTTCCTTGTCTGTAAGAAGCGTTTTCACTGCCTCAACCCAATGTGGGATATCTTCGCGTTCAAGGCGCGTTTTCTTCACTTTGGTATCTGCCCACTGCCCGCGCTTCCTAAGCCGATCAACGGGGTTATTCACAATGATCGGCGCGGCATCATCGCTATCAACGTTCACATGGTTCAGCGCGGCCCGCAGGTATCTAAACGCCAGATTAGCTTGCGTTGGTGCATCTGCTGCAAACATGGCGTGACGATCCCTCACCATGTCGCCAGTGATTTCAGTCACAGCTATGCCCATCCAGTCGCTAAAGTGCCGTTGGCAAACTGTGTGAATATCACGGATTGTTCTTGCCTTCTTTAACTTCACACCCGAACCGTAACCACTTCCCTTTTTCTTTGGCGCATCCGCATAATCCTTGAGCGCTTCCGCCAAGGTTATCGTCTGCGCTTCCTGTAATTTTCTTGCCGTGTCTTTTTTCGCCCGTTCAAGGACTGGATCAACGCCGCGATTGAAGTTGTAAGCATGTTCAACAGCTACGTCCTTTGCCTTGCTCAAAGGCTTGAACAGGTCCACACGCCCGATTGTCACGCGGCGCTTTTTACCGTTCACACGACCGTCAAAAATGAAGGTTTTGGCCGTTGGCGTTGCGCGCAGACCAAACCCCCTAGGCGTGTCAAACCAGTACAGCTTTTGTCCGCTTGCTGGATGATCCAGCGCGTTAATCGCTTCCTTTGTGAGTTCCATCTTTGCGCCCTCGCTTACCATGTAACAACTATGTAACCAATGTGTAACCACGCCAGTTAGCAGTCATTGGTGGCTTCAACGGATTTGTTAGGGCAATAACTCTAAGCAAACAAGGCTTTTTATTGATTACACGCGATGGTTAGTGGCAGTTAGTAACCACATGCACCGGATTGCAAATCCGAGTAGACCGGTTCGATTCCGGTACCCGCCTCCAAAATTTAAAGCACTTCATTGATTTTATTATATTTTTAACCTGACAATATCTACTACTCGCCAAAAGACCCGCCATCCTGCTTGCGCTTGATTGCAACTGAATACCTCAGACATTGTTATGAAGTGTTGATACCTGAACAAGATTCGGTAACCTCAATTTTTCAAGACACATTGCACTGGACCTGTCCCGCTTTGATGCCTCCCCAAGTGCTCGTCTTAGCCACCTTTTGTTCGAAAGTGACGGGGCTTTTCTAGCCCGGTGTTAAAATATTCGACTGCAGGTTGTGATAGACACTGTCTTGATCCTCGCGTCGAGTGATCGACAAGTCCTCTTCCGTCAGCGCCACAGCAAAGCCTGCCGCCTGCGGGAAAGGCTACAGAAATGCAGTCCACGGCAGTGACGCAAGCGGGATAAGACCGCTGCCACGTATGATTTTCCCCGTTCCACTTTCGGCCATAATCGGGCATATCTGTTCCATCCAAAGAATGAGGCCCAAAATGCACGATATCCGCGCGATCCGAGAGACCCCCGAAGCCTTTGACGCCGCCCTTGCACGGCGCGGTCTTGAGGCGCTATCCCCCCGGATCTTGGAAATTGATGCCGCCCGCCGCGCCAAGATCCTGGCCGCCGAAACAGCGCAGGCCGCCCAGAATGCGGCATCGCGTGATGTCGGCGCAGCCAAGGCCGCTGGCAATGACGAGGAATTCAACCGCCTACGCGTGCTGGTCGCCGAGAAAAAAGCCGAAGTTGCCCGCCTCAATGAAGGGGCCGCCACCGAGGATACCCGCTTGCGTGATCTTCTAGTCGCAATTCCCAACCTGCCCCTGCCGGTGGTTCCCGATGGCAAGGATGAGGCTGACAACGTCGAGATCCGCCGCTGGGGCACGCCCCGCACGCTGGATTTCAAACCGCTGGAGCATTACCAACTTCCCGCCGCCCTGCCCGGCCTTGATTTCGCCACCGCCGCCAAACTTTCCGGCAGTCGCTTTGTGGTTCTGAAGGGCGCGATGGTTCGGCTGCACCGTGCGCTGGCACAGTTCATGCTTGATACCCACGTCGAAGAACACGGGCTGAATGAAGTCTGGACGCCGGTTCTGGTCAAGGATGAGGCGATGTTCGGCACCGGCAATCTGCCGAAATTTGCCGAGGACAGCTATCAGACCACCAATGGCTGGTGGCTTATCCCGACGTCCGAGGTCACGCTGACCAACACGGTCGCCGGGGATACGCTTGACGAAGCCCAGCTTCCAATCCGCATGACCGCCCATACGCAGTGCTTCCGCTCCGAAGCCGGGTCAGCGGGGCGCGATACATCGGGGATGTTGCGCCAACACCAGTTCGAAAAGGTCGAAATGGTCAGCATTACCACGCCCGAAGCCTCAATGGCCGAGCATGACCGCATGACAGGCTGCGCCGAGGCGATCTTGCAAAAGCTGGAGCTGCCCTACCGTGTTGTGGTGCTTTGTGCTGGCGATATGGGGTTTGGCGCGATCAAGACACATGACCTTGAGGTCTGGCTGCCGGGACAGGATACCTACCGCGAGATCAGCTCCGTCTCGGTTTGCGGTGATTTTCAGGCGCGGCGGATGAACGCCCGCTATAAACCCGCCGCCGGTGGTAAGCCCGATTTTGTGCATACGCTCAACGGGTCGGGGGTGGCCGTCGGGCGTTGTCTGATCGCGGTTCTGGAAAACGGACAACAGGCGGATGGTTCGGTCCAATTGCCGGCGGCGCTGCATCCCTATTTGCGCGGCAAAAGCAAGATCACGGCCGCAGGCGAGCTGGTCTGATAATTCCAGCCCCGCGCGGGAATACCCTGCGCGGGGGTCAACTGCCCAAGATCACCCGCACATAATTGCGCGTCTCGGCATAGGGCGGGATGCCGGAGTGTTTCTCTACCGCGCCCGGCCCCGCGTTATAGGCAGCCAACGCCAAGCGCCAACTGCCGAATTTATTATACATCATCCGCAAATACCGCGCGCCACCCTCAAGGTTTTGATGCGGATCATGGATGTTGACCCCAAGTTTGCGCGCCGTTCCCGGCATCAACTGCGCAAGACCCGTGGCACCGGCATGGGATTTGGCCGTCGGATTCCAGCCTGATTCTTGCTGCACCAAACGCAAGAACAGATCCTCGGGAATCGAATGTTTGCGCGCCACCGCCTTGGCCACCGAAAGATACTGTCCTTTGTAGCTGCCATTGAAACGGGGGATATTGGTGCTTGATGGCACGACGACCGGATTGGGTTGCAAGCGCACAGAGGCCGAATATTGCTTGGAAAGTCGGTTATCCAGCAGCTTTGTCTGGGTTTTGAACACTGTCTTGCGCGAATGCGATTTTCCTGAAAGCACCAGCGCCTCAGCCGCTACAGGGCTGTGGGCCGCCCCCCCCGAAACAAGTGCCGCGACAAACAGAATACCGAAACCACGACGCATAAAACCGTCCATAAACACCCCGACAATGGTGGTAGTCTACAAGATGACGAGGGGTAAAATCTACCCCCACCAAATGCCGCGCCTTCTAGTTGCGACCTCTGCCCAGCCCGCGTATACAAATGCCAACCGTCATGGCCCCGAGAGGCTACGTCAGGCAACACAATTTTGCGCCGCAAGCGGCGTTTCAACTACGGGGGGCCACATGGCTGGATCGGTTAACAAGGTAATCATCATCGGAAATTTGGGCCGCGACCCAGAAGTGCGCAGCTTTGCCAACGGCGGCAAGGTGGTGAACCTGCGTATCGCGACTTCAGAAAACTGGCGCGACAAAGCCACCGGAGAGCGCAAAGAGCGCACCGAATGGCATTCCGTCGCCATCTTTGATGAGAATATCGCAAAAGTCGCAGAGCAATATTTGCGCAAAGGGTCCACCGTCTATTTGGAAGGCCAGCTTGAGACACGCAAATGGCAAGACCAAGCCGGTGCAGACCGCTATTCAACCGAAGTGGTGCTGCGCCCGTTCCGCAGCAATATGACTATGCTTGGCGGCAAGAATGACGGCGGGTCGGGCGGCGGCGGCGGTGGCTATGAAGACCGCGGCGGTTATGAGGGTGGATCCTCGTCTCGTGGTGGATCGAGCGGCGGATACGGCGGCGGCAATGCCCCATCCGGTGGCGGGCGTTCTGACATGGATGACGAAATCCCGTTCTGATTTTCGCGCCTGCATCTATGTAAACTTGCGACGTATATCTATTAAAGGGCTGGCATTTGTCAGCCCTTTTTCATTGCGCGCGCTTCCAATCACCCCGATACACACGCAGATGAAATGCGGGCAGTTTGAGCGCTCTTCGAACAGCAAAATCGAAAACACCCAAACAGCCGGAACATCAAAATAAAGCACTGCCAACGCGGTTGCAGGTGCGCGAAACAACCATTGCGCCTAAAGAAAGATGTGCATGACGTAATAGGTGTCACCACTGGCCCGAAGCGTATTGCCACAGATCGCATTAACCCCATTCGGAAACGGTAAGATAAGCAAGACCAGCAGAAAGCCAAGCAACAGCGATTGCGTCTCAGGGTTCAGGTCGGCCAATAGAAAGCGGGCCGACAGGCAAACCCCAAGATGAACTATCGCCACCACCGCCGCCGTAACAAAGGGCCCGCGCCATGCGCTTTGCAAAAAACGGTCAAGCAGCGCATCATCCTCTATGCGCGCCAAGATCCGTGCCACGATGATCCCGGTCGCCTGCGCCAATTGCATCCCCAGCGTGCCGCCCACCATGATCCACGGACCGATCAATGTCATCCGGCAATGGGTAAGGAATAGGCGATATGTCGCCCTAGTGTGGCGATGAAATCTGCTTTGCGTCAGCCCGGAATATGGCACAAATGACCATCGGTTCGCAAAAGTTGATAAACAAGAAAAGACACCTGAACCGCCGAGGCAATAGCGTTGCCCATCGCCGACCCAACCACGCCAAAGGCCAGTCCCCCCCGTAGCCGTAGATCAGAACGATGCCTGCACAGACATTGATCGGCACCGAAAGGCAGAAGCCATAAAGGGGGATCTTGGTGCGCCAGCAGCCGTTAAAATAGCTGGACAGACATTGGCCGATGGCCTCTCCTAGGCTCCAGCCTTCGGTAACGGGGACGTCTCCGTCAAGTGCTTTTTGACATACGCATCCGACCGCATAGTTGCAGATTTGATGACAGTTGCTTTCTGAGCCGTTCTGCTTTCGCCGCGGCCTTCGTCGGAGATCATCCCGGGTGCATGCTTCGGTCCGTGGACAGCGCGATGGCTGCCAACATGATGCTGGTTCAAATGCAATTCCGATGTGCCTATCTCATAGGTGTGCTCGATGTTGGTCGGCAACAGTCCGGAGCACGGCATTATCGGAACCACGCCTCTGGGGGAACCTCGAAGGCCTGCGGTCAGGCAGGCATCGGTTGGGAATACAATCCGTCAGGTGGCATGGGGCACGGCAGTGTGTGGTCGGAAATCGGTGTCATCAACCCACATCCGGTGCAGGATCACCCCGATACGCCGGGCTAGCGCGACCATGGCGCGCTTACCACCTCTGCGGCGGGAGACTTGCGCTGCCCATGTTCTCAGCCAGGTCGAACGCCCGCGGTGCAACATCACGGTCGCAGCCTGACATAGCGCGCGGCGCAGGTTGACATCACCTGCCTTGGTGATGCCGCCTGAGACATCGCGTTCGCCCGACTGGTTGCGTGATGGCGTCATGCCGACCCACGGGCCAACATTCTTGGGAGATGTGAACCGGGTGGGGTCATCGACGGCTGATCTGTAGGTTAGCGCGACAACAGCTCCCACTCCCGCTGCCCGGCAGGGCATTGCAAAGCAATGGCCCGAGAGGGGGCATCGACATAAGTCGACGACATACAGGGGCATCCTGAGCCATCTGGCGGACAAGGCGTTCCAATACCGCCAGCTCTTGTCGAAGGGACGCACGCGCCCGAAGCATAGGGCCTGTCGCGGCCTCCAGCATCGAATTGCCGTCCGCCAGTTCGCGGATCCGGTGGTCATACCTGCCCCGAGAGATGGCACCAACTTTCAACCCAAAGTTCCGCAACAGCCCACGCATAGACATTTCCAGGGCGATCATACCTTGCTGGATGGCCTTTCGGGCACCGAGCACGGCACGAACTTCTTGCGCCGAGACGGATTTGCAGTGAACGGGCCGGAACCAGCCAAGGTGAAGCAGGCGCGCAATGCCCTCGGCATCCCGCCGGTCCGTCTTGATTGGCATCGCCTTCAGGGCGCTTTTTACCTGGCGGGTTTCCATTAGGATGACATCCAGACCTGCTAACGTCAGCCCACGGTGCAACCATTGCGACAATGGGCCAGCCTCTAGCCCAATGGCGGCAATAGTGCCGTCCTGTTCGCGGGCCCAACGCACCAATTCTTCAGGTTCACTGGCGACCTGCGCTTCTTTCACGATCTTGCCATGCTCGCTGATCACGCAAATTGCGGTCTTTGCCAGCGATACATCCAACCCAACAAACAGTCTCATCCTGTGCCCTCTATGTGGATCCAATACGGGATGGTCGACAAATTGCCCCTGATCTTGCAAGCGGTAACAGGCAGTGTGCAACGCAGGCCCCGTTACGGCATCTCATAACCAAAAGATAACGGCTGCGGCGCGAGCAATTGCTGAGAGGAAGACGGTTGGGGATCTGTCGTAGCGTGTTGAGATGCGTCGCCAATCCTTGAGCCTGCCGAACATCCTCTCAATGTGTTACCTGGCAGCGCATGTTTACATGCGCGAGAAGGCGGTTACGTCGTTTGTAGCGGCGCTTGTCGTACTTGACGGTCTTCTTGCGCGACTTGCGACCGGGGATGCAGGGCGTTGTGCCCTTGTCTTTCAATGCATCTCTGAACCAGTCCGCATCATATGCCACCTCCAAGGGGGCGGTGATGGCCATGACCCGCAGCCTTGCCAAGGGACTTGGGCCGGACATCCGCGTAAATGCCCTGTGCCCCGGCATGATCGACACCGATTTTCACAACGTCCACACCAAGGACGCCGTGCGCCGCAACGTGGAGGCTGCAACCCCGCTCAAACGTCAGGGCACGCCCGATGATGTCGCCAATCTGGTTTGCTTTCTGGCCAGAGATGCCTCGGCATTCGCCACCGGCACCAATCTAGACAACAACGGCGGAATGTTGTTCTCTTGATCCAAAGAGGAGGAGCGCAGATGACCCTTTATCCGATTGTCCCGACTGGCGAGAACACCACCCGCCAGGTGCTGTCTAGTCATCCGGAGCTGATGATCGTGGCCTTCCGCTTCAATAAGGAAGGGGCGATCGGCGCGCTGCATGATCATCCTCACGTTCAGGCAACCTATGTGGAAAGCGGCCGGTTCCGCTTTTCACTGGGCGGCGAAGAACGCGAGGTAGGTCCGGGCGACAGCTTTGTGGTGGCGTCTCGCGTGCCCCATGGATGTGTCTGTCTGGAGCCGGGGCGCTTGATCGACAGCTTCACCCCGCGCCGCGATGATTTTTTATAACCTACAAGGTGGTCGAATATGCGATTTCTAGCGATCGGTGAATGCATGGCCGAACTGGCTCCCGCTGTTACGGCAGATGGATTTAGTTTGGGATTTGCGGGCGATACCTTCAATACCGCATGGTATCTGGCACGACTACGGCCTGAAACCTCGGTGTCGTTCTTTACGGCAATCGGGGCGGATGCGATTTCCCAAAAATTGCGCGATGCCATAACTGCGGGCGGGATTGACGACAGCCATGTTCAGGTCGTGCCGGACCGCACCATCGGGCTGTATATGATCTCTCTCGACAACGGAGAACGCAGCTTTTCCTATTGGCGGAGCCAATCCGCCGCGCGCCAACTTGCGGCGGACCCGCAGGCGCTGGAGCGGGCGATGGATCAGACGGATGTGATCTATTTCTCGGGGATCACCTTGGCCATTCTTGACCCTGCATCGCGTGAAACCCTTCTGGCCGCCTTGCGCCATGCCCGGGCTGCGGGCAAGACGGTCGCTTTTGACCCAAATCTGCGCCCCCGTCTTTGGGCCGATCCGGCCGAGATGACGCGGGTTGTCATGCAAGGTGCCGCCGTCAGCGATATCGCGCTGCCGTCTTTTGAGGATGAGGCAAGCTGGTTCGGGGATAACGACCCCGAGGCCACTGCCGCGCGCTATGCCGATGCGGGGGCCTCAACCGTTGTGGTCAAGAATGGTGCCGATCCGGTTTTCTACCGTCAGGGCGATGTCCATGGAAGCGCCGCCGTGCCCGCCCTACAGTCGATTGTTGATACAACAGCCGCAGGTGACAGCTTTAACGCGGCGATTCTGGCAGGCATGGATGACAACACACCATTGACCCATAGCATCACCCGTGCCTGCCGTCTGGCCGGATCTGTCGTGCAAAGCAAAGGTGCGCTTATACCAGTCGATAGTGACGGGCTTGATCGCTAAAGCGCCTCGGGTTCACGCAGAAAAAAGTTACTGGTCGATACCGAACGTCACCGCGCCAAGGTGAGGTCGCGACGTGAGGATTGGCCCACACACCACTTGCCAGCCATTGTGCGGATGCCGGAACGCGTTGTCTTTATTGATGAAAACAGCGGTCAAAACGAACCTCACCCGGCTGCGCGGTTGGGCCCCGCGCGGCGAACGCCTGACGGTGGCTGCGCCTTTCGGCAGCTGGGGAACCCAGACCCTGATTGCACCTTGGGTGATCAAAGGCGCAATGGACGGTCCTGCCTTCGCGGCCTATGGCCTCAACACAGACCTTCAGCCACGCCTCATCATTCCCGTAAACACGATCTCCCACGCTGCCCCCGGCATGCCCCATGATACTGTGCTCAGTTCTTGCAACCGTTCCGGCCCCGACCAGCTTGGCTTTAAGATTGTGGTGCAAGGAATAAACCACATGCTTGGGGTTTTGGGTTACAGCGCGTAAGTGCTTGTTCAATGCCTGCGAGACAGCGTCGGGGCCCTTCTCACCCGCATACCGAGGAAACAGAAGGGTGCTATCCCCAGCCAGCCTCACGGCTTCCTGCCCTGCGTCCAGAGCCGGCCCGATAAGCGGGACCAGACGGTGGCTAGTCATTGTCTTCACGCGCCTATCAGGGTGCCACTCGACATTGATGTGAGGTGTTGGATGATCAAGGCAGACATCTTCAACACGCCGCCCCACGATCTCGGCATCCCGTGCCTTCCAGCATATACCAAATCAAGACAAGCTCACGTACCCGCACCCTACTTTCAATGCGTTCTCGCATGGCCTTCAGGACAGGCTCAGGCAACGGGTCACGGGCTTCACGAGCGATGGCTGGGGCATTGTCGCCTCCTCGCTTAATCTCAAGAGTCCTGAACGGGTTTGTTACGGTGCCCTGCAGATCGAATTCTAGCAAGGCAAGCTTCACAATCGCCCTCACCATATCCAGCTCTCTGCGGATTGCGTCAACAGGCAAGGTTTTTCCTGTGCTGCCTTCTGCTTCAACATGAAGTCACGCAAAGCCCTGCCATGTTCCCTTTTCAGGTCAGCGATGACGCGTCCTGAGAGCGCCCTCCACACGTTTCCGAATTCTCTCATGACGATTCAACCCACTGCGCTCCTGAGCGTACAATGACCAAGCATCTAAAAGAGTGTGTCGGGGCGGTGGAGCATCGGGTCGCCTTGGCGCTGGGCGATGTCATCCGCGACAGTCTGCCTGATCTCATCTTCATCACGCCCACGCGAACCTTCGAGAAGCCTGCCAGCTTCGGCCACAGCTTGCCGCCAGCGCTCCCTCGGGGAAAGCCTCGCCAGTTGCTCAGCATCCTGTGTTACGGTTGCGACTATCGAATCAAAATGGGACTGCAATGCTTCTTGCTCGGAGACCAGAGCAGCACCTTCGCGGGCCTTCATGGGAACCTGAAAGAAAGTTTCGCCAAGCACCTCAGCCACTGCCTTGGGCCACCTGCGCCTGAACCGTTTACGACCCCCAGACAGGTCATCCACGTACTTCAATTTCATCACGACCACCATCGAAAGTGTCCCCGTTGTGTCCCGGAACGTGTCCTGAGAGGGGCGATAGATACCTGATATGCTTGAAAAACATTAGCTAATCGGTCAAGATTGGTGCGGTCGAGAAGACTCGAACTTCCACTCCGGTTAAAGAACAGCGACCTCAACGCTGCGCGTCTACCAATTCCGCCACGACCGCACTGTCTTGACTTGCAGCGTGATAGCGAAACTGCAAGCGGACCTCAAGCTGAATTTTCACCCTTAACCGATAATTCGTAACAGCCTGCCGAAAATGGAAATGCCGGGGAAAATTGCCCCTGGCATTGATGATTGATTGATCCGTTTCGATCAGGGGTTCGCTGATGTAGCGCCCGGCACGACAAAGGCCGGAAGGGTTGCGGCAGGAACCGGCGCGCTTGGGGTCGCAGCCCCCGGCACGTTCCGCCCCGCAGCGGTATAGGCCGCCGCCCGGATCAAGGGCGCACGATCGGCCATCCCCGGCGCAAAGACCTGGCTAGTGCCATCGCTCCCTGCCAGATAGCCTTGATCGAACCAAGGCAACGACAGATCCATCCGTTGTGCTGCGCCAATGCCCGAGGCAAGGTGATGGCCGATCAACTCGGCATAGGCCGCCTCGCCCACCGTGGTCAAAATCAGCGCCGAGCCGATGGCGACATCCATGTTATCGGTGACGTAACCAACCCCGAGGCAAATCTTGGCCGTACCCGCCAATTGCGCAGGCGACATCCCCGAACCAAGAACAAAGCCCGACACGCCCTGCATTACCTCTTCACGCGATTTCAGTGAAAGCGCTGCGACATGCTCTTGCATCACGGGGCCAAAGCCTTCGCATTGCTGCGAGATTTGCTGTGGGGTGAAACCGGAAACCTTGGAAACCAGCTCCTCCCCTTGGGCGATGGCATAGGTCCGCGCCAGACAGAACTGTTCGGACAGCGCGAAGGCCGGATCTTGCAGTGTCGCCTGGGTCACAAAGCCGCCGTTGGAATTGGTGACAAGGGAAATCTTGTTGCAATGGCTTGCCAATGAAACCTGCGTGACCCCTTGCGCCATAAAAGACGGCAGGGCGTTTTCAGATGCAACTTCGGCGCCGAATTGTGGAACTGCTGCGGCGACGGCAGTCGTACCTGCGGCGGCAACGCCAAGCTGCGGGGCGGCCTGTGAGGCGGCGGCCATTTGCCCGCCCGCGGCTGCGCCAATACCCAAACGCTCATCGCGGTAGGTGTACAGCAAGCCCTTTGGCCCCCGAGGATCACTGGCGATCTGCTGCGCTGTCAGCGCCCCGCCCGCCTGTGCGCGGTAATAGGATTGCACCAGAAGATCGCGCTCCCAATCATTCAAATTGCCGTTCGTGGCAAAACCCATATGGGCCTGATACTGGGAAATCGCTCCGCGAGACTTTGGCCCGATGGCCCCATCAGGCGTGCCGACCGGAAAGCCGAAGTAATTCAGCGCAACCTGCACCTCCCTGTTCGCCGCGCGCTGGCTGGAAGAAATCGTGGATCGTTTGTATTTGGTCGTGCGCCGCGTTGTTGTCCGGCGGTTTTTATTGGCCTCATTAACGATGACCCCGCCGATGATGCCACCGACGATGCCGCCAACCAAACCATCACCAGCATGGACCTCTAGCGGGGTGACAACCATGGCAGTGGCAACGAATGCTGTAGAAATACTTTTGAATATCATTTGAAAACTCCATCCCCAAAGTTTATCTCGACTCACTATTGTCATATGGTACCACGCAGCGTCGGTGTTCCTAAGCGCTTTTGCCCCGTCACGGGCAGGCGCAGGGCTGCAGCGATGAAAGCAAAGGAAATTCTTGTGGACAGCACGCCCCTTCCCTCAGCCGAAACGCCGCTGAATAACCAGATTGAATGGCGCGTGCTTGACGGGCTGGCCCCCTATCTTGACACCGTGGCCGCGATGGAGGCCCGCGTCGCCGCCATCGCCAATGGCACAGCCGGTGAAGCGATCTGGCTGCTGGAACACCCCCCGCTTTATACCGCGGGCACCAGCGCACAGGCGGCCGATCTGGTCGAACCTGACCGCTTTCCCGTCCATGCCAGCGGGCGTGGCGGGCAATATACCTATCACGGGCCGGGGCAACGTGTTGTCTATGTTATGCTGGATTTGAACAAACGCGGGCGCGATGTTCGCAAGTTCGTCTCGGCGCTGGAAAACTGGGTTATCGGCACACTTGACAGTTTCAACGTTAAGGGCGAACGGCGGGAAGGCCGCGTCGGCGTTTGGGTCACGCGCGTCCGCCTTGGCCCGAATGGCCAACCGGCCGAAGACAAGATCGCCGCCGTCGGGGTGAAACTGCGCAAATGGATCAGCTTTCACGGCATTTCAATTAATGTAGAGCCGGATCTTTCGCATTTTACGGGCATTGTCCCTTGCGGAATATCGGACCACGGCGTCACGAGCCTTGTCGATCTGGGCTTGCCCGTCACCCTGACGGACGTCGATATCGCGCTGCGTGAGAACTTTGCCAAAGCCTTTGGCGAAACGACCTGAAATACAAGGCCTGCCCGCGGCCAATGCGCCATAGAATACAGATCCGTGACAGCTTGCCCTATGGCGAGACAGCATTATATGCGGTATACGAGAAAACATCACCGTGCCTCACCAAAACTGCACGCAGCTCTGAACACTGACAAGGATGTACACATGAAACTTAGCCTAATTGCCACAGCCGCCCTGTTCGCCCTGTCTGCCCCGGCCTTTGCCGGAGACGCAGAAAAAGGTGAAAAAGAATTCAAAAAATGCAAGTCTTGCCACGAAGTTGTGGCCGACGACGGTACCGCAATTGTCAAAGGCGGCAAAACCGGCCCGAACCTCTACGGTGTTATCGGTCGTCAGGCTGGTAGTGTCGAAGGCTTCAAATACGGCGATTCGATTGTTGCTGCCGGTGAAGGCGGGCTGATCTGGGATGAAGAGCAGCTTGCAACCTATAGCGCCGACCCGAAAGGCTTCTTGAAAGAGGTCACAGGCGACGACGGTGCGAAATCCAAAATGACCTACAAGCTGAAGAAAGGTGGCGATGACGTCGCAGCCTATCTCGCATCGGTGGCCCCTGCGGTAAATTAACACACGCAAAAATGACTTTGCTTGGGTTTTTCTTGATCTAAATCAAAGTCAGCAATTGCCGCCGCCGCTCGGGCGTCCTAAAACAAGGGCACAAGTGGCGGCGGGAATCTGTTTTCCCGCACGCTGGAAATAGCAACGCAAGCGGGAGGCAGGCATGGCCGACGCAGCCAATCATGGTCATGAGCATGACGAACGCGGGTTCTTTACCCGCTGGTTCATGTCGACCAATCACAAAGACATCGGGATTCTATACCTGTTTACCGGCGGCCTTGTCGGCCTGATTTCGGTAATCTTCACCGTATATATGCGGATGGAGCTGATGCACCCAGGGGTGCAATACATGTGCCTTGAAGGCGCACGTTTCTTCGCTGCAGGCGCGGATGAAGTTTGTACACCCAACGGACATATCTGGAACGTGATGATCACGGCCCACGGCATCTTGATGATGTTCTTCGTGGTCATTCCGGCCCTGTTCGGCGGTTTTGGCAACTACTTCATGCCATTGCAAATCGGCGCGCCGGATATGGCGTTCCCACGGATGAACAACCTTTCCTACTGGATGTATGTTGCCGGTGTTTCGCTGGCGGTATCCTCCTTGCTGGTTCCGGGCGGCGATGGCCAGAACGGTGCGGGCGTTGGTTGGGTTCTCTATCCACCGCTTTCGACCCAGAACAAGGACGTCTATTCGATGGATCTCGCGATTTTTGCGGTCCACTTGTCGGGTGCTTCGTCCATTTTGGGTGCGATCAACATGATCACCACCTTCCTGAACATGCGTACACCGGGCATGACCCTGCATAAGGTGCCCCTGTTCGCTTGGTCGATCTTTGTCACCTCCTGGTTGATTCTGCTGTCCTTGCCGGTTCTGGCAGGCGCTATCACTATGTTGCTGACCGACCGTAACTTCGGGACCACCTTCTTTGATCCTGCAGGTGGCGGCGATCCGATCTTATATCAGCACATCTTGTGGTTCTTTGGCCACCCAGAGGTGTATATCATCATCCTGCCGGGCTTCGGGATCATTTCGCAGGTTATCGCGACTTTCTCTCGCAAGCCGATCTTTGGCTACCTGCCTATGGTTTACGCGATGGTTGCGATTGGTGTTCTGGGCTTTGTCGTCTGGGCGCACCATATGTACACCGTTGGCCTGTCGCTGACCCAGCAGTCTTACTTCATGCTGGCCACCATGGTGATCGCGGTGCCAACCGGCATCAAGATCTTCTCGTGGATCGCCACCATGTGGGGCGGCTCGATCGAGATGAAAGCGCCTATGCTCTGGGCCTTCGGCTTCTTGTTCCTCTTCACCGTTGGTGGGGTTACGGGCATCGTGCTGTCGCAGGCTGGCATCGACCGCGCCTATCATGACACCTATTACGTTGTGGCCCACTTCCACTATGTGATGAGCCTTGGTGCCGTTTTTGCGATCTTTGCCGGGATCTACTTCTGGATGGGCAAGATGTCGGGGCGTCAGTATCCTGAATGGGCGGCCAAGCTGCACTTCTGGATGATGTTTATCGGCGCAAACCTGACATTCTTCCCCCAGCACTTCTTGGGCCGTCAGGGCATGCCGCGCCGCTACATCGACTACCCTGAGGCATTTGCCCAGTGGAACTACTGGTCGAGCATGGGCGCCTTCTTGTCCTTCGCATCCTTCCTGCTGTTCATCGGTATCGTGTTCTACACCCTGCGCTACGGTAAGCGCGTGACCGAGAACAACTACTGGAACGAATATGCGGATACGCTGGAATGGACCCTGACCTGCCCACCGCCCGAGCATACGTTCGAGCAGCTGGCAAAACAGTCCGATTGGGATAAGGGCCACAGCCACTAATCCCGCTACAGAAAATAAAACGGCCCCGAAGCAATTCGGGGCCGTTTTTCATTGGAAGCTTCGGCTTTGAGTTCGCCCTTCCCTGTCGGCACCAACCGCTTTATCTTACGCCTATGCCCTATGAATGGTCCAAAACCACAACACCGAAACAGCTTACGCTCTGGCCCTATCGCTCTTTGCCGCGACGGGGGTTTGTTGTGTTTATCGGGGGCACGGCTGCGCTCATTTCACTGCCCCTCCTCACGGTGCTCGGCTCTCCGGTGCTATGGGGATTGCTGCCGTTTTTCGTGGCGGCGGTGGCAGGAATGTATTGGGCGCTACAACGCAATTACCGCGATGGAGAGATATTGGAGACCCTGACGTTTGAGGGACCCCGCCTGCATCTGACCCGTCACGGCCCACACGGCAAACATCAAACATGGGAGGCAAACCCACATTGGGTGCGCGTTGAGACCCAGGCCAAGGGTGGTCCGGTGCCGGAATATATCACCCTTGCAGGCGGCCCCAGAAAAGTAGAGCTGGGCACTTTTTTATCCGAGGAAGAACGTATCGCCCTTGCCCAAGAGCTGCGTCAGGCGTTGCGCGATCACAACGCCCGAACCGACAGCCCGTAATTTTAGCCAAGCATATCTTTGACCCGCGGGCCGACCGCGCCAAAATCCATCTGGCCGGTGTATTTGCCCTTCAGCACGCCCATCACCTTGCCCATATCACGGATAGAGCGTGCCCCGGATTCCGCAATCGCAGCAGCAATCGCAGCGTCTACTTCGCCACCTGTAAGTTGACGCGGCAGGAATTCCTCCACAACCTTAATCTCATCCAGCTCTTTTTCCGCCAGTTCCAGCCGCCCGCCTTCTTCATAGACACGCGCGCTTTCTTGGCGTTGCTTTACCATCTTGGACAGGATCGCGGTAATATCGGCATCGGACACCAGCCCGTCGTTGCCCTCTCCGCGCACAGCAATGTCACGGTCCTTGATTGCCGCATTGATCAGGCGCAGCGTTGACAGACGCTCCGCCTCTTTGGCGCGCATTGCATCTTTCAAGGCCACTTGCAGCCGGTCACGCAAATTCATTGTTCTGATCATCCTCAAAGGTTTCGGAAAGCCGCCATCATAGCCCGAAGGCAAAGCCGGGGCAACCAAGCACAAATCAGACAACACTCTGATTACAAACACTATTCCATTTTGCCTATCGGCTTGACCCCAGCCCCTTTGGCCCGTAGTGTCCCCCAAATCCGGCCAGAGAGAGTCGTACCATGACCCAACCCACAGTTTTGACCAACAAACCAACCGCTTGCCTTGCGCTGGCCAATGGCACCCTGTTTTACGGGCATGGCTTTGGCGCAACCGGCCAGACGGTCGCAGAGCTGGTATTCAATACCGCCATGACCGGCTATCAGGAGGTTATGACAGACCCCTCTTATGCAGGTCAGGTGGTCACCTTTACCTTCCCCCATATCGGCAACACCGGCGTCACCGCCGAGGATGACGAAACCACAGATCCGGTCGCCGCCGGTATGGTGGTGAAATGGGATCCGACGGTGCCTTCGAACTGGCGGTCAACGGCCGGTCTGGCCGAGTGGATGACCGCTAAGGGCCGCATCGGCATTGGCGGGCTGGACACACGCCGCCTGACCCGCGCGATCCGCCAACTGGGCGCACCGCATGTGGCCTTGGCCCATGATCCTGACGGGAATTTTGACACAGAGGCATTGATCGCCGCCGCCCGCGACTGGCGCGGGTTGGAGGGGCTGGACCTTGCCAAAGACGTGACCTGCGCCCAAAGCTATCGTTGGGATGAAATGCGTTGGGCGTGGCCCGATGGTTATTCCAAGCGCACGGGCGACGGGCTGCGCGTGGTCGCCATCGATTTCGGCGCGAAACGCAACATCCTGCGCTGCCTCGCCTCGGCGGGATGTGATGTGACGGTGCTGCCTGCAACGGCCACCGCCGAGGATGTGCTGGCCCTGAAACCGGAAGGCGTGTTTCTCTCTAACGGCCCCGGCGATCCGGCGGCCACAGGCCTTTATGCGGTTGATATGATCAAAGGTGTGCTGGCCGCAGATATCCCGTTGTTCGGGATCTGTCTGGGCCACCAGATGCTGGCCTTGGCCCTTGGCGCCAAGACTCTGAAGATGGGCCACGGCCACCACGGTGCCAACCATCCGGTCAAGGATTATGATACCAATAAGGTCGAAATCACCTCAATGAACCACGGCTTTACGGTTGATGCGCAAAGCTTGCCAAAGGGCGTGCGCGAAACCCATGTCAGCCTGTTTGATGGCACCAATTGCGGCATCAAGGTTGAAGGAAAACCCGTGTTTTCCGTGCAGTATCACCCCGAGGCAAGCCCCGGCCCGCAAGACAGCTACTACCTGTTCGAGCGATTCGCGGATGCAATGAAGGCCCGCCGCCCCGCCTGATTCGCCCAAAAACACGAGGCTAGATATAGTGGCCAAGATAGGCTTGGCCACAGCTCCTTGTTTCGCACTTGTGGACAGTTTATTTAAATCTGTGGATAAGCCTGTGGTTAACTTCTTGTTAACCCTTCTCCCCCAAATCTGACCAAATCGGGGGACTTATGATCGCAGCACTTCCACTTCGCGCACCATCGCACACACATCAGCCCGAATCGCACAACAACGCTTCGGTAAAGCTCAAACCCGCCCCCGAGAAGGGTCGGCAGATTACGATCACTGCCCCCTCGGTTCGCAGTCTTGGCGTCACCCTTCTGCGCGAAGGGCTAATCTCGCCGGATGCTTTGTTGATGGCGCTCTCATTGCAAAAGCGTCATTCAGGCCGTCTGTGTGATATTCTGTTGTCGCGGCATTTCATTGAAGAAAAACCGCTGTACGAAGCACAGGCCCGCCACTGGAATGTCCGCCTGATCGATCCGCTGCGTCAAACACCCGATCCGCGTTTGATCGATATGATCGGGGCTGCGACCTGTCTGCGCGAAGGTTTTGTGCCTTGGCAGCACGCCGGGCAAGCCGTGGTCATCGCCACCGCCTACCCCGAAGAATTTGCCCGTCATTATAAATGGTTGCGCAGCGTTTATGGCCCCGTCATCATGGCGCTGGCACCCGCCTCCAAGATCCACCAAGCCGTGATGAAGGCAAGGGCGGGGGTGCTGAACGAGGCCGCTGAAAACCGCGTATCCACCGCCGAGAGTTGCCGAAATTGGGGCAGCGAAGGCCTCGCCATCAAGGTTGCACTGTTCTTTGCTACCATCATGTTTGGCCTCTGGCTGTCGCCGACCTTTATGGCGCTGGCCTTCACGGCATGGGCCTCATTGACGCTCGCTTTATCCACAGGCCTGCGCCTCGGCGCGGTTTTTGCAGCACTTAAAAGTACACCGCCAAGCCCGCCACCCCCCATCATCGCGCGCCTGCCCACCGTTTCCATCATGGTGGCCCTGTTTGAAGAGGGTAATATCGCCTCGCGTCTCGTCCGCCGCCTTGACCGGCTGGACTACCCGCGGGATCTGCTCGACATCCTGCTGGTTGTTGAGGAAAAAGATAACCTTACCCGCGATGCTTTGCAGTCGGTGGATTTGCCCCCGTGGATCCGCGTTGTTGTGGTGCCGGATGGCCCGCTGAAAACCAAACCGCGTGCGTTGAATTTCGCTTTGGACCTTTGCCGTGGATCCATCATCGGTGTGTATGATGCCGAGGACGCCCCCGAGCCATCGCAGATCCACAAAGTCGTAGAACGTTTTTATCAGCGCGAAGGGGATGTCGCCTGCTTGCAAGGGGTTCTGGATTTCTACAACCCCCAAACAAACTGGCTATCGCGTTGCTTTACAATGGAATATGCCGCTTGGTTCCGCATTATTCTGCCGGGCTTGCAACGGCTGGGGCTGGCAATTCCCTTGGGCGGCACCACGCTTTTCTTTCGCCGCGACGCGCTAGAGGAATTGGGCGGATGGGATGCCCATAATGTGACCGAGGATGCCGATCTGGGCATGCGCCTTGCCCGCCACGGCTACCGCACTGAAATCTTGGATACCGTGACCGAGGAAGAAGCTAATTGCCGTGCGATCCCTTGGGTGAAGCAGCGGTCTCGCTGGCTCAAGGGCTATATGATGACTTGGGCTGTACATATGCGAAGCCCGCGGTTGTTGTGGAAGCAACTCGGCGCACGCAAATTCATCGGCTTTCAGATCCTTTTCCTCTGCACACTTTCGCAATTTCTTCTGGCACCAGTACTTTGGTCTTTCTGGCTGGTGCCCCTCGGGGTGCCGCATCCTTTGGCCGCAGCCCTGCCGCCAGTGGTTATGCTGGGTCTGGTTGGCCTCTATCTGCTGACCGAGGTTATCAACCTAACCGTCAACATCATGGGGCTAAGCAAGACCAAACATAAGATGAGCCTGCTTTGGGTGCCGACTTTGCACTTCTACTTTCCGCTTGGTGCTTTGGCCTCATACAAGGCGGCATGGGAAATGGTGACCAAACCTTTTTACTGGGACAAAACCAGCCACGGTCATTTCGATCAATCCGCGCCGGAATAACCCCTAGCGAGTGTTCACTTCGCCGGCATCAATCCGCAAACGGGTCTCAAACGCGTTGGAGATATGCCCCCGCAGGGCTTGATAGGCCGCCTCACCATCGCGGGCTTCGATCGCCTCGACAATCGCCTCATGCTCGGCCAGGCCCATTTCGTCACGCCCGTCTGCCGCAAAAGAGGTCGTCGCCATCAGCGCCATTGACCGATGCACCAAATCAAGCTGCGTCACCAAAAACCGGTTATGAGAGGCAAGATGGATCTGTTTATGGAACCGTTTGTTCGCACGTGACAATGCCCGCGGATCGCCCCCGAGAAGCGACTTGTCATCTTCTACCATGGCCCGCAAAACCCGCAGTTCTTCGTCGGTCGCGTGGCGGGCCGCAAGACGCGCGGCAAGCCCCTCCAGTTCGGTACGCACGGCATAAAGTTCCGCCAACTGGTTGTGATCAAGCGAGGCCACGATCAAGCTGCGGCCATCGCGGGCCAGCATGGATTGGGTCTCCAGCCGTTGCAACGCCTCACGCACCGGGGTGCGCGACACGCCAAACCTCTCGGCCAATTCCGATTCAACCAATCGGTCGCCGGGTTTATACACCCCAGCATCAATTGCCTCGAGGATCAGTGTATAGGCATCTTTTTGCAATGGGTCACCTTTCGGACTCGCTATGCGGGCAAAGTAACGGGGGGGGGGCCACAGTCAACCGCAAACGCCCGTTCGAACGCATTGCCAAACGCCCGAATGCATCATAGCCTGACATCATGCCCAAAACAGATTTCGCCCATGTGCGCGCCTGGGTCTTTGACCTTGATAACACGCTCTACCCGCCGTCCGCCCGCCTGTTTGATCAGATCGAGGTGCGGATGACGAATTGGGTAATGGAGACCCTGAAAGTCGACCGGCCAAAGGCCGACCATCTGCGGCGGCATTACTGGGCCCGATACGGCACGACTTTGGCTGGCTTGATGCAAGAGCACGGGGTTGATCCCACGCCCTATCTGGTTGATGTGCATGATATCTCATTGGATCATTTGCAGCAGGATCAGGCGCTTGCCGCCCATATCCGCGCGCTTCCCGGTCGGCGCATCGTCTATACCAACGGCTCTGCGCCCTATGCCGAACGGGTGCTGGCGGCACGGGGGCTCTCTAACCTGTTCGATGCGGTTTACGGTGTGGAAAATGCCAATTTCCGCCCCAAACCGGAAGCTGCCGCCTTTGAGACGATTTTCACCACCGATCAGTTGGACCCAGGCATTGGCGCGATGTTTGAGGATGACAGCCGCAACCTGATCGCGCCCCATGCCATGGGAATGCGCACCGTTCATGTCACCCCACAAGCCGCACACGCCGATCATATCCACCATCACACAAAGGATCTGACCGGGTTTCTGGCACGGTTGGTCGCCTAGCCTGCGGCAAGCCGCCACCTAGCCCCCGCCGCCAGCATCCATAAAGTGCCCCCGCGAACAGGAGAAACAGCATGACCCAACACACCGAAGGCGCGGTATCCGCGCGCAACATCTTTATTGCCCTTGGCCTATTCACGCTTATTGTCATTGTGGCCGTCACCCTGTGGGGGGCCGTCGCCCTGGCCATGGCCGCACTTGTACTGGTGCCGGTGGTCTTTGCTTTGCTACTGGCCGTCACAAGGCAATAGGGCGGCTTTTTGTCCCTTGGACGTCGCCCCAAAAACACCTTATCTACATCGCAAAGGGAGGCATCCATGACCCGGCAAAACATCGATATTCTGATCTCTGGCGGCGGCGTTGCGGGGCTTTCGGCGGCAATCGCCTTTGGCAAGGCCGGATTTTCGGTGCTTTGCGTTGATCCAAGCGCGCCTGTCATCCTGCGGGAAGCTGCTGGCGCGGACCTGCGCAGCACCGCATTCCTGATGCCATCAGTGGACCTTTTCCAAGAGATCGGCCTGTGGGATCGCCTGTCGCCCTATGCCGCCGCCCTGCAAATCATGCGCATTGTCGATGCCGGCGGCGAGGCAGGCCAGGCGCGCCAGTCGCGTGATTTCGATGCCTCCGACCTGTCGGATAATCCCTTTGGCTATAACCTGCCCAACTGGTTGTTGCGCCGCGAGATGATGGCCCATATCGAAGACCTGCCCAATGTAACCTTCCTGCCCGGCATCGCGACAACCCAATTGATGACACGGCAAGCCGAAGCGCTTGTCACCCTGTCGGACGGCTCAAATTGGCGGGCGCGGTTGATGGTGGGGGCCGATGGTCGCAACTCGGCCACGCGGCAAGCCCTTGGCATTCCAGTAAAAACCACACGTTACGGGCAAAAGGCACTGGCCTTCACCACCACGCATCCGATCCCACATCAAAATGTCTCGACAGAGGTGCATCGTTCCGGCGGGCCCTTCACCATGGTGCCGCTGCCCGATCATGACGGGCTGCCTGCCTCGGCGGTCGTTTGGATGGAACAAGGCGCCGAGGTCGCCCGCCTTGCGGCCCTGCCCGTGGCTGAGTTCGAGGCAGAGATGTCGCAGCGCGCCTGCCATATCCTTGGTCCGATGACGCGCAACAGCCAGCTAACGATTTGGCCCATCATCAGCCAGATCGCCGCGCGCATGTCAGGCCAGCGCACCGCATTGATGGCAGAGGCAGCGCATGTCGTCCCGCCAATCGGGGCGCAGGGCTTGAATATGAGCCTCGCAGACCTTGCATCCCTGCGCGATCTGGCACTAGCCGCGCCATCAGATCTGGGATCGGAGCGGATGCTGGAGCAATACCACAAGTCACGGCACCGCGATATTCAAACGCGGGTGACGGGGATCAATGCGCTCAACCGCGCCTCGATGGTGGGCGCGCCCATTCTGCGCGACATGCGTGCGCAAGCACTTGGCGCGCTTTATTCCGTCGCCCCCTTGCGCAAAACCTTGATGAAAGCGGGGCTGGGCCTGCGTTAGGCCCCACCCCTTATTTTCAGAAAACCGCGTCAACTGCGCGCTGTAGTCGCGCAACTGTGGCTGGAACATCGGCCAATTTATCCAGCCCGAACAAACCGATACGGAAGGTTGTGAAGGCTTCACCCTCCCCCACCTGCAACGGCACACCGGCCGCGATTTGCAAGCCTTCGTCGCGGAACTTGGACCCGTTCTGCACGCCCGGATCATCGGTATAGCACACCACAACGCCCGGTGCCGCAAAGCCGTCAGCCGCGACCGAGGCCACACCCTTGGCGGCAAACATCGCCCGCACGGCATTGCCCAGCTCCCACTGCGCGGCTTTTGCAGCGGCAAAGCCCATCGCTTCTGTCTCGCGGATCGCGGCCAGCAAACCGACCAGCGCATCCGTCGGCATCGTGGCATGATAGGCATGACCGCCACCTTCATAGGCCGCCATGATGCTGCGCCATTTTTTCAGATCCAGCGCAAAACTATCCGAAGTGGTCGCGGCCAGACGTTCCTCGGCCGCCGCTGACATCATCACCAAACCGGCAGAGGGGCTGGCCGACCAGCCTTTTTGCGGGGCCGAAATCAGCACATCCACACCCGTGGCCGCCATATCAACCCAGATACAACCGCTGGCGATACCATCCAGCACCATCAGCGCGCCGACCTCATGTGCCGCTGCGGCCATTTGGGTGATGTAATCATCGGGCAGGATCAGCCCGGCACTGGTTTCCACATGCGGGGCAAAGACGACATCGGGCTTGCCCTCACGGATGCGGGCAACGACTTCGGCAATCGGCGGCGGGGCATAGGGTGCGCGCGCGTCGTTTCCGGTCTGGCGCGCCATCACCACATCAACATCAGCGGCAAAATCGCCCGCCTCGAAAATCTGGCTCCAACGATAGGAAAACCAGCCGTTGCGCACGACCATCACCCGCGCGCCGCGCCCGAACTGACGGGCAACCGCCTCCATCGCGTAAGATCCGCCGCCCGGAACAATGGCCACCGCTTGGGCATTATACACCTCACGCAACAGCCCCGAGATATCGCGCATAACCCCTTGGAATTTAGCGGACATATGGTTCAATGAGCGATCGGTGAACACCACCGAAAATTCCTCCAGACCCTGCGGATCTACTGTCTGATGTGGCAATGACATGGTTTTCTCCTTACCCGTTTTCCCATTGATAGCCTTGCAGCACGCCAAGTTTCCAGCGAAATCCCGCAACCTGTCTTCCTTTTGGCAGGCAGCACCCTAGCCAAGCGGGCCCGGCCGTGCTTCTTCGGTCAAAAGCACGTTCGCCTCTACCTGCCCCACGCCCGGCAAAATCATGATCCGCCGCCGCAAGACCCGTTCAAAATCAGCGATGTCGCGCGCGACCACCCGCAGACGATAGTCAAACAACCCCAGAACATGCTGCACCACTTGCACCTCGGGAATGGCCGCAACCGCGCGTTCGAAATCCTCAAGCGAGATGCGGCCCTTGGTCGCCAGCTTCACGCCCAAAAACACCGTCACCCCAAAGCCAAGCGCCGGTCGGTCCACCTCGACCCGCCTGCCTGCGATAATCCCCGCCTCCTCCAGCCGTTTGATCCGCCGCCATGCCGCAGGCTGGCTTAGTCCCAAGCGGCGGCCAAGTTCGCCGGCGCTGGTGGTCGCATCGCGCGACAGGCTGCGCAGCAAGGCACGGTCAATATCGTCAAGATCAATCATAGCGGCAGCGCGCTTTCATTTTTGATTGTGGCAATCAACATCAACGCCTCAATATCAGCGATATGCGGCAGGGTCAGAATACGGCTGCGGTAAATTTCCTGATATTGCGCCATGTCGCGGGCGATCACATTCAGCCGCACATCCACGCGCCCCAAAAAGGTTTCAATCCCAATAACCTCCGGCACATCGCGGGCGGCGGCCAGAAATTCATCGAAGGCGCGCGGCTCGGTTTTATCAAGGCTAAAGCGCAGGGATACCTCCACCTCATAGCCCAAGGCCCGCCAGTTGATAACCGCCGCAGGGGCCGCGATCAGCCCTGCGGCCTGCATCCGCTCCAACCGCCGCCAACATGTTGCCGCTGTTACGCCCGCCCGCTCGGCGATCTGCGCATTGGGCAAGGCGGCATCGGCCAGCAAATGTCGCAAGATACGGCGGTCGGTATCGTCGATCTGCATGATTATTCCATAATTGTCATTATAACGCATGATCTTTTGCATATAATCCAAATAACGTCAATATTTGCACGGCGTATATCCGGAAAACCCTTATTCTGCCCCTATCAAAGGCGTCAGCCTGCAACCCGAAAGGAATTATCATGCGCGTTTATTATGACCGTGATTGCGACATCAACCTGATCAAAGACAAGAAAGTCGCGATCCTCGGCTACGGTTCGCAAGGCCACGCCCATGCGCTGAACCTGCGCGACAGCGGCGCAAAGAACCTTGTCGTTGCGTTGCGCGAAGGCTCCCCCTCGGCCAAGAAAGCCGAAGGCGAAGGCCTGAAAGTTATGGGCATCGCAGAGGCCGCCGCTTGGTGTGACCTGATCATGTTCACCATGCCCGACGAGCTGCAGGCAGATACCTACAAGAAATACGTCCATGACAACCTGAAAGAAGGCGCTGCAATTGCCTTTGCACACGGTCTGAACGTGCATTTCGGCCTGATCGAGACAAAGCCCGGCGTTGACGTGATCATGATGGCGCCAAAAGGCCCCGGCCACACCGTGCGCGGCGAATATACCAAAGGCGGCGGCGTGCCTTGCCTTGTGGCCGTGCATCAGGACGCAACCGGCAAAGCGATGGAGCTGGGCCTGTCCTATTGCTCCGGCATCGGTGGCGGGCGTTCCGGCATCATTGAAACCAACTTCCGTCAGGAATGCGAAACCGACCTCTTTGGTGAGCAAGCCGTTTTGTGCGGTGGCCTTGTCGAGTTGATCCGCATGGGCTTCGAAACACTGGTCGAGGCCGGATATGAGCCTGAGATGGCCTATTTCGAATGCCTGCACGAAGTGAAACTGATCGTGGACCTGATCTATGAAGGCGGTATCGCCAACATGAACTACTCCATCTCCAACACGGCTGAATACGGTGAATATGTTTCCGGTCCGCGCATTCTACCTTACGCAGAAACCAAAGCCCGCATGAAAGAGGTTCTGACCGACATTCAGAACGGCAAATTCGTACGGGACTTCATGCTTGAAAACGCTGTTGGCCAGCCTTCGTTCAAGGCGACCCGCCGCATTAACGACGAGCACCAGATCGAAAAAGTCGGCGCAACCCTGCGCGCGATGATGCCTTGGATCTCCAAAGGCAAGATGGTTGATAAAGAACGAAACTAAGCGACCATACATCGAAACATCAGGGGGCCACATTGGCCCCCTTTTGCATTTCTCCACCGTCATCACGCCAAGAGATTAACGAAGGTTAACAAAAATCTTGACCTAGTTCCCTGTTTGTTCTAACCTGAGGGCCTCAAAGAAGGAGGCTCCCGATGGAAAGTACCACCTTTGCCCTTCCGGCCACCGCCCGCCAAGTCGCATATGCCCGCGCATTGGCGCTGCGAAACCAGACCCTTCTGCCTTGGGCCACCCAGCAAGACCGGCGCAGCCTAAGCGCTTGGATCGATGCGCAGGCAAAACTCACCCCCTTGATGCAAGACGCGCGGCCCAGCTCCAAACAAGTGGCCTTTGCCGAGCGGCTGGCGCGGATCAAACGGCGCGCCGTCCCGGATGAGTGCTTTCGCGATAAGGGGCTGATGTCAAAATGGATCAACGGCAATAAATAAGGGCCGCCCTTGCGAAAAAGGCGGCCCCCAAACGTGTTACGCGTTGTTCGTGATCAGATCACGCCCATCATCCGCATCGCCTCGGCCACGCGCACAAAGCCCGCGATATTGGCGCCCATCACATAGTTGCCCGGCTCGCCATATTCATCGGCGGTCTCATAGCATGTGTCGTGAATGTCGCGCATGATGGTGGCCAGACGCGTTTCCGTCTGCGCAAAGCTCCAGCTGTCGCGGCTGGCGTTTTGCTGCATCTCCAGCGCCGAGGTTGCAACACCCCCCGCATTCGCAGCCTTGCCAGGCGCAAACATCACGCCCGCATCCTGAAACACCTTTACCGCATCCGGGGTGGTCGGCATATTCGCGCCCTCCCCCACAGCAATCACACCATTCGCGACCAGCTTGCGGGCATTTTTGCCCGACAGCTCGTTCTGGGTGGCCGAGGGCATGGCCACATCACAAGGCACATCCCAGATAGAGCCCTTGTCAGCCGCAATGAAGCTTGCACCCGCACCTTTGCGCTTCACATAATCCGAGATCCGCCCGCGGCGCACCTCCTTGATATCTTGCAACAGCGCCAAATCGATGCCATTTTCATCAATGACATAACCGCTTGAATCCGAACAGGCGATAACCTTGCCACCAAAAGATTGTACCTTTTCAATCGTATAGATCGCCACGTTGCCAGAACCGGAGACCACGACTTTCTTGCCGTCAAAATCGGTTCCGGTCTTTTGCAGCATCGCCTGCGTGAAATAGGTATTGCCGTATCCAGTCGCCTCTGTCCGCGCCCGAGAGCCGCCATAGGCCAGCGCCTTGCCGGTCAACACGCCTGCCTCATAGCGGTTGGTCAAACGCTTGTACTGGCCGAACAGATAGCCGATTTCGCGGCCACCAACGCCAATATCGCCGGCCGGAACATCCGTATATTCACCGATATGGCGGAACATTTCCGTCATCATCGATTGGCAAAACCGCATGATCTCGGCATCAGACTTGCCTTTGGGGTCAAAGTCGGACCCGCCCTTGCCGCCACCGATCGGCATCCCCGTCAGCGCGTTCTTAAACGTCTGCTCAAAGCCCAGAAACTTGATGATGCCCACATTCACCGAAGGGTGGAACCGCATCCCGCCCTTGTAAGGTCCCAGCGCCGAATTGAACTGCACCCGAAAGCCCCGGTTGATCTGGACCTGCCCCTTGTCATCAACCCATGGAATCCGAAAGATGATCTGGCGCTCCGGCTCACAGATCCGCTCGATCAGGGCAAGCTCAAGGTAATGCGGGTGCTTGGCCACCACACGACCGAGGCTCTCCAGCACTTCGCGCACCGCTTGGTGAAACTCTGCCTCGCCGGCGTTGCGGCGGATAACCTCGGCAAGGAGAGGCTGTAGCTTTTCATCGATATTGTTCATGCAGATGCCTTCGCGTAATTTTTTAGCCAAAGTATAATTTTTAGGCTGGCCGCGCATCCTTCGCGCAAATTAACACTCTTGAAAAGAGGTTTCTTCCCAAATTAACGCGACAAAAGCATCATTCCGTCGCAAATTGCATCGCTTTCCACAATGCAAGCGCTTGCGCCGTCTGGGCCACATCATGCACTCGCAGGATCTGAACCCCCATGGCCGCCCCGTGCAACGCCACCGCGACAGAGCCCGGCATACGGTCACGGGCCTCGGTGGCACCCCCAATCGCGCCGATGAATTTTTTGCGCGAGGCCCCCAAAAGCACCGGCAACCCCAGCCCGTGCAGCACCGACAGGTGCCGCAGCAGGTCAAGATTATGCGCCTGGGTTTTGGCAAAGCCGATCCCCGGATCGACGATCAACTGCCCCACCCCGCGTGATCGCGCAAACGCCACACGCTCTGCCAGATGGTCCATCACCTCGGCCACAACATCCGCATAGGTCGGGTTGTCTTGCATCGTCGCAGGGTCGTCTTTGGAATGCATCAGGCAGGCCGGAACGCCCCGTTCAGCCACCAGATCCGCCATTTCGGGATCATAGCGAAAGGCCGTCACGTCATTGACGATATCAGCCCCCGCATCCAGGGCCGCCTCGGCCACGGCGGCCTTGCGGGTGTCAATGCTGATCGGCTTGGTGATACCTGCGTCGCGCAGCCCGCGAATGGCAGGGGCGACACGGGCGATCTCTTCGGCCACGGACACCGTCTGCGCCCCCGGTCGGGTGCTTTCACCGCCGATGTCCAGAATATCCGCCGCATCCATCAACCGCGCACGCGCCACCGCCTGCTGTACCGAGGCCAGATCGCCCCCGTCGGAAAAGCTGTCAGGCGTGACGTTCAAAATGCCCATGATACGGGGACAATCCATTGATAGGCCACAGATCGGCGCTGGCAAGCGCGAGAGATCATCAGAGGCATCCCCCTCAAAGCGCACGAAACGGCTGCCCGCCAGAGGGACCGCAGTATCGGGGGGCGACAGAACCGGCTGCGGGAAGCGCCAGCGCATCAATCCAGCGCCCGCACGGGAACAGTTGCTAGTGGCACCGCAGCGCCCGCCACCAACAGCTCCACCGCCTGCATCTGTTCCGACAGCCAGACGGCCAGCGCAAGCGCATCCCCTTGCGGCGGCGGCACCGCATCAGCCACCATCCGCGCCGGTGCCCAAAGGCTGATCTGCTCGTTGCGCAGCGCCCAATCCAGCTCTGTCCGCGTGGCGACGACGAAACAGCGCGCGTCCTGCCCTGCGACAGCCCAAGCCGCCTGCTCCATCGCCAAAAGGTCTATCCGGCGTTGCGCCTGCGCATCGGGCGAAGACGGGCGCGCATAACCCTCATCCGCCACGACAAGGATAAGCGGTGCCCCCGCAGCCGCCGCTATCACATCCGCCAAACGGTCCGGCGCGGCAAGATATCCCACCACGTGACGCGGCGCAGCACTGGCTTGGGGCACATCCGCCGCCTTGGAGCGCACGATTTCCACGCCCAGATCATAGGGACCACGGTCCACCTTTTCGATCCGCACAAAAGCGCGCAGGGCTTGGGGTTCGGCCAGAATACGAAGCGCTACCCGTTCGGCCAAGGTTTCAAGCAGGTTGATGCGTTCGGCCTGCAGCTCATGCGTCACGGCCTCGGTCAAACGGTCATAGGAGAGGATCAGATCGACATCATCATCCAAGGGCTGCGGCACAGGGGCCACCTCAACCACGATATTGAAGCGGACTTTTTGCAGCAGGCCACGTTCTTGGGCGAAGGCCCCGATTTCGACCTCAACCACATAATCGCGCACGGAAATACGGTCCAGCGGGTCGGCACCGGCCATTGCCGCAGCGCGCTGCTCGGGATGGGCGAAAGCAGTAGAGGTATCAACGGTCATGGCCACTCCGCAAGGATCAAACTTGCGATTGGCTTAACACGTCAAACCGGACCGGGCCAAGCCCGTTCAGGACGGCTGGCGGTAAAACAGATGGCTGCCGATTTTTGCGGTTTTGGGAAAGACACGCGCCCAACGGGGAAAGATGTTGGTGGTATGGAAATGGGTCGCCCCACCGGTCAGCGCACGTGGCGCCCCGTCGATCATTGCGCGTGCAATCTTGGCGACGCGGGCATAGGCACGTTTTTCCTTGATCGTATCCGGACGGCCATCACAAATATAGGAGAACTGGCAGCCATTGCGACGCTCGGCACCCTGCTGTACCACACCGCAAACCGAATTGGGGTAACGCTGGCTGTCGACCCGGTTCAAGATCACCTCGGCCACAGCGAACTGACCCTTGATGGTTTCACCGCGTGCCTCGAAATAAAGGGCTTGTGCAAGACAGGCGAATTGCTCTCCGCCAGTTGCCTTTGGCTGGCCGGAAACCCAGGCGCCGTCATATTTCACCCGCAGCGGCGCCTCTTTGGGGCGCATGGCAATAAGCATATCTTCGGGAATGTTGTTCAGGGCGCGCTGCTCTGCCCCGATCAAAGAGCCAAGCTGCTGGGTCGGGTTGTTCGACCGGCTGACCGATGTTTCGGCCGTTGCCGTACCCGCCAGTGCCAAAACCAAAGCGGCACTGCCCAACCATTTTAATCGCACATTCATCTGTTCCGTCCCGGTAACCATTTCACCAATTCAAGCAGCGCCGGATCAGCGGCCCCTAAGCTCAATCTGGCCACTGCATAGCCCAAAAAAAACCGCGAGTCTATGCCTTGCGGCATTAATGCAACAGTAGTTAATTTGACCGCAACCATAAGGAGGGTAGGAGCAAATTTAACTCTTTGTTTAGGTTGTCTTTTTGCGATCCTTATCCAAAAGTGCCAGATGCGCCGCCGCCAGCCGCGCCAAGGGCACCCGGTAGGATGAGCAGGAGACATAATCAAAGCCAGCCTTGCGACAGAAGGCTATTGATTCGGGGTTGCCGCCATGTTCTCCGCAAATCGACAGCGTCAGGTTTGCGCGGGTCTGACGACCACGTTCGGCACCGATCAACAACAGCTCCCCCACCCCGTCGACGTCCAGAATGTGGAATGGGTCCTCAGGGTACACACCTTGCTGCACATAGGTGTTCATGAAGCGCCCCGCATCATCGCGCGACAACCCGTAGGTCATCTGCGTAAGGTCGTTGGTGCCAAAGGACAGGAAGGCGGCATGCTGGGCGATTTCACCGGCACGCAGGGCCGCGCGCGGGGTTTCCACCATCACACCCAGCTTGAAGTCGAATTCCGCCCGTGTCGCCGTGCGCACCTTTGCCGCCACCGCATCAATGCGGGTCTTGACCAGCTCCACCTCGCGCGAGGCCGAGACCAGCGGGATCATGATCTCCGGCACGATAGAGCCGCCGCGGCGCGCGACCTCTACCACGGCCTCAAAGATCGCTTGGGCCTGCATGTCATAGATTTCCGGCAGCACAATCCCAAGGCGCACACCGCGCATGCCCAGCATCGGGTTGAACTCGGTCAAGGCCTCGGCACGCCGCGTCACCTCTGACAGCGGGCGGTCCAATGCCTCGGCCAATTCGCGCAAACCGTCACGCGAATGGGGCAGAAATTCATGCAAGGGTGGATCGAACAATCGGATGCAAACCGGCAAACCCTGCATAATTTCAAATAGTTGCACAAAGTCATCGCGCTGCATCGGTAACAGCCGCGCAAGGGCCGTCGCACGGTCATCGGGGGTATCGGCAAAGATCATCTCGCGCATGGCGACCAGGCGCGCTTCCTCAAAGAACATATGTTCCGTCCGGCACAACCCAATGCCCTGCGCTTCAAAGTTGCGGGCAGTTTGGGCGTCGGCAGGCGTATCGGCATTGGCACGGATACCGATATCGCGCACATCATCGGCCCATGACAGCAACATCCGGAAGGCATCATCCAGCGCGGGCGGCAACATTTCCACCTCACCCGCCAACACTTGCCCGGTCGTGCCGTCGATCGTGATCAGATCCCCCTCAACCAGCTTGCGCCCGGATTTGGACAGCAGAACCAGCGCCTTCACATCCAGACTTAGGTCCGAGGCCCCCACAACACAGGGCAGGCCAAGCCCACGACCGATCACAGCGGCGTGGCTGGTCATGCCGCCGCGCTCGGTCAAAACGCCAACCGCCGAATGCATACCGCGAATATCCTCAGGCGCGGTTTCGCGCCGCACAAGGATGCAAGGCTCCCCCCGCGAGGCGCTGGCCTGGGCCGCGGCCGAGGTGAACACGATCCGTCCCGTGGCGGCCCCCGGACTGGCCGCAATGCCGCGCCCGATCACATCCCGCGTCCCGCGCGGATCGACTTGCGGGTGCAACAATTCCGACAAGGCGCGGGGTTCGACGCGCAGCAAGGCTTCCTCGCGGGTGATGATGCCATCATTCGCAAGGTCCACCGCAATGCGCAAACCGGCGCGACTGGAACGCGGCACACGGACGGCATCAATCACCGCCAAATGGCTGTCGTTGATGGTAAATTCCAGTTGCATCTCTTCGCGCAGCTTAGCACGGCAGGCCGCCCCTTGGCGGGCGAGGCTGGCAAACAACTCTGGCGCCAACTCCTCTAGCGAGGGGCCGCGCGGATCGCGGGTCAGGTACAGCGCATCCTCGCGTTTTTCCGCGATGTCGCTGGATTGGGCCTGCCCCAAAAAGCGCCCCGTGACCTGTTCAAGCCCGGTGACCGGATCAATAAACTGTATAACGCCGCTGCCCGAAATCCCCTGCCCCAGACCTTGCGCCATCTCCTGCACTACAAGCCCCAATGCAGCCTCCTCGGGGGCGCCCTTGGACTGGCGCAGCAACCGTGCCGAGGTACCGGCCCAAGCCCGCGACATCGACCGCAAGACCTCGGCCAACTGGCGCGCGGGATCTTCGGGGAAAGGCTCATCCATCTCGTCGCGGTAGGCGCGCAAGGCATCGCGCAGTGCCTGCGCCGAGGGTTCGGCAATTTCAAACATATCGGGATCAAGGCGGGCGACATGCACCGCATAGCCCTGCACAAACCGCAGATAAAGCGCATCAGCTGCCGCCTGCCCATGTGTTTTGACCAAGACAGCATGGCGCGCGGCATTCATCCCGATGTTGAGCACCGTCGACGGCCCGCCCCATTCCGGATTTTGCGGGCTTGGCCGCACTGAAACCAGTGGGTTTTCCCCGAAACATTCCAACACGCCCTTGCAATCAAGGCTGCGCCCCGCTGCAATCGCTTGAATCGTCGTGGCAGGCAAGGCCACCGTACGCGGCACAGGCATATCCAGCCGCAACAGACGCTGCAGGCATTTCGCCCGCCAGCCATGGGCCGTCGCCGCAATTTCAGCCGATGGGGTGATTTCCACAAAATCGGTGATCGGTTCGAGTTTCTGCACTGCGGCACCCTTTTCTTTTTCTGGCGCAGCATACGCGGATCAATGGGTCACGCAAGCATTTCGGTTGGCTGCAAAACCTTTGCGCTATTTCGGGCCCCGCGTTCGCTGCAACAAAAGGCTGATACGCGGTTGCGTGCCGGTTTCCGGACGAGAGCGCGATCGCAGCACCGGGCTATTTTTGGAAACCTTGCCCTTGCTTTCACGCAGCACGATATAGACGCCGCTGGACATGATAACCCCGGCCCCCACCAGTGTCAGGCTGTCTGGCGACTCGCTGAAGATCACATAGCCAAAGATTGTGGCCCAGATCATCTGGCTGTATTGCATGGGTGCGACGATCACCGCCTCGGCCGATTTATAGGCGGCGATGACAAACAGGCTGGCCACAAAGGCACAGGCGGCGATGACGGCGACCATGCCCAGATGTTCTATCGGCATCGGTTCATAAACAAAGGGCAGTACCGCGCCCAAGACCAGAAAATTCGCAACCATCGGAAACATCAGCAACACGACCGAGCGTTCGTCATTCCCGATCTTGCGCACAATCACCGAGGAAAGCGACGAACATACCGCCGCCGCCAGCGCCGCCGCGTGGCCAAGGCCAAGCGAGCTGCCGGTGGGGCGCAGCACGATCATCACACCGGCAAGCCCCACAACAATGGCCATGCCCCGCCGGATGCCGACTTTTTCTCCCAAAATCGGGATCGCCAGCAGGGTGATCAGCAAGGGGGCGGCGAACAAAATTGCATAGGTCTGCGTCAACGGCAGCACCGAGAACGCATAGAACGCCGAGATGCCGGTTATCATCGTAGAACAAGTGCGCAACAAGCTCCACCATGGGTGGCGCGGGCGCAGGTTGCCATCATTACGGTCCCCGATCAGCATCAATGCCACCAAGGGAAAGCCAAGCAGAACAGAGAAGAACACAATCTGCACCGGCGAATAATGCGCGCCAAGAAACTTTACGAACACATCATGCGTTGAGTAAATCGCAAAGGCGGCCAGCGCCATCAAGGCTCCGCGCAGGTTAGATGTCATAGCAGGCACCCTTAATTCCGGTCAGGTCAGCTCCACTATGGTTCTGCCTGTGTTAGCGCTAATACGCAAGTCGGCAGCTTACCGCATTTTCCAAGCTTGCAAGATATAGGCCGCTGTCATCAAGTCCAGATGCGCCCCGCCGCCGTTCTTGGCGATGGTGATTTCATCGTCGGACCGGCGGGTATAGATGCCCTTGCCCAGATCATAGAAATCAGCGGCGATATGCCCTTCAGAGATCGCGCCGCTGGCGATAGGGATCATCAGTTCTCCGATATGGTGGAGGGTGGTGGCGCGGGCATCGACGAACAGCCGCGCCCGTGTCAGCGCGCGGTCGTCAACCTCGCGCATGTCCGGCCGAAACGCCCCGATCAGGTCCAGATGCTGGCCCGGTTGCAGCCATTCCCCCATGATCAGCGGCTCTTTGGACATGGTGGCGGTGCAAATGATATCGGCCTGTGCCACCGCGCCTGCAAGATCGGTGACGGCGGTGATGCCATGCGCATCGGCAAAGGCCTTGGCCGATACCGGATTGCGCGCCCAGACGGAAAACTCCGCCCCCGTAAAACTGCTGGAATAAGCCTGGATCATCGAAGCGGCCACCGTTCCGGCCCCCACCAGCAAGATCTTGCGGCTGTCCTTGCGCGCCAGTTTTTTGGCGGCAAGCAAGCTGTCGCCAGCGGTTTTCCATTTGGTCACAAGGTGGAAATCCACCAGCGCCTCCAACTCCCCCGTCTGATCACCGTAAAGCGTGACAGAGCCGTTGATCGTAGCCTTACCATGCGCGCCATTGCCCGGAAAAATCGTGGCGCATTTCACCAATTGCCCCAAACCGTCAATCCATGCGGCACGGTTCAAAAGCGTATCTGCCCCGCGATAGAGGAAGCTATCGCCGACCTCAGCCTGTGGCAGGCGGTGGCCGGCCTCCAGCGCATCCGTCAGCGCGTGCCAGTCCAACAGGCTTTCTGCCTCGGCAGGGACGATTTCGATGCTCATGGCATGGCCTCCTTATCGGTCAGTAATTGTGCCGCAACCAAGCGGTCCGCCCAGCCTTGCGGGTGGGTAAAATGATGGGTCTGCCAACCGCGCGCGGCGGCGGCCTCGATATTTTCCAGCCGGTCATCGGTAAAGAGCAACCCTTCGGGGGCAATGCCGCAATCGGCCTCTAGCATCTGGTAAATGACAGGCGCGGGCTTTGTCACCCCCATACGGGCGGAAACATAGGCGCGATCAAACTCGGCCAAGAAATCATATTGAGTTTGGGCATAGGCAAAGGTGTCATCGCCAAAATTCGTCAGCGCAAAGACTGGCACCCCCTTGGCCCGCAAGCGTCGCAACAAGGTGATGGAATGCTCGATGCGCGGCGCGGCCAGCTTGGCCCAACGGTCATGCCACCAGCGGATCTCGTCCTCCCACATGGGATGCTGGGCGGCTGTCGCGTAAACCGTTTCGCGGAACGGGGCGCCTGCATCGATACGCTCGTTCATCGCGTGCAAGTCCACCGCGTCAAACAGGGCCTCACGCCGCGCTTCCCCCAGAACAGCGTCGTAATAACGCTCGGGTTGCCACTCGATCAGCACATTGCCGATATCGAAAACCACCGCCTCGGGTGTTTGCATCTTACGCCTCCGGGTCACCGCCTAGGGCCGTAGATCGCAGGTTTCCGGGCACGGATGCAAGGGGGGGCGTATCGGGATGGGCGCGGGTTTCACGCAAGACGGTATAAAGCCCCGCACCGCAAATCAACGCAATCCCCCCCCAAGCCACCGGATCAGGCCATTCGCCAAAGACCACAACGCCAAAGACAATCGCCAGCGGCATCGAGACATATTCAAACGGCGCCACCACCGCCGCCTCACAAGAGCGGTACGCATGCGTAATCAACAGCGCCCCCACAACCGAGGCACAGCCGATCAACCCGAGGATCGGCATATCCGCCAGATCCGGCCACTCCCACGCGCGGGTCAGGAAGGCCAGCGAGGCATTTGCCTCACTCGCAAAGGCACCGCCGCCAAGTATCAGGCCGCTGATTGCGCAGATGCCGATAAAGGTAAGCTGGATATAAAGCGTCAAGGTCACCGCACTTTCGGTCGTCCCCAGACGGCGGGTCAGCATATGCAGCATCGCATAGCAAAAGGCAGCAAATAGCGGCAGCAACATCGCGGGGTGGAATATCCCCGCCCCCGGCCGCAACATCACGATCACGCCCAAAAGCCCGACCCCGACCGCCGCCCACCGGCGCGGACCTACCTTTTCGCCCAGCATCGGCACCGAGAGTGCGGTGATCAGCAACGGCGCGATGAAGAACAGCGCCACGGCCTCGGCCATCGGCATCACCGCCAGCCCAAGGAAAAAGCACAAGTTGGAGGTCACGACGAAACTGCCGCGCACCAGATGCATCCCCAAACGGCGGGTGCGAAAGGCCGCCAGCCCCCCGCGTGACGGCAGCACAATTGCCAGCATCAGCGCCATCCCGATCAGGGACCGGATCAACACAATCTGATGCAAGGCATAGCCCCCGCTCAGAAACTTGACCGAGGCGTCATTGATCGAAAAAAAGCAAGAGGCCCCCATCGCGCTGGCAATGCCAAGCAACAGGATGCGGCGGTCGGGTGTGGTGCTTGCATATGTCATGCCGACACTAGGCCGGTCCGCCTGCGACCTGTCTATCCCGGTTGCGACACTATCCGCGTTTTGCCGCCTGAACGACCCGCTCCAGCGCATCCAAAAACCGCGAGCGATCCGCCTTGGAAAAGGGTTTGCCGCCGCCTTGGCGAAAGGGGTCAGCGCTGCGCAGATCCTGCATCAGGTCTCGGGTCGCCAGAACCTGCCCGATATTGCGCAGGTGCAACTCTTCGCCATTGTGTTTGAGGACTTTCGCACCCCCCTGCACACAACGATCCGCAAGCGGGATGTCGCCCGTGATCACCACATCCCCCGCGCCTGCATTATCCGCGATCCACATATCCGCCTCATCCGGCCCGTCAGACACAAAAACACTGTCAACCAATGGGTTGGCCGAAGGCCGGATACCACCGTTGGACACCAGCACCATGCGGATACCGTGACGTGTGGCGACCTTTTCGGCTTCGGCCTTGACGGGACAGGCATCGGCATCAATATAAATTACGGTCATTGGGCGTTACGCATAAAGCGCCTCAGCGTGGAAGTTGATGTGATCTTCCATAAAGGTCGACACAAAGTAATAGCTGTGATCATAGCCCTTTTGCATCCGGAAAATCATGTTCTGGCGTGCGCTGGCGGCAGCCTCGGCCAAGGCCTCGGGGCGCAGCAATTCAAGGAACTGGTCAGAGCTGCCTTGATCAATCAGCATCGGCCCGTCAAAGCCACGCTTCTTCATCAAAAGGCAGGCGTCATGCGCGGCCCATTTCGCCTCATCCGCGCCAAGATAGGCGGTGAACTGCTTGCGGCCCCATTCGCTGGCACTGGGGTTGGCGATCGGGGCGAAGGCCGAGGCAGAGCGGAACCGCCCCGGAAAGGACATCGCAATCGTCAAGGCCCCATGCCCGCCCATCGAATGGCCCGTAATCGCCTGCCGCCCTTCGTCCAGCGGATAGGCGCTGAACAAACGATGGGGCAATTCCTCAGTGAGGTAATCCCACATACGGAAATTCGGCGCCCAAGGTCCTTCGGTGGCGTTGACATAAAAGCCCGCGCCCTGCCCCAGATCATAGGCCTCATCATCGGCGATATCGGCGCCGCGCGGGCTGGTATCGGGGAAAATCAGGGCAAGGCCTTGCTGTGCAGCCCATGCCTGCGCGCCCGCCTTTTCCATCGCGTTCTGATGCGTGCAGGTCAGGCCCGACAGATACCAGACCACCGGAACCGGCTCATGCTCGGCCTCTTCGGGCAGGAAAAGGCCGAATGTCATGTCGCAACCGCAGGCCTCGGATGCATGGCTATAGACGCCCTGAACGCCACCAAAAGCGCGATTTTCTGAAATGGTTTTCATGTCTTTCCCTTCAGCCCATCACAAGGGCCATCACGATCGTAACGGTCAGAATACTGACCACTGTTGAAATCAGGATCGAGGCGGAAACACGCTGTGGTGCCACCCCGAAATGCTGTGCTAGAATGTAGACATTGCCCGCAACAGGCAAGGCCGCCGCCGCAATCATTACGCCTGCGGCTTCTGGGTCGACGTGAAAAATGGCAAGTGCCGCAAAAGCCACCGCCGCCGGATGCAGCACCAGCTTGCAAAACGAAAGCCAGCCCGCCACGGCAAGCCGCTCGGCCGATTTGCCAGCCAGCGACGCGCCAATCGCAAAAAGTGCACACGGCGTCGCAGCCCCACCCAGTAAGGCCATGAAATCATTAGCAGGTTCGGGTACCGCTACCCCTGTGGTAGACCAGCACAGCCCCAAAGCCATCGAGACGATCATCGGATTTTTCAGCAGGCCAATTGCCAGAACCTTGATCATCCCAAAGCTCATCCCGCCCTGCCGCATACCCGTGATGATCAATGTAATAACGGTCGAAAAAACGATCAGATCAATCGCCAGCACCATCAGCACCGGCCCCACGGCCTGCGGCCCCATCAAGACCACCAACATCGGTACACCCAAAAATCCGGTATTTCCGATCACCGCGCATTGCGCCTCAACCGCCGCCTCCTCGATCGAGACCTTGCGCCAGCGCGCCACGCCAAAGGCCAGCGCATAGACCACGGTGCAGCCCAGCAAATAGGCCGCCACAAAACGCGTGTCCCAAACCTCGGCCAGTGACAGGTTGGCCGCGAACCGAAACAGCATCGCAGACAGAGCAAAGTAGAACACGAACTTCGTCAGCCAAGCCGTTGCTTCCGGTGTAAAAAACCGAATGCGCGCCGCCCAATAGCCAAGTCCGATCAGCGCGAAAAAGGGGAGAGTTTTGAGGAGGATGGGCAGCATCAATCACGGCTTTCACAACGGGCTGCCCTTAGGTTCCATGCCCCCACAAAAGATGCAAGCCAAGACCTCGGTTTCTTTTTGCCCAGAACGATCCGGCCATGTTAACCGAGGATCGATGCGAAACGCCCCAAACCAAAACGTCGTTGGGGTCATTTCGGGCAATCGCCTTAAAATTACGCGGAATCGATTGCGGTAGAGGCGGAAGATGCTCGCCCGAAGCTTACTTCTTTTTAACACCGCCCGTGTCGTTCTGTATTGACCGAATTGTTGGCTTGCCGGAAGGCGGCGGGGCGGGGGCAGTCGTTTTCTTATCAGACATCATCATTATCCTAGCTGAAAGTTAGTACCAACCATGCCGGAACTTGGCAGCACGCGAAAATCAAAGCTAAACGCAAGTTGCCTCTCGCCTCCTCAATAACGCGTTCGTTCTTGTCGAAAAATTTATCGGCGTCCGCAGCAAAACGTAACAATAAATCTTTATGCGGCATTGCTCGGTCGGCGTAATAAATTGCCGTCGCAGGGTTCAGATCAAAGGTGCATTCTTTCCAATTCATGAACGCTTTTACGGCAAAAGTGATCGACAAGGCGAAACACGAAATCACCAACCAGCCGGCAACCCCGATTCCAAGAAACGAATGCGCCAGATCCGCGCCGGGTATCAAAAATTTCGTGCCCGCGATCGACGAAAAAACCGACGCAATCAACCCCGAAATTGCGGCGGCAAAGGAGGCCTGTCCTCGAAAGAATTGGAGATCGGCTTTTTGCGACCTCAGCTGGCCATAGGCCAGCTCATATGCAATTCGTTCGTTTTCACCCATCCACGACGCCCATAAACTCGCGCCATTCGCCCTTGCTCATGCCAGAGGTTTCTTGGGTGACGGCGTCGCCCTTTAGCATCCGGCGCACGCAATCAATCGCTTTGCCGCTCAGCGTGGCGCCGCCCATGCGGTAATCCTCAAACGCGGCAAAGGCGATAGGGACCCAATCGGCAACGACCTTACAGATCGCGTCAGCATAGACACGGATCTCATATTGGGCATGGGCATCGGCGCGCAAACGCAAGAAGTGGAAGAGGTTGTGCAGATCGACCTTCCAATACCATTGCGTGTAAATATTGGCGGGAAGGTTCATGCGGGCCAGTTCGCGCGCAAGCCCTTGCTGACCCTCTTGCGACAGCATGGATTCGTAGTGGTCATAGGCGGTGTTCGCATCGCGCTTGAGCATCTCCAGCACGCGCGCGGCTTCTTCGCCGGACAGAACCTCACCGCGGCCCTGGTTGTTGACCACAGATTGCGCGGCAAGCTGTTCGGGCGCGGGGATATAAAACTCACGGTCCAGAATCGAATAACGGGCGGAATATTCGTTCACATTCGCGGTGCGGTGACGGATCCACTGGCGGGCGACAAAGACGGGCAGTTTGACGTGGAGCTTGATCTCGCACATCTCGAACGGGGTAGAGTGCCAATGCCGCATCAAATAGCGGATCAGCCCCTCGTCATTGGACACATGTTTGGTCCCTGCCCCATAAGACACACGCGCCGCCTGCACGATGGCGGCATCATCGCCCATATAGTCGATGACGCGGACAAACCCGTGATCGAGCACCTCATGCGCATGGTAAAGATGCGCCTCCATCCCTTCGGAAACGGCGCGAAGGGTGGGTTTTGGGTTGGCGCGCTGCGCCTCGATTTCGGCACGCTGGTCGGGGGAAAGGGGCATGGCAGGCCTCGTCTATGATAGGGTTAGCGTCACATATATGTGGCTTGAGCAAAAGGCAAACAGCGTTTACCACCTTCACTTGTGGACGCCTATCGCGGCAAACGCGACACTTAGCGCAGACAAGAAGAACACCCCAGGGTTGCGCGTCCTTTTTGCACCAGCCCGCACGCCTAACTCGCCCTGTGATTGACAAAAACCGTATCCGGCAGGCATTGTTTCCGCAAAACAACCAATCGAGTGGTGCAATGAACATCAATATACTGGCGTCTTGTACGCTTGCGTTGGGCCTTATGGGCTGTAGTGGAAACTCCCTGAACAACCCTTTGATTTTCCCTGAAGAAATAACCCCGGGCGAGCCCACCGACGAGGGCGACGGCACGGCGATCACCGCAAGCAGCCCGGTCGTCGTACCTGATGATCTGGCCTTCAATCTGGCGAATGCAAAGATTATTCGCGGCACCGGCGGCGATCCAGACACGCTATTGGTGAACATCTCCGCACTGGATGCCACCCCGATTGAGGCCACATGGCAACGGCGCCCTGCGCTTGACATCCCCGGATATCAAGCCTTTGCGGTACAAGAAGACGCGCTTGACCGCCTGTTCATCGGGCTTGCGGCAACCAGCGCGGATGGCTCTGCCAGTGCAGTTCTGGCGGGGGATGGGGGCCAGTTCGGCAGCTATTTCTCTGGTACGAAATACGACCGCGAGGGGGCTTACACCCCACCCGACGCAACCGCCGAAGGCCCCGGCCGCGGGCAGGTGTCCTATACCGGGAAATATGCAGGCCTGCTGAACGGTGGCGGCGCGGGGGATGACCTTCTGCCCATCCCTGCCGGGCGCCCCGCAGCCCCTTCCGAGGCGCCCACACAGGCAACGCAGATCACCGGCGATGTCTTTGTGAACGCCAATTTTGCGGATGATGTGGTCAACGGTATCGTCAAGAACCGCAATGCGATCGACCTCGACATCACCTCGGACGTGGGCAGCGCAAATCACAACGACGGGACCGGTGTCCGGATGGAAGATCTGAACATGGTACCGACAGCGATTTTGGCAAATGGCACATTTGGGGCGGACCTTGAACGCGGGCCCATCAAAAAGGTCGTTGGCACCTATGGCGGCGCATTTGGCGGCACGGACGCATCCAGCATCGCCGGCGGGGTTCATGTCACCGATGTATACAATGGTGCCGGTGAAAAGATCGAGAATGCCCTGGAACGCGGCGTCTTTGTGCTGGATCAATGCGGGGTGACGGCATCGGGCGGGGATTGCATTGGCACCGCGCCATAAGATCATCGCCCCCCGGCTTTTGGCAGGATTGGTGGCGGCCTCCCTTTTGGCCGCCCCGGTTGCCAATGCGCAAGCGCCCGCGGGCTATACAAGCGTGCCGCCCGATGAGGCGCGCGTCTTGGGGCTTGAGGCGATCCGCCTCGGGCGGCCCGAGATTGCCGCAGAGATTGCAACCAGCCTGCTGGCACAGGATAAAACCGACAGCTTCGCGCATTTCCTAATGGCCAACAGCCTGATGCGTATGGGCCAGGGAAAAATGGCTGAGCGGGCCACGAAACAATCCTACCGCTATGCCAAAACGCCCGAGCAGGCGTATCAATCGGCCCATCTCGCCGCCAATCTTGCCTTTCAGCGCGGTGCCCTGACCACGGCGCAATGGTGGCTTCGTCAATCGGCCGAGGCAGCCCCTGATGCGGGGCGCAAAAATACCTCCATCGCGCAGTTTCGTGCCGTCAAAGCCCGCAACCCGTGGCGCGTGAAGCTGGCGTTTTCGCTGCGCCCCTCGGACAATGTGAATAGTGGCAGTACGGGGCAGTATAACATCATCAACGGCCTGCCCTTGGTTGGCAGCCTAAGCGCGGATGCGCAGGCGGTGAAGGGGCTTGTCGCCGAGGCGGCGATCAACATGGGGTATCGTTTGCGGCAAAGCGCAACCAGCGAGACGGTTCTGGGGGCTGAAATATCAACAAGGCGGGTCCATCTGGGCAAGGCCGAGAAGGCACGGCTGGGCGGTGATCCGGGCTTCGGGTCCGACCGGTTGGCGCTATCCTTGCGGGAGGACTGGCAGCCGCAGGGCAGCAAGCACCGCTTTAGCGTGACGGGTACCGTGGGGCGGCAATCCTATCAAAGCGGCAATGACTACGGGTTCTATGGCGCGACCCTTGGGCATCGGACCGCAATCTCGGCCAACAGCCTGATCGACAGCGCCGTTGAGGCCGAACAGCGCGAGGGCCAAGACGCCCGGCGTGGCGACCGCAGCTTTGCCCTTCGCAGCACGCTTATCCACCAACGCGGCAATGACGACCTGATCATGGCAACCCTTTTGGCAAGCCGCTTTGATACCGCCGTTCAGGGACGATCAGGCACCATGCTTGGCGCACAGCTTGGCTACACTTTGGCAAAAGCGCTTGGGCCCGTCAGCATCGCCGGCACATTGGGGTTTCAAAAGGCGCAATTTGATGGCTACACCATTGCCGCAATCGAAGTGCCGGGCGGGCGGAGCGATAAGACCGGCTATGCCCAGCTTCAACTTCAAGTGAATGACATCAGCTATGCGGGCTTTACCCCTCAGTTGCGCTTGCGCCATCAGCGCACAACCTCCAATGTCAGCAGGTTCGAAGTAAGGGAAACCTCGGTCACTTTAGGACTGGTTTCCAAGTTTTAGCCGATTGCGGACGGGGTCGTCTTTGACGTATTCGGCCCTATACTTGGCGCAGGCAAAAAGGAGATACGGATGTCGATCAAATATCTGCACACGATGGTTCGCGTAAAGGATTTGGAAAAATCCATGGCGTTCTACAAACTGCTCGGGCTGGAAGAAACCCGCCGGATGGACAATGAAAAGGCGCGGTTCAGCCTGATTTTCCTCGCCCCTCCCGGTCAGCCGGAATGCCCGGTAGAGCTGACGTATAACTGGGATGGCGATGAAGCCCTGCCATCAGACAGCCGCCACTTCGGGCATCTGGCCTATGAGGTGGATGATATTTACGCGACCTGCGCGCATCTGGCGGCCAATGGTGTGGTCATCAATCGCCCACCACGCGACGGGCATATGGCCTTTGTGCGCAGCCCCGACAATATCTCTATCGAGCTTTTGCAAAAAGGCGAGCGGCTGGCCCCGGCAGAGCCTTGGGCGAGCGCGGAAAACATCGGGCACTGGTAACAGACCGAGAATAACGGACACCGGGTTTTCGTAAATCCGGTGTCCACAAAGGATCAGCCGTTCAGGAAGGCCATCGCAGCCGCGTGGATCTCGGGGTTGGCGGCGGCAAGCACCTGCCCCCCTGCACGCGCGGAATGGCCCTGCCAATTGGTGACGACCCCGCCTGCCGCTTCAATCACCGCGATCGGGGCCTGAACGTCATAGGTTTGCAGCCCGGCCTCAATCACCAGATCAACCTGCCCTGCCGCCAAAAGCGCATAGCCGTAGCAATCCATCCCGTAACGCACAAGGCGTACCTGTTCTGCCACGCGGCGAAAAGCGCGGCCTTCTTCCTCATTTCCCACTTCGGGAAATGTAGAAAGCAAGATCGCCTGTGACAGGTCACATGAGGCGCGGGTCTTGAGCGGAGACGCCCCCATCGGGCCATTGACCGAGGCCAGACCAAAGCCGCCCTCGAACCGTTCCTGAATGTAGGGTTGGTCAATCAGGCCGTAAATCGGGCCACTCGCATCCGCGACGGAAATCAACACCCCCCAAGTCGGCGTGCCGGACAAATATCCACGCGTACCGTCAATCGGGTCCAGCACCCATGTCAGGCCGGAGGTGCCGGATTTAGGGCCGAACTCCTCCCCCAATATGCCATCTTGGGGGCGGCGGCGTTCCAGAATATCCCGCATCGCGAGTTCGGACTCACGATCGGCAATAGTTACCGGATCAAAATGCGTTGTCTCTTTAGTATCGGCGGTCAGCCCCGGCTTGCGAAAATGGGCCAAAGTGGCCGTCCGCGCAGCATCGGCCAAGGCCGCTGCAGTGCTCCGGATATCCTCGACTTCGGTTTGTGTCAGCATGCCTCTTTCCCTCGCAAGGATACCCTTCGGCTTATTTCCAAAGGGCTATGAACTTGCGCAGCGCTAACGGCTAGACAACATGCGGTCAAGAGGCCGGTGTTCAGGCCGCCGCGCTCAGGACACGTGCCAGGTCGAACAAACGACGGCGCTGTGCCTCGGGGATCGCGTAATAGGAACGCACAAGCTCCAGCGCTTCCTTATCGGCAAGCATATCACCTTCCATCCGCCGCGGGGTTTCGGGCTCTTCGTTCAGGCCTTCAAAGAAAAAGCTGATAGCAACGCCAAGTGCTGTAGAAATGTCCCACAAGCGCGAGGCCGAAACACGGTTCATACCTGTTTCATATTTTTGAATCTGTTGAAACTTGATCCCCACACAATCAGCAAGCTGTTGCTGTGTCATGCCCACCATCCAACGACGGTGACGGATTCGCTTGCCTACATGGACATCGACCGGGTGTTTCATCAAGGTACTCCATCAATATTTTACGCGCTTATCAAATTACAAGCAATAACCGTGCCAAAGCACCGAGCTACCAAAAATTTTACATTTTTCATTGTTTTGAACAAACAGACCTGACCTTTTAGACAGGTCGATTTGTCTTAAAGAATATGTGTTCACACCATTCCACGCAATAATAGTTAACACGCCAGTCGAGGCCCAAAAGGGGCTTTTGCAAAATGCTTTGCGTTTTGCAAATACTACACGCGGAGATTTTGCATTTTGCACCGACCAATCGCCATGGCAGCCACATTATCAATACGTTATGTAGGATTAACAGAAACCGCTTTGAAGGAAACGATCATGCGCGCTTTTCGTGTAGAGCAGGCAGAGCGCCCTGCGTCCTTAACCAATACCCCCCGTATTGATCCCAAAAAGGGCGAAGTGCGGGTGAAAATCATGGCCTGCGGTTTAAATTTTGCCGACCTTTTGATGATTCAGGGCAAGTACCAGGAACGCCCCGCCTTGCCCTTTACACTGGGCATGGAACTTGCCGGCGTGGTGGAGGCTCTTGGCCCTGATGTCGACCACCCCGCGGTCGGCACCCGCGTGGCGGTGTTCGCTGGCATGGGCGGACTGGCGGAATGGGGCTGTTTTGACGCAAACGCCTGCACGCCGATCCCGGACGCGATGCCCTTTACCGATGCCGCCGCCTTTCAGATCGCCTACGGCACCAGCCATCTGGCGCTGGACCATCGTGCGCGGCTGCAACCCGGAGAAACCCTGCTGGTGATGGGGGCGACGGGCGGTGTGGGTTTAACCGCATTGGAAATCGGCAAGCGCATGGGCGCACGGGTGATCGCCACGGCACGCGGGCCGGAAAAGCTGGCGATTGCCCGTGCTGCGGGTGCCGATCATGTAATCGACAGCGAAGCGCCGGATTTACGCGCAGCCCTTTTGGCGCTTGGCGGTGTTGATGTGGTGTTTGATGCCGTCGGTGGCCCCGCCTTTACCCAAGCGATGCGCGCCACCAAGCCCGAGGGTCGTCTGATCCCCATCGGCTTTGCCGGTGGCGAGGTTCCGCAAATCCCCGCCAACCATTTGCTGGTCAAAAATCTGACGGTGATCGGGCTTTATTGGGGGGGCTATGCGAAATTCGCGCCGCAAACCCTGTCACGCAGCATGGCGACCTTGTTTGAATGGTATGAGGCCGGCGGTTTGCGCCCCCATATCAGCCATTGCCTGCCACTGGATCAGACACAAACAGGGCTGGACCTGCTCCGGGATCGCAAATCCACCGGCAAGGTTGTGATCACGCCACACGACGCCTAAAGAACCGGCCAGCGGGCAACGCTTAGTTGCCCGCCGCCTCCATCTTACGGTTGGCAATGGTGCGTTCCAGCCAGCCCAGCTCCATCTCGGGAACTGATGACAACAACAGGTCGGTATAATCATCAAAGGGCGGTGAGAGCACCTCGGTCTTGCTGCCATAGCGCACGACGCGCCCCTGATACATCACCGCGATACTATCGGCGATGGCACGCACCGTCGCCAGATCATGCGTGATGAACAGATAGGCCACGTTTTCGCGTTTTTGCAGGTTCAAAAGCAGCTTCAAAATCCCCGCGGCCACCAGCGGATCAAGCGCCGAGGTCACCTCATCGCAGATGATCATCCGGGGTTTGGCCGCAAGGGCGCGCGCGATGCAGACACGTTGCTTTTGCCCGCCCGAAAGCTCTGCCGGATAGCGGTCAATGAAACCTTCACCCATCTCGATATCGTCCAGAAGCTCTTGGATACGCTTCTTTTTCGCAGCACCGCGCAGGCCAAAGTAGAACTCCAGCGGGCGGCCGATGATGGTGCCGATAGTCTGGCGCGGGTTCATCGCGGTATCGGCCATCTGATAAATCATCTGCACCTCGCGCAGATCATCACGGGTGCGCTTTTCGAAATCGGGCGCAAGGGTGCGGCCGTCAAACAAAATCTCGCCTTGCGAGGGCGGCAAAAGACCGGTGATCACCCGCGCCAGCGTTGATTTGCCGGAGCCGGATTCCCCCACGATGGCAAGGGTCTGTCCCTCGGGCAGGTCCACCGTCACATCCTTGAGCACATCAAATTTCGTGCCCTTATAACGTGCCGTAATACCATTGACAGACAAGACCGGCGCGCCTGTCGTTTGCTCGACATGTTTGACCGAGCGGACGGAAACCAAGGCTTGGGTATATTCCTCAGTCGGGGTGTTGATGATGTGATCGGCGGTGCCATATTCCACCATCCGCCCGCTTTGCAGCACCATGATATGATCGGCAACCTGCGCCACCACGGCCAGATCATGGGTGATATAAAGTGCGGACACGCCAGTATCGCGGATTGCCTTTTTGATCGCCGCCAGAACATCGATCTGCGTGGTCACATCCAGCGCGGTTGTCGGCTCATCAAAGATCACCAGATCGGGCTTGGGGCAAAGCGCCATCGCCGTCATCACCCGTTGCAACTGCCCGCCAGACACCTGATGCGGATAGCGCTTGCCGATGGTTTCGGGGTTGGGCAAGCCAAGCTGATCAAAGAGCGAAATCGCACGGGCCTCGGCCTCTTCCTTGCTCATCAGCTTATGAAGCAAGGTCGCCTCGATCACCTGCTCCATCAGCTTTTTCGCCGGATTGAAGGCGGCGGCGGCGGATTGGGCGACGTAAGTCACCTCTTTGCCGCGCAAGCCCCTAAGGCCCGCCGATCCAAGGCGCAAAATATCGCGCCCGTTGACCAGAACCTCACCGCCGGTGATGCGCACACCACCGCGCCCGTAGGCCATCGACGACAGGCCGATGGTGGATTTTCCCGCACCGGATTCGCCGATCAGCCCCAAGACCTTGCCCTTATCCACGGCAAAAGACACGCCCTCAACGATGGTGATGTCCTGCGGCGGCTCCCCCGGCGGATAGGCGGTGACTTCGATTTTCAGGTCTTTGACTTCAAGCAGAATGTCGCTCATCCGCGGCCCCCTTTCAGGCTGGTGGTCCGGTTCAGCACCCAATCGGCCACCAGATTGACCGAGATGGCCAATGAGGCGATGGCAAATGCAGGCACCAATGCGGCAGGCACGCCGTAAACGATCGCGTCCTTGTTTTCCTTCACGATCCCGCCCCAGTCAGCCATCGGCGGCTGTACGCCAAGGCCAAGGAAAGACAGGGTAGAAATGAAGAGCACCATAAAGATAAAGCGCAGCCCCATTTCCGCGATAAGGGGCGATATCGCATTTGGCAAAATCTCGCGAAAGATGATCCAAAGCTGTTTTTCACCGCGCAGACGGGCAGCCTCGACATAATCCATCACGGTGATATCGACGGCAACGGCGCGGCTGAGCCGGAACACGCGGGTGGCATCCAGAACCCCCATCACGATGATCAAGACCGGCAGCGTCACCGGCATCACCGACAAAACCACAAGCGCCGCGATCAGCGAGGGGATCGACATCATCAAATCCACCATCCGGCTGAGAAGTTGGTCCACCCAACCACCTTTGACCGCCGCAACAAACCCCAAAACCGAGCCAAGCGAGAAGGACAGGATCGTGCCCATGGTGGCGACAAAGATCGTCGTCTGCCCGCCCCAGATCATCCGTGACAACAGATCACGCCCGATGCTGTCGGTGCCAAGCGGATGGGCCCAGGACCACGGCTCCCAACTGTCACCGACGACTTCGGCCATGCCGTAGGGCGCGATCCAGCCCGCGAAAATTGCCGCGCCAAAGTAGATCGCGGTAAAGAACAAGCCGACCATTGCGGCAAATGGAATACGCATCATTTCGGCCCCCCCTATTTCGGATGCCGCAAGCGCGGATTGCTAAGGATAGAGACGACATCGGCCACAAGGTTCAGCCCGATATAGACCGCCGCAAAGACAAGCCCGCAAGCCTGTACCACCGGCACATCACGCTTGGAGACGTGATCCACAAGGTATTGCCCCATGCCCGGATAGACAAAGACCACCTCAACCACGACAACCCCAACCACAAGATAGGCAAGGTTGAGCATGACCACATTGACCACCGGCGCCACCGCATTGGGCAGCGCATGACGTGCAATAATGGCGAATTTACGCAGGCCCTTCAGCTCGGCGGTCTCGACATAGGCCGATTGCATCACGTTCAAAATCGCCGCCCGCGTCATCCGCATCATATGGCCAAGCACCACCAGAACGAGCACAATCGCAGGCAGCGCAATGGCGTTCAAACGGTCTAGAAACGGCATTCCGTCATAGACGGTGGACAGCGATGGAAACACCCGAAACTGCACCGACAAAACGAAAATCGCGATATAGCCAAGCAGGAATTCCGGCACCGAAACGGTTGCCAAGGTGACGCCGGAAATCACGCGATCCGGCCAGCGCCCTTGATAGCGCACGGCAATCAGGCCCAGCACAATCGCCAAAGGCACCGCGACAATGGCAGCACATAGCGCCAAAAATAGCGTATTGCCCAAACGCTTGCCCATCGAGGTCGCGATATCCTGACCATTGGTCAGCGCCGTGCCCAGATCCCCCTGCAAGGCCGCGAACAGCCAGTTGAGGTAACGCGTCAGTGGCGGATCATTCAGCCCCAGCTCTGCCCGAAGGTTGGCCAGGGTTTCGGGTGTCGCACCCTGCCCCAAGATATTCTGCGCCACATCCCCCGGCAGGATCTGGGTTCCCACAAAGATCAGGATCGACGCGGCGAAGAGTAACAGCAGGCCCAGCGATATCCGCTGGACCAGAAGTTTCAGGACAGGATGCATTGGCGTCCCCTTACGCCAACCAAGTCTTATGCGGGGCGAGGCCATTCATGGCTTCTTGCATACCATTCACTTCCCAACCCTGCACTTCGTCACTGACCGCCTCGATGAAATCACTAAACATCGGGCAGATCAGCCCGCCATCCTCATGGATCATCTGGCTCAACTTGGCATAGATCTCGACACGCTTGGCCTCATCCAGCTCGGCGCGCGCTTCTTCGACCAAAGCATCGAATTCGGGGTTGAAGAAACGCGTGTCGTTCCAGTCGGCCGTGGAAACATAGGCGGTAGAGAACATCTGGTCCTGCACCGGACGCCCGCCCCAATAGGATGCGCAGAAAGGTTGCTTGTTCCACACCTCGGACCAATAGCCGTCATTTGGCTCACGCTTGATTTCCAAGGGGATACCCGCCGCCTGTGCGGTTTGCTGGAACAAGGCCGCCGCATCAACCGCCCCCGGAAAGGCGCCATCGGCCACGCGCAAGATGATCGGGCTGCCATCATGGCCAGAGGCTTTATAGGCCTCGGCGGCGGCGGCCACGTCAAATTTGCGCTGCTCCAGCGGGGTAAAGAGCGGATAGGCCGCGTTGATCGGTGTGTCATTCCCGATGGTGCCGAAGCCGTCGAGGATCTTGTCCACCATCTCTTCGCGGTTAATCGCCAGCTTCAGTGCGCGACGCAACTCAGGATTGTCGAAGGGTGCCGTATCGCAATGCATGATGAACACATAATGCCCACGCCCCGGCGCGTTGCGCACCGTCAGGCCCGGCGCGCGGGTCAAAAGCTTGGCAATCTTGGGATCAACCCGGTTGGCAATATGCACCTGACCCGATTGAACCGCTGCCATCCGCGCGGTTGCATCGTTGATCACGGTGATTTCCACGCCGTCATAATGCCCGCGTGTATCATCCCAGTAATCCGCGTGCTTTTCGAAGGTGTGGCGCACGCCGGGTTCATTCACGACCACCTTATAGGCGCCGCAACCAATGCCATCAGCCGGGTTTTCCATGCCACCACCGGGCTGGATCGGCAGGTGATAGTCGGCCATCAGATAGGGCAAGTCAGCATTGCCGGTAGTCATTGTGACCTCGATCACATCGCCGTCAACGCGCATGCTTTCGATATTCTCCATGATGCCAAAGGCACCCGAGGAGCTTTCCTTGTTCGAATGCCGCTCCAGCGTTTTGAGGACATCATCCGGTGTCACCTCTGTACCGTTGTGGAACTTCACACCCTTACGGATGGTGAAACGCCAGACCTTAGCATCGGCAGAGCTTTCGATCGCCTCGGCAACCCGCAGATCCAACGTACCATCAGCCGCGACATCAACCAGTGTTTCGCCGATGATGCGGTTGATGTGGAAGGTCACCTGACTTTGTGCCAGCGCCGGATCAAGGCTGTTGGTGCTTTCGCCGCCGCCAAGACCCATCTTCAGGATGCCGCCCTTGACGGGCTGTGCCGACGCAATTGTCGGCGCCCCCATGGTGGCCAGCGCGCCAACGGCGGCGGCCCCCCCCATGAAGCTGCGGCGGTTCACACGTGCCACATCAATACGGCCAATCAGCTTTGCAAGATTGTCGTTCATTATAGTCTCCCTATCGGTTTTTTTATTCTTTAGCCGCTACTAGAGCCGCTCAATGCCTCCACGGCAACAATTATCTTCGCCATGGATACTGTTTTGAATATTGGGTGAAGCATCAAGAAATGACGCTTTCAGACAACTCAATGTCGTCTTTAGGCCAAAATCTGCCGCGCTGCAACCTTTGGCCCCGCGTTTAGACAAAATCACGGGGGATGCGTTCGTTGAACTCACGTTCAAAAACAAGCGTCTCGCCCTCATAGGCACGCAGATGCGCGTGGAATACCAAGGCGTCCGGTTCCGCCCACATTTGTGATATTGCGCGGGTGGAAACCGCCCAATCCCCGCGCGCCAACTGCTGTTCCCAGTCGCAAATCACATGGGCGCGGCCGGGGGTCTTCGGATCCACCTCAAAGCGCTCGGTCACATGTTCTTCGGTGATCAGCCCGTGGTCAAGGTTCTCCACCCGGCCGCTGTGTTCCTCAACCACCAAGGCGCGGGTGCCGGTGATAAGATCCTCCTCCAGCCGCCGCGCGAAAGCTGCATCGGAATGGCGATGGTGGTTCCAATCGGCGGCGGCACGCGGTGGCGGGGCCTGCCATTCATCGGCTGGCGCACCCTCATGCACCGGCAGGGTCAGGCTGCCTTTGGTCAATGTCAGGGTCGCCGCCTCGGGGCTGGGCCAGACAAAGGGCCAATAGGTCGTCGAAAGCGCGATCCGCAAGTGGTGCCCCGCCGCCAGCCGGTAGGCCATCTGGTCCAGCACCAGCTCTACCTCCATCTCCTGCCCCGACACCAGAAGGCTGGGATCCTCCATGCTGTCACGGTGACACAGGTTGAGCATCCCATGCGCAATCCGCACCGACGCCCCATCCGGCCCGACATCGCAAAGCCGCGCCACGACAAAGGCCCGCGGCTTGTCGCTGTTCAGGCGCAGGTGCAAACGCGCCGCGCCCAGCAAGGCAAGGGGCGCATCCAGCACCGGCCCGTCAAAGCACGGCGACATCGCGTCATCGCCCGCCTGATCGCCCGGCAGTTCGGCATGGCTGCTCATCGGGAAGAACTCACCCGCCGCAAACCCCAGATCGGGAGGCGTGCAGATGGGCTGGTTCAACGTGCCACCCGTGCCACCCAAAACACCGCCAGCGGATAGCACCATGACCTGTTCTTGCGACCTTGGCGCAGGATAGGTGGTTTCCGCCACCCAACGTCCCTTGCGGTGAGGTGTACAAGCATCGGGTGCCTCGCTGTCGATCATCCAGACGCGGTAGGCCGGATCATCCTCGGCCCCGTTCTCAACGCCTTTGAGCCAGCGATCCCACCAGCGTAGCGCCACATCCATGAACCCCATCGCCGGGCCGGGCACCGCCTGATGCGGGTATTGATGCACCCAAGGCCCGATAATCGCCTTGGCCCCCGCCACATTTTCCACCAGCTTGGCCGAGGTATTCATGTAATTATCCGCCCAGCCAGAGATGCTCAGCACCGGCACCTGCACACGGCTGAAATCCTCACCGACCGAGCCATGCTTCCAATAGGCATCGCGGCGTTGGTGGCTGGCCCAACGCGGCGCTAGAAACGGCTCCGCCTCCAGCCGCGCCAGCCAGTCCTCGCGCCAATCACTGCGCAAGGCCGGATCGGCCGGACGAGAGCTATATGACAGCATCACCGCCCCCCAACCAAGGTTTTCGCCCAGCAAACACCCGCCACGGAAATGCACATCATCGGCAAAACGATCCGTGCTGGAACAAACCGTCACAATCGCCTTTAACGCCGGCGGCTGCGCATAGGCGGCTTGCAGGCTGTTGAACCCGCCCCAGCTTTTGCCCATCATACCCACATTGCCATTGCACCAGTCCTGGGCCGCAAGCCAGGCGATCACATCCACCGCGTCCTGCATTTCCTGCTGGGTATATTCATCGGCCATCAGCCCCTCGCTGTCGCCACAGCCGCGCATATCGACCCGCACGGCGGCATAGCCATGGCCCGCAAAGTAAGGGTGCATCCGTTCGTCGCGTGCCAAGGTGCCATCACGTTTGCGGTAGGGGAGATATTCCAGAATGACGGGCACCGGCCCTGCCCTCTCGGCCCGCCATATCCGTGCCGACAAACGGCACCCGTCCGGCATTACGATGCCCACATCCTCTTCAACCGTAACCGCAAATGGAAATTCTGTTACAACCTGCATCGCCTAGCCTTCCTTGGAACATCCCTGTCAGCGCCGCCGAAACTGCTCGTAAAAGCGGGTGGCGCATCTTATCGTGCCATCAAAGGCGCAGAGGGCCGGATTGGCAACCCGCAAAGAAAGAGAGACCTATGACCAAACCGAACATCCTGATCTTGATGGTGGACCAGCTTAACGGCACGCTTTTCCCCGATGGCCCGGCCGATTGGCTGCATGCGCCCAACTTGCGCAAGCTTAGCCAACGCTCTGTGCGTTTTGCCAACAGCTATACCGGATCACCGCTTTGCGCGCCGGGTCGCGCCAGCTTTATGTCCGGTCAGCTTCCCAGCCGCACCCGCGTCTATGACAACGCCGCCGAATTCCAATCCGACATCCCCTGTTTCACCCATCATTTGCGCCGCGCGGGCTATGAATGCACGCTTTCGGGCAAGATGCATTTTGTCGGCCCCGACCAGATGCACGGATTTGAGAACCGGCTGACCACCGATATCTATCCCGCCGATTTCGGCTGGACCCCCGATTACCGCAAACCTGGAGAGCGGATCGATTGGTGGTATCACAACCTCGGTTCAGTCACCGGCGCGGGCGTGGCCGAGATATCGAACCAACTGGAATATGATGATGATGTCGCCCATCAGGCCAGCCAGAAGCTCTATGATCTGTCGCGCGGGTCCGACCGCCCGTGGTGCCTGACCGTCAGCTTTACCCACCCGCATGACCCCTATGTCGCGCGCCGCAAGTATTGGGACCTTTACAATGACTGCGAGCACCTCGACGCACCCGATGCCATTGCTTACGCCGATCAAGACCCCCATTCGAAACGTTTGATCGACGCCTGTAACAGCGATAAGTTCGACATCACGCCTGCGCATATCCGCCGCGCCCGCCAAGGCTATTTCGCCAATATCAGCTATATCGACGACAAGATCGGTGAGATTTTGCAAGTGCTGGAGGACACGCGCCAAGAGGCGATTATCGTCTTTGCCTCGGATCACGGGGATATGCTGGGTGACCGCGGGCTTTGGTTCAAGATGAGCTTCTTTGAAGGCTCTGCCCGTGTGCCCTTGATGATCTGCGCGCCGGGGCTGGAGCCGCATCTGAACGAAGCGCCCGTATCAACCGTCGACGTGACGCCTACGCTTTGCGATCTGGCGGGGATCGATATGTCCGAGGTGATGCCTTGGACCGACGGGCAATCGCTGCTGCCTTTGGCCAAGGGCGCGGAGCGCGCGGACCCTGTGGCCATCGAATATGCCGCCGAAGGGTCGATCACGCCGCTGGTCATGCTGCGCTATGGCAAGTGGAAATACACCCGCTGCCTTGCCGATCCCGAACAGCTTTTCGACATCGAGGCCGACCCGAGCGAGCGCAAAAACCTTGCCCTTGATTCCGCCTATTCCGCCACCTTGCAGTCCTTGCGAACCAAATCCGAGGCCCGTTGGGACCTGCGCGCCTTTGATGCAGCGGTACGCGAAAGTCAGGCACGCCGCTGGGTGGTCTATGAGGCACTGCGTCAGGGCGGCTATTACCCGTGGGATTTCCAACCGCTGCAACAAGCCTCGGAACGCTATATGCGCAACCACATGGACCTCAACACGCTGGAGGAAAGCAAACGATTTCCGCGCTGGGAATAGGCACTAATCCTCGATGCGAAATTCCGGCGCATAGGTGACGGGGAAATTGACCGAGCGGGCAATGAAACAGACCTTGTGGATCTTGTCATGGATCGCGGCGGCCTCGCCCATATCGGCGCCGAGGGCGACCCAGATCACGGGGCGCAGCTCGGCCGAGGTAAAACGCCCCGCACCACCCGGCCCCAGTTCGGCCGCGCCCACGGGGGTATCCTCATAGCGGGTGACGACCACGCCCGCCTCGGAGGCGTAATGCAGATACCACAGCATATGACAGGCCGAGAGCGCCGAAAGCAGCAGATCCTCGGGGTTCATCCGTGACGGATCGCCGCCCATAAGCGGGTCGTTAGAGCAATGCACCAAGGGCTTGCCCGGCACCGCGATATCCCATGTGCGGGCATAGGCGCGGTAATGCGCCGTGCCCTCACCGCTGTTGCCAGTCCAGACAATCCGGCTCTCATAAGTCTGCATGGATTACCCCCATGAAAAATCAGCGGCCCTTCCAGACCGGATCGCGTTTTTCGGCAAAGGCCCGTGCCCCTTCCAATTGATCATCCGAGGAATAGAGCCGGTCTACCGTTGCAAACTGCCGTTTCGTGATCCGGTTGAGCGCATCCTGGAACTTCATATCCTCGGCCTCGCGCACCACCTCCTTGATCGCGGCATAGACCAGCGGCGGCCCACTTTCCAACAGCCGCGCCAAATCCCATGCCTTGGTGTGCAGATCCTCCAGCGGGTGGATTTCCTTGATCAGGCCCCAGCGTTGCGCCTCTTCGGCATCAAACCAGCGGCCCGTCAGCAACAGATCCATCGCGACATGATAGGGAATGCGTTTGGGCAGCTTGACAGACGCGGCATCGGCCACCGTGCCCGAGCGGATTTCAGGCAAGGCGAATGTTGCGGTATCCGAGGCTAGGATCAGATCGCAAGAGAGCGCCAGTTCCAGCCCGCCGCCACAGCAGATACCGTTCACCGCCGCGATGACGGGTTTGTTCAGGTGCGGCAATTCCTGCAAACCGCCAAAGCCGCCCACGCCGTAATCACCATCCACCGCATCGCCATCGGCGGCGGCCTTTAGATCCCAACCGGGGCAAAAGAATTTGTCGCCCTGCGCGCGCAGGATACAAACCCGCAGCGCATCATCATCGCGAAAATCGCGGAACACCTCACCCATGACACGGCTTGTGGCCAGATCAATCGCATTGGCCTTGCCACGTGCAAGTGTCACCTCCAGCACGGCCCCTTCGACCCGGGTTAAAATCGGGCCGTCTGTTCGCATTTTCATCATTCCATATCCTTCCAGATCACCGCATCGGCGGCCACAGCCCCCGTTTCGCGCAGCATCAGCGGGTTGATTTCGATTTCATTCAAAGTGGCATCGCGCATCACCACCTGCAACTGCATTGCGACATCAACCAATGCCGCAACATCGGGTTTTGGCCGCCCGCGATAGCCGTCAAGCAAAGGCCAAAGCCGCAAATGGCGCAGGGCCTGTTCCACCTCTGGCGCGGTCACCGGACAAATCAGGGTGACAGTATCGGCCAAAAGCTCGGCCGTGGTGCCGCCAAAGCCCAAGGTCAGGGTCCTGCCGTAAACCGCGTCCTGACGGATACCGATCATCATCTCGGCCAGAATACCGGACACCATTTCCTCGGCCAGATAGCCCGTTGCGCCCGGCATGGGGGCTTGATCGTCCAGCGAGGTCAGTCCCAAGCGCACTGCACCGTTTTCGGATTTATGCGCAAAACCATGGCCCTTGAGCGCCAGCGGTGGTGTCAGGGTTTTGGCCAAGGGGCGCAGCATCGCCAAATCGGGGGCGCTGACACCGCGCGGCACGGGGATACCAGCAGCTTTCAGGAGGGCTTTGGCCGCGCCTTCGTCCAAGAGCGTAGGACGGGTCGGCTTGCGCGACGGCAAGGGCCGCCACCCCGCCCGACCCGGCGGCGTCTGCGCCGCGGCCAAGGCGCCGAGCGCTGTCTCCAACCCCATGAGGGGCACTGTGCCACGGGCCATCATCGCAATCGCACGGGATTCCTCAAAGTTTTCCGGCATCGAGGCCACGGGGAAAGCGGGCTTGCCGGTAAGCTTGGCGGCATCCTCAATCGCTTGCAGGGCCGGCTCGAATGATGACGGGTCACACAGGTCGGGCCTTGGCGGATCGATCAGGAACAGCCCCGCATCATAGCCTTGCAGCATGGCAGAAAAGACATCCCGGGTGCGCGGCCCATCGCCCCAGATAAAGGTATGATAATCCAATGGGTTGGAGACAGTGACAATCGGCCCCAACAGCGCGCTCAAGGTCTGGCGTTGCGCCTCGGTGGGCGGCTCAAACCCGATCCCGAAGCCCTCGGCAAGATCACCAACCAGCCCCGCCTCACCACCCGAACAGGAGAGCGAGCACAGGCGGCTGCCGATCTGCGGGCCATGGATATGAAAAATCTTCAACGTCTCAAGCAATTCCGGCAAGGTTGCCACCTCGGCCACGCCCGATTGCGCCAGAAATGCCGAGGACGCGGCCCCGCCGCCCGCCAAGGCCGCAGTATGTGATGCAGCCGCCAGACGTGCACCTTCGGTCTTGCCCGACTTGAGGCAAACCACGCCCTTGCCCGCCTGCCGCGCCGCTTCGGCCACAGCCGCAAAGCCGAGGGCATCGTCAAAACCCTCAACATAAAGGCCCAAGGCGGTCACGCGATCATCGGCCAGAAGGGCCGCCGACAGTTCCGCCAAGCCAACCTGTGCGGCATTGCCCAGACATGCAACATAGGCCACCGGAAGGCCGCGCGCCTGCATCGTCAGGTTGATCACGATATTGGAGGATTGCGACAGCAAAGCAACGCCGCGTTCCACCCGCCGTCCGCCATGCTGGTCCGGCCACAAAAGCGCGCCGTCCAGGTAGTTGATAACCCCGTAGCAATTCGGCCCGAGGATGGGCATATCCCCCGCAGCATTGACCAGATCGGCCTGCAATCCGGCCTCACCCGCCTCGGTCCAGCCAGAGGCAAAGCAGATGGCACCTCCTGCCCCCATCGCCGAAAGCTGGGCCACGACATCCACGGTGGCATGACGGTTGACGCCGATAAAGGTTGCGTCCGGTGCCTCGGGCAGATCGGTCAGACTGGCATAGGCTTTGATCCCGCCCACCTCAGCCCGCTTGGGGTGTACGGGCCAAACCGAACCGGAAAACCCCATCTTGGTACACTGTGCGATCACATTTTCTGCCCAGACCGAGCCTAGCACAGCAATGGTCCGCGGGCGCAAAAGCCGCGACAGATCCTTCATCGCCTCAGCCCCCGTGCGCGCGCAAAAGCTGACGGCTGATGATGTGGCGCTGGATTTCCGAGGTGCCTTCCCAGATCCGCTCTACGCGGGCGTCACGCCAGATGCGTTCCAGTGGCAAATCCTCCATCAAGCCCATGCCGCCGTGGATCTGGATCGCCTCATCCGCGACCATCGCCAGAACCTCGGTCGCCTTCAGCTTGGCCATAGACATATCGGCCTCAGTCACCGTGCCCTGATCAAAGCGCCAAGCAGCCTCCCATGTCAAAAGCTCGGCTGCTTTCAGCTCCATCGCCATATCGGCCAGTTTGAAGGAAACACCTTGAAACTTGCCGATCTGCTGGCCGAATTGTTCACGTTCGGCGGCATATTGCACCGAATGGCCCAAGGCGCGATCCGCGCGGCCAAGGCTGGTGGCGGCGACTTGCAGGCGCGTGGCCCCAAGCCAGGTATTTGCCACCTCAAAGCCCTTATGCACCTCACCCAGCACTTGGGCAGCAGGCAGACGGCAATTGTCAAACTCCAGCACGCCATTGGTATAGCCACGATGACTGACGTTGCGGTAGCCTTCGCGCACCGTAAACCCCGGCGTGCCTTTGTCGACGAAAAACGCTGTGATCAGCTTTTTAGGGCCGCGCGGGGTCTCTTCCTCGCCGCTGGCCATGAAAACAATCGCGAAATCTGCGATATCGATATGGCTGATGAAATGCTTGGTGCCGTTAAGCACCCAATCATCCCCGTCCTGCCGCGCGCTGGCCTTCATGCCGCGCAGGTCCGACCCGGCGGCGGGCTCGGTCATCGCAAGACAATCCCATTTCTCGCCACGGATACAAGGGTGCAGATAGCGTTCGCGTTGTTCCTCGGTGCTCGCCAAAAGGATGTTGGACGGGCGCGCGACACAGGTCCAGTGCAGCGCATAATTGGCGCGGCCCAGTTCCCGCTCATAAAGCAACCATGACAGCGTATCGAGCCCCGCACCGCCGACCTCTTCGGGCATATTCGCGGCGTAAAGCCCCGCATCAATCGCTTTGGCCTGAATCTCGCGGATCAGATCCATGCGCAGATGGCCCGTGCGTTCGACCTCTGCCTCATGCGGGTAAAGTTCGGCCTCGACAAAGGCGCGGGTGGTGTCAACGATCATGCGTTGTTCGTCGGTCATTCCGAAATGCATGGGCTATTTCCTTTGTCCGGTGGCGCGGCCCACGGCCTTGGGGCGCGGCAGATCTGCATGGGCATTGGCGATGGGCAGCAGCCGATCCCGAATGACCTGTGGCGCGGCAGTGGCGTGGCCGGCCTTCATATCCACATGCAAAAGCATCTGTTCGATTGTGGCCACGTCCTGCCCGTCTTTTTGTATGGATACAAAGACATGCAGACGTTTTTCATCCGCCGAAAGCACTTGTAATGTGCCGGTCAGATGATCGCCCAGCTTGGCCTCGCCTCGGTGCATGATGTGGGATTCGGCGGTGTAATAGCTGAAACCGCCGGCGACATAATCCATATCCGCACCGATGAACCGCAAAAAGGCATCGGTGGTTTCCGAAGATGCATAAAGGTAACGGCTTTCGGTCATATGACCGTTATAGTCGATCCAGCTTGGCAAGACCTGCATATGCGCCATCACCATGGGGGTATCTTTGGGCGGCGTGAAGGCCACACGGCGGCGTTCGTCGTGTTCGCGCAGCACACGGCCCGCGCCCCAATCGCGGTCCTTCAGCGCGCGCAAGAAGCCGACCAGATTGCTGTCACGGATACGTTCCAATTCGCGGATGGAATATTGGCCCGATTGCGCATCGGATTGGCCCGCGATCAGGTCAACCAATTCCTCGGTGAACTCTGGCACATCGGTCAGCTTGGTCCATGGCGATTGCAGGCAAGGGCCGAATTGCGCCATGAAGTGCTTCATGCCCGCCTCACCGCCCGCCACGCGATAGGTTTCAAACAAGCCCATCTGACCCCAGCGCAGGCCAAAGCCCATGCGGATCGCCTCATCGATTTCCTCGGTGGTGGCGACCCCGTCCTTGACCAGCCAAAGCGCCTCACGCCAGACCGCCTCAAGGAAACGATCCGCGATATGGGCGTCGATTTCCTTGCGCACATGCAAGGGGAACATGCCGATTTCGCGCAAAATCTTCTTGGCACGTTCAATCGCTTCCAGATCACTGGCGGCGGATGGCACCACCTCGGCCAAGGGCAAAAGATAGACCGGGTTGAACGGATGCGCGACAAAGATCATCGCGGGATTGGCGGCATTTTGTTGCAGCTCGGACGGTTTGAACCCCGAGGTCGACGACCCGATCAGCGTATCGGGGCAGGATTGCTGGATCTGTGCAAAGACGCGGTGCTTCAGCTCCAACCGTTCGGACACGGATTCTTGAATATACTCCGCGCCTTCCACGGCATCGGTCAGGGTGTCGGCCATGGTCAGCACCCCTTCCGCCATCATCGGAATATCCGACAGCGCGGGCAAGGCGGCGCGCGCATTGGCCAAGACCTCATTGATCTTGCGCGCGGCTTCCGGGTCGGGGTCGAACACCGCAACATCCCAGCCGTTCAGCAAGAACCGCGCGGCCCATCCCCCGCCAATAACCCCGCCACCAATGATCGCTGCCTTACGTGCCATGCGCCCTATTCCTTTGTTATTTATTTTTTTTACGATCAAGCCGACAGCGGCGCGCGTTTTTCAACCTTCAAGCGCTTGCGCACCTCATCCGGTCCGACTACTCGCGCACCAAGTCCGGTGATGATTCCCGCAGCCCGTTCCACCAGTTGCGCATTGGTCGCCAAGACGCCCTTCTCCAGCCAGAGGTTATCCTCCAACCCCACCCGCACATTGCCGCCCGCAAGCACGCTTGCCGCGACATAGGCCATCTGGTTGCGACCCAAGGCGAATGCCGACCAGTTCCAATCCTTGGGCACATTATTCACCATCGCCAAAAAGGTATTGAGGTCATCCGGCGCGCCCCATGGCACCCCCATGCAAAGTTGTACCAAAACCGGGTCGGGGATCACCCCTTCGAATGCCAACTGTTTGGCAAGCCAAAGGTGGCCGGTGTCAAAGGCCTCAATCTCGATCCGCACGCCCGATGCCGCCATGCGCGTTGCCATATCACGCAGCATGCCAGGGGTGTTGACCATCACATAATCGGCCTCGTTAAAATTCATCGTGCCGCAATCGAGCGTGCACAATTCTGGCCGACATTCGACCACATGGGCCACGCGTGCCTCGGCCCCGATCATATCCGAGGTGGCGGCCATCGCGCCCATATTCTCGGTGCCGTCAAACATCAGATCGCCGCCCATGCCAGCGGTCAGGTTCAAGACCACATCGGTATCACTATCGCGGATCCGTTCCGTCAATTCGCGATACAGCGCGCGGTCCCGCGACGGCTTGCCGGTTTCGGGGTCGCGCACATGGCAGTGAACCACCGCCGCACCGGCGCGGGCGGCGGCAATCGCACTATCCGCAATTTCCTTGGGCGAACGCGGCACATGCGGGCTGCGGTCTTGGGTCGCGCCCGATCCGGTGACGGCACAGGTGATGAAAACATCGCGGTTCATTTCGAGTGGCATGGAAGTCCTCCTGATTTGGCGCCAGTTTAACGGGCTTGGCAAATGCTGTTTTGCGATTTACGAAGGATGCATGGCGCAATCCGCAACAATTTTCGCCCCCTCCTCTGCGCCGCTTACTTTGGCGGTGCTGGTGCTGCCGCAAGCCTCGATCCTTGAGGTGGCGGGGACGCTGGACCCGATGCGATCTGCCAACCGCCATTTGGGAACCGAGGCTTATCGCTGGCGGGTTCTGTCACCCGACGGCGGGCCGGTACCCCTGACCTGCGGTATAGAGATCCCCGCCTCGGGCACCTTGAACGATGCGGCGGGGGCGGATGCGCTGGTGGTGGTCGCGGGCTTTCGTCAGGCCGAGGTGGCCACCCGCCCGCTGATCGCCGCCCTGCGTCGTGCGGCGGGACGGTTTGCGATGATCGGCGGGATTGATGCGGGGCCTTGGGTCTTGGCGCGGGCGGGGCTTTTGGATGGCTACCGCGCCACCGTCCATTGGGAAGATTTTGAGGATATGGCCGCCGCCCACCCCGAGGTTGACGTGGTACAAACCCGCTATGTAATTGATCGCAATCGTTTTACCGCAGGCGGGGCCGCGCCCGCCGCTGATCTGATGCTGCATCTGATCGCCAAGCGCCAAGGCACGCCCCTCGCCCGCCAGATCGCGGCCAGCTTTATCACCACCCCCCGCGACGGGGCCGAGCCACAGGTCCAGCACAGCCGCCCGCGCCTTGATCCGCGCATCGCAAGCGCCATCGCGCGGATGGATGCGCGGCTGGATACCCCCGAGCCGGTCGCCGCCACCGCCCGCGCGCTGGGCCTGTCAACACGGCGTCTGGAAACCCTGTTCCAGGCCGCCCTCGGTCAAAGTCCGGGCGCCTATGCGCTTGGCCTGCGCCTTGCCGCCGCGCGCCGGATGATCACCGACACACATCACCCTTTGGCCGAGGTGGCGCTGCGCTGCGGGTTTTCCAGCCAGTCAACGCTTAGCCGAGCGTTTCAGCGCGCCTTCGGGCAGCCGCCCTCCAGCCTGCGTAAAGGGCGCTGATTACGCCTCATCCAGCAATCCGCGGCCCTTGAGCAAGGGTTCCACCCCCGGCATCCGCCCCCTGAACTGGGTATAAAGCGCCTCGGGGTCCTGACTGCCACCAGCCGAGAGGATGAACTTTTCAAGCTTTGCCGCGACCTGCGGATCAAAGGGGTCGCCCGCCTCTTCAAAGGCGGCAAAGGCATCGGCATCCATCACCTCGGACCACATATAGCTGTAATACCCCGAGGAATAACCGTCACCCGAAAACACATGCGCGAAATGCGGGGTGGCGTGGCGCATCCGGATTGCATGGGGAAGCCCGATTTCGGCCAGAACCTCGGCCTGTTTTTCCATCGGGTCACTGGGTGCCGGCCCGTCATGAAAGGCCAGATCAACCAGCGCGCTTGCCAGAAATTCAACCGTTGCAAAGCCTTGGTCATAGGTCCCCGCCGCCAGCAAACGTTCCAGCATATCGGCGGGCATCGGCGCACCCGTTTCCACATGGCGGGCGTGTTTTTCCAGCACCTCGGGCACCTCAAGCCAATGCTCATAAAGCTGGCTTGGCAATTCAACGAAATCGCGCGCCACGCTGGTGCCGGAAATAAAGCCGTAGGTTACATCCGACAACATCTGGTGCAGCGCATGGCCAAACTCATGGAACAAGGTGCGCGCATCATCATAGGACAAAAGCGCGGGGTCCCCCTTGGCAAAATTACAGACATTGACAACGATAGGCCGGACATCGCCGCCAAGCTTGCGCTGGCTGCGCATTGCCGAGCACCACGCCCCTGAGCGTTTGGAGCTGCGCGCGAAATAATCGCCTATGAACACCGCGACATGCCTCCCGTTACGCGTCACCTCCCACGCACGGGCATCCAGATGGTAAAGCGGTGCGTCAAGCGCGCGGAACTCCAGCCCGAAAAGGCGGTTGGCGCAATCAAAACAGGCGGCGATCATCGCCTCTAGCGAGAGGTAGGGTTTTAGCACCGCCTCATCCAGATCATGTTCTGCGCGGCGACGCTTTTCGGAATAATAGCGCCAATCCCAAGCCTCAAGAGGGCCGTTGACACCATCAGCCTGCATCATGGCTTCCAAGACCTTCGCGTCGGCATTTGCCTTGGCCTTCGCAGGCTCCCACACCCGCATCAGCAAATCACGCACGGCCGCTGGCGTTTTCGCCATTTCCGGCTCCAGCTTGAAATCGGCAAAGGTATTGTAGCCCAGAAGGTTCGCGCGCTCCTCGCGCAAGCGCAGCGTTTCCGTGGCGATGGCGCGGTTGTCATTGTCATTGCCGTTTTCACCGCGCGCCACCCAAGCGGCATAAGCCTTTTGCCGCAATTCACGGCGGGGGGAGAACTGCAAAAATGGAACAATCAACGAACGGTTGAGCGTGATCACCGGCCCTGCGACCTGTTTTTCCACACCCGCCGTGCGCGCCGAGGCCACAACGAAATCCGGCAACCCCTCAAGATCATCCTCGGATATTTCCATGAACCAGGCGCGTTCATCTGCCAGCAGGTTTTGGCTGAAAGAGGTGCCCAGCACCGCCAGCCGCGCCTTTACCTCGGTCAGCCGCGCCGCCTCGGTGCCTTCCAACTGCGCACCGGCCCGCACGAACATCCGGCGATAAAGATCCAGCACACGCAACTGTTCCGCGCCCAAACCCTTACGCGCCTCCCACACGGCCTCAACGCGGGCGAACAGCGCCTTGTTGTTGGTCACTTCCGAGGAAAACGCGCTTAGCTTTGGCGCAAGCTCACGTTGCAAGGCCTCACGCGCGGGGGTGCTATCGGCACCGGCAAGATTGTAGAACACGCCCGCGACACGGTCCAGATCATCCTGTGCCAGCTCCATCGCGTCGATCACATTGGCAAAATCCGGGGCGGCGGGGTTTTTGGCGATGCTGCTGATATTGGCGCGTGCGGTTTCCAATGCGGTATCAAAGGCGGGGCCGAAATCGGCATCCTTAATCGCGCCAAAGGGCGGCATTGCGAAATCTTCGGTCCAGTCAGACAAGAGAGGGTTGGTCATGGCGGTCTCCTTTGCGCGCCACGCTAAGCATCCGCGCAGCGAAGGTCCAGAGTGTAAGACCCTGACAAGCCATACCCGTTTCGTTCAAATTGTGTTGATGTTTGAACCCGCCATGCCCCGCACCGCGTAAACGACTGCACGTGCTGCGGGGTGATCGGGGATTAGCGTTTCTTTTTGGAAGACCCGCTTGCCATGCTGCGTGCCGCTGCGGCCGCTGTCATCAGCTCTTCGGCGATTTCCTGTGCCTCATCGGGATCGAAATCCAGCGGCAGGTCCACGCCCTCGCCCTCTACATAAATCCGCACCATGCCAAGGCTTGTCGGCCCGATTTGCAAATTTGCGGCAAGTTCACTTTGTTTATCAATGCCCATGGGCCTGTTTCTCCTGACCAATACGGTTTTAATTTGCATAAACTGAAGCGTTGCGACTGACAAGCTGTGCAAAGGGTCTTGCATTCGGTTAAAGCACAGTCTAAATCGCCCCCAGTGCCGCCTTAGCTCAGTTGGTTAGAGCGCTTGATTGTGGATCAAGAGGTCCCCCGTTCGAGCCGGGGAGGTGGTACCATTACCCTTTATTTACTGACCAAAGGCCGCGTTCAAGCGATTGCGCCTTGCTGATTCTGCGCAGGCGAGCTTTGGCCACCATGGGCCGAAAACACCTTGGCCCCGGCCCATGGCAGGGCTATGGTTCCGGCTTGCCCAACAGGAACCAAAAATATGACCCCTGATCTTGCCGCCCGTCTTAACCGTCTTATTGCCAGCGAAATCGGGGCCAACCCCGGACAGGTCGCCTCTGCGGTGGCGCTGTTGGACGGCGGGGCCACCGTGCCTTTTGTTGCCCGTTACCGCAAAGAGGCGACGGGGGGGTTGGATGATACCCAGCTGCGCAATCTGGCCGAACGCCTGACTTATTTGCGAGAGATGGAGACACGGCGCGCAACGATTCTGGCCTCGATCAAGGATCAGGGCAAACTGACCGATGATCTGACCACCAGCTTGATCAAGGCCACCACCAAGGCAGAGCTGGAAGATATTTACCTGCCCTTCAAGCCCAAGCGCCGCACCCGCGCGATGATTGCCCGCGAAAACGGTCTTGGCCCGCTGGCCGAGGCGATTCTGGCCGATCGCAACGTCGATCCCCAAGCGCTGGCCCCCGCCTTTATCAACGCCGAAGTGGCCGATGCCAAAGCAGCCCTTGAAGGCGCGCGTGATATCATCGCCGAGGGGCTGGCCGAAAACGCCACCCTTTTGGGCAAGCTGCGCAACCACATGAAATCTGTGGGCCGGCTTGCGGCATCCGTGGTCGCGGGCAAAGAGGCGGCAGGCGCCAAGTTTTCCGACTACTTCACCCATTCAGAGCCGTGGCACTCCGCCCCCTCGCACCGCGTTTTGGCAATGCTGCGCGGTCGCAATGAGGGCTTTCTAACGCTGGACCTTGAGGTCGACCCGGACGCCCCGCGCGGCCAATCGCCATGTGAGGCAACCTGTGGTGCGGCACTGCAGGCAGCGGGCAATGGCAAGGGTGATATCTGGTTGCGTGATGTCGCCGCTTGGGCGTGGCGGATCAAGATCAAAACCTCGCTGACGCTGGACCTGATGGGCGATCTGCGCGACCGCGCCGAGGCCGAGGCGATCCGCGTCTTTGCCCGCAACCTCAAGGATTTGCTGCTGGCGGCCCCTGCGGGTGGCAAGGCGACGATGGGGCTTGATCCGGGGATACGAACCGGCGTGAAGGTGGCCGTGATTGATGCCACGGGTAAGCTGTTGGGCACCGACACCGTCTATCCGTTCCAGCCGAAAAACGATCTGCGCGGGGCACAGGTTACCATTGCGCAGATGATCGGGAAACATGGTGTCGGCCTGATCGCCATCGGCAATGGCACCGCCAGCCGCGAGACCGAAAAGATGGTGGCCGACCTGTTGGATGTCTTGCCAGCAACGGCAAAAAAGCCGACCAAGGTCATTGTCTCTGAGGCCGGCGCCTCGGTATATTCCGCGTCGGAACTGGCCGCGCGAGAGTTCCCCGATCTGGATGTGTCGCTGCGTGGGGCGGTTTCCATCGCGCGCCGTCTGCAAGATCCGCTGGCCGAATTGGTCAAGATTGAGCCCAAAGCCATCGGCGTAGGGCAGTATCAGCATGACGTGGACCAGCACCGGCTTGGCCGTTCCTTGGAGGCGGTGGTTGAGGATGCAGTGAACGCCGTGGGGGTCGACCTGAATACCGCCTCGGCGCCGCTTTTGGCGCGTGTGTCGGGTGTGGGGCCGGGGCTGGCGGATGCGATTGTCGCCCACCGCGATGCCAATGGCCCCTTTGCCAAACGCCGTGATCTGTTGAAGGTTGCGCGCCTTGGGCCAAAAGCCTTTGAGCAAGCGGCCGGATTCTTACGCATTTCAGGCGGGGCCGAACCGTTGGATGCATCCTCGGTCCACCCCGAAGCCTATGACGTTGCGCGCAAGATCGTTGCCGCCTGTGGCCGTGACCTGCGCGAGGTGATGGGATCGCCAAAACTGGCACAGCTTGACCCGATGCATTTTGTCGATGACCGCTTTGGCCTGCCCACCATCAAGGACATTCTGGCAGAGCTGGAAAAACCCGGCCGCGATCCGCGCCCCGAATTCAAAACCGCCAGCTTTGCCGATGGGATCAATGATATAAAAGACCTCAAGCCCGGAATGATGTTGGAAGGGACCGTGACCAATGTCGCCGCCTTTGGCGCGTTTGTTGATGTCGGCGTGCATCAGGACGGGCTGGTTCATGTCAGCCAGCTTGCCGATAAATTCGTTTCCGATCCGCATGAGGTGGTGAAGGCCGGCGATGTGGTCAAAGTGCGAGTGGTTGAGGTGGATGTGCCCCGCAAGCGTATCGGGCTGACCATGAAGAAAGACAGCGGCGAGGCGCGTGAGCAAGCTGCCGAGCGCCCCGCAGGCAGGTCACAAAAAGCCCCACCCAAGGCCGCGCAAATGCAATCCGCGCCAAAAACGGCAGCCGCCAACCCCTTTGCCGATGCATTGCGTGGCAAGTTCGGAAAATAGCGCTATCGGGCGGTGGGCTTATGCCGGGTCAACCGCCCCAAACCCCGCGCGCCGCCCTGTCGCGCCACGGCAGCACTTGCGGTATGCGCGCCCGCGTCAAGGCAATCCGCCAACCCCGCACCAAACAGCCAGCGATCCAGAAAGCCCGCGTTAAAGGCATCGCCCGCGCCCACGGTATCGACCACCTCTGTGACCACTGCGGGACGGTGGATCGACCCCTTGGCTGAAATGGCTCGTGCACCGGCAGCCCCCTCTTTGACCACGACCAAAGGCGCCAACCGGCCGTGATACGCCAGCATATCTGCCTCTGCCCGATTGGGGAAAAAGATATCAACACCCTGCATGACCTGTGCCAGATCATCACGCGCCAGAACCTTGGCATCCCACGAACAATCCAGCGAAATCGTCATCCCCGCCGCTTTGGCCCGCGCAATCACTTGCGGGGATTCCACAAGGCTTGCCAGCTCACCAATATGCAGATGGTCCCATGCGCCGCTGTCAACGGCAGCGCCCAAAGCCTCGGGAAAGGCGAGGCCCGCGCGGCGCGTGACAAAGGCGCGGTCCCCATCCAGGATCATCGCCACGGTGATCTGCGGCTCCATCCCCGGTGCGGCAAGGCTACATGCGCCAAGATCAAGCCCTGCGCCGCTTAGCTCGGTTGCGATTGCACCGGCGAAAGGCTCGGCAGGGAGCACCGCCGCAAGCCCGGCCCCCCGCCCCAGCGCCGCAAGATAGGCCGCCGTGATATAGGCCCCGCCCCCCGCTGCAAGCACAAGCCCGCTGGCATAGACCTCTTGGCCCGGCTCGGGTGCGGCCGACAGGCCCGACATCACAAGATCACAGTAAAGCCTGCCTGTGCACAGCACACGCTTGCCCCATGACGTGACGTTTGCGCTCATTTGATCGCCACCCCATCGGCACCAAAGAGATGAAGGTTCTCCGGATCAACCGCCAGCTGCACCATGCTACCAAGCGCAGGTGGATTGCGACCATCGGCACGCGCGACCACCTCTTGCCCGCCGATATCAACATAGGCAAGCGTCTCGGAGCCCAAAGGTTCCAACAGGGTGATGCGGCCAGCAAAGCGCCCCTCGCCTTCGGTCACGTGCAGATCATCAGGGCGGATGCCGATGGTCAATTCCCCGCTATGGTCGGTTTCGCGGGCGATCACTGTGCCGCCCACCTCAACCCCGCCGGACACCGCACGGCCCGGCATCAGGTTCATTGAGGGCGCACCGATAAACTGTGCCACAAAGATATTGGCCGGTTGGTGGAACACCTCGGCGGGGGTGCCGATTTGCTGGATATGACCATCCTTCATAATCACGATCCTGTCGGCCATCGTCATCGCCTCAACCTGATCATGGGTAACAAAAATGATCGTGGTGCCGACCCTTTGGTGCAGCTTCTTGATCTCCAGCCGCATTTGGCTGCGCAATTGGGCATCAAGGTTTGACAGCGGCTCATCAAACAAGAACACCGCCGGATCGCGCACCATCGCACGACCAATCGCCACCCGCTGACGTTGCCCGCCCGAAAGCTGGGCGGGTTTGCGGTCGAGGTAATCGGTCATCGACAGCATCGCCGCGACCTCTTCGATCCGCTTTTCGCGTTCTGGCTTGGACAGCTTGGAGGTCCGCAGGCCAAAGCCGATGTTCTTGCGCACCGACATATGCGGGTAAATTGCGTAATTCTGGAACACCATTGCGATATCGCGGTCTTTCGGCTCCAGATGATTAACGGTGCGCCCGTCGATTTGCACCTCACCGCCGGTCACATCTTCCAGCCCTGCGATCATCCGCAAGGTCGTGGATTTGCCGCAGCCCGAGGGGCCGACAAAGACGACAAACTCGCCATCCGCCACCTCAAGGTTAATGCCGTGCAGAACTTCGGCCTTGCCGTAAGCCTTGACCAGATTGTGCAGGGTGACTGTGGCCATGGGTTACTCCGTCAGCAGGGCGTTAAAGGCGGCATCAAGGGTGGATTGTGCCTTGGCAACCCGATCACGGCAAAGCCTGTCAATCTGACAGCATTCCGCCATTTCATATTCATATTGCAGGAAGGCATCATCAAGGGCCGCCGGTGCTGGCCCGCCAAAACGGTCGCGGCGTGCGATGAAGCTTTGTGCGCTGACGGCATCGGCAAAGCCCGCAGCATCAAGACGCAGCGCCCGCCCTGTTTGCGCGGCAAAGGCCGCAGAAAAGGCCGCAAACCCCTGTGCCAAAGGCGCGCTGCGGGCGATCACATCATGGGCGGTTGCCGCCGCAACCTCATGCGCTTGGCGAAAACTGAGGCCTTCGTCGCGCACCAACGTATCGGCCAGCTCGGTCACGGTGACGCAGGCCGCATCCATATTCGCCGCCACCCGATCGGTGCGGATCGAACAAGACGGGATCAACGCGGTCATCAGCTTGAGCACCCGTGCCGCACTGTCAAAGGCGGCGTAGCCTGCGACCTGCACCTCGCCCTCGCTGTCATTCATATCGGTGAAGGGCGTGTTGTGCATGGTGTTGACCACCGCATCACAGCGCCCCACCGTCATGCTTGCCAGATGGCGCAGATGCTCTATCGGGACGGGATTGCGTTTTTGTGGCATGATAGAAGAAATTTGCACCATCGCGTTCGGCACATAAAGCTGCCCCACCTCAAACGCGCTCCAGAACTGCATATCCTGAATGACGCGACCAAGGTGCAAGAACAACAGCTTCATCGCTGAATAAAGCCCCGTCACATAATCCACGCTGGCGATGCAGCCATAAGAATTGCGCAGCGGCGCGGAAAACCCCAAGAGATCGGCCATCCGGTGCCGGTTGATCGCAAAGCCGGAGGTGGTGATCGCCGCTGCCCCCATCGGGCAATGGTTCAATACCTCACGCGCATCACACAGGCGTTGGCCGTCACGCAGCAACACCTCAATTACCGCCGCAAGGTAATGGCCGTAGGTCGTGGGCTGGGCCGGTTGGCCATGCGTATAGGCCACAATCAGCGTATCGCGTTCGCGCCGCGCCGTGGCAATCAATGCCAGCGCCAGATCCGTGCATTGCGCCAGCAAATCTTCGGTCTTTTGCCGCAGTACCAGTTTGAAAACCGTATGGTCCATATCATTGCGCGACCGCGCCGTGTGCAATGCCCCTGCCACATCCGGGCCAAGACGCCGTTTCAGCTCTGCCTCGACCAGAAAGAAGTAATCCTCATACTCGCCGGTATATTCCAGCGTGGACAGATCAAGTTCGGCATCAATATCCACCAGGGCGCCCGCGATTTGACTGGCCACATCACGCGGCAAGATGCCCTCTTCGGTCAGCATCACCAGATGGGCGCGGTTGATGGCGCGCACGCTTGGGGCATAGTGATCCTTGGCGGCATCAAACAGCGGCGCCAGCACCGTATCGCGGTAGGTCGGATCGGGAAATTTACTGGTATCGGTCATCCTTTGAGCCCCGCCATGGCAACACCGCGAATGATGTAGCGTTGAAAGATAAGAAACACGATTAGCGTCGGAATCGTGGCCAATGCAGCACCTGTCATGATCAGCTCCCACTCCACTGCTTGTTCGACGCTGAAGGTGGTTAGCCCCACCGGCAGCGTGTAAAGGTCCTGGCTGTTCGTTACAATCAGCGGCCAAAGAAATGCGGTCCAATTGCCCAAAAACACGAAAATCGCCAAAGCGCTGAGCGCCGGAGCCACCAACGGCAAGGCGACCGACCACCAGATCTGGAACTCGTTCAGCCCGTCAATGCGCGCCGCCTCCAGAAAATCATCGGGGACGGTTTCAAAGAACTGTTTCATCAGAAAGGTGCCAAAGGCCGTCATGATACCGGGGAACATAATGCCCCAGTAACTGTCCAGCCAGCCAAGGCTTTTTGACATCAGATACCACGGGATCACCAGCATTTCCGTCGGGATCATCAGCGTGGACAGGATCGCGATGAACACGAATGTGCGCCCGCGAAAGGTGAATTTGCACAGCGCATAGCCCACCAATGCATCAAAAAATACCGCCGAGATTGTCGTCAGCGTGGCGATCAACAGCGAGTTCCCGAACCAGCGCAAGAACCGCCCGTCCGACAGCACATAGGTGTAATTCTCGAAGGTCGGCTCTTTGGGGATGATGTTCAGGTCATACATCTCGAACGGGTATTTGATCGAGGCCGAGAGCATATAGACAATCGGCATGACCATCACAATCGCGCCCATCGCCAGCAAGGTCCAGCGCAGCACGGCATAGGGATCACGCGGGCCCTTGGCGGGCTTGCGCATCAGGCTTTGGGAACTGGCCTTGATCTCGGTCATGGTTTGTCCTTCAGGATGCGCAGTTGAAGCAGGCTGACGACCAGCAGGATACCGAACAACACCACCGTTTGCGCGGCCGCATAGCCCATATCAAAGCTGGAAAACGCGGTTTGATAGATCATCAAGACCAGGGGTTTGGTGCTATCCAATGGCCCGCCGGGATTGTTGGTGGTCATATTAAACACCTGATCGAATATCCGCAGAAAACCGATCGAGGAGAAAACCACCAGAAACACAATCGTGGGCTTCAGCAGTGGCAAGGTAATCTCGGACATGATCGTCCAGCCGGAAACACCGTCAATCCGCGCCGCCTCATAGTAACTTGTGGGGATTGCGCGTAGTCCGGCCATGAAGATGATAATCTGAAACCCCAGCCCAGCCCAGATTGCAGGCAGCAAAATCGCAGGTAGCGCGTTGGTGGTCGAATTCAGGAAACTGATCTGCGCAAAGCCCAATGACGCCAGAAAATTGTTGAAAAGCCCAATGGGTACCGGCTGATAAAACCACCGCCAGACCCATGCCATCGCCACGGTCGACGTCAGGAACGGCAGGAAATAAAGCGCACGCAACGTGCCATGCAGCAGGCGGGTTTTATCCAGCTGATAGGCGATCACAAAACTTAGGACCAAGGAGATCGGCGTGCCGAGGATCAGATACACAAAGGTATTGCGAAACACCTTCCAAAACACCGGATCATGCCAGAGCTTGATGTAATTCTCGGCCCCGACCCATTCGCGTGGGCCTAAAAGGTTCCAGCTTTGAAAGCTCAGGATGACCGCATTCAGGGTCGGGTAAAACCGAATGACCGTGTAAAACAGGATCGGCAAGGCCAGAAAGGCCCATGCCCAGACCACCTGCTTTTGGCGGATAGAAAGATTGCGGTAAAATGACATGACGGCCCCTAAACCCCACGACGGGCGGCGCAGATCGCCGCGCCGCCCGTAAGTTTACTTGTTGTAATAGCCGTCCAGAATGGCCTGCTCTGCGGTTGCCGCAGCGGCCAAAGCATCCTCGGCCGATTGCCCCTCAAGGAACATCCGGCTTACGGCATCCACAAGCACCTGACGTTGACCGGATTCGTCAACAAACACCGTGGTTTGCGCATAGTTAAGCCCGGCTACAAACGGCCCGAAAACCGGATCGGCAAGATTTGCCTCGGTCATCGCCGCCGAAGGTTTTGCGGGCAGCTCCCCGACCGTATCAAGCCAGATCTGCATCGCCTCATCGCTGGTGATATATTCCATGAATTTGACCGAAGCGTCATATTTCTCCCCCTCGGCCTTGGAGGTGATCGCGTTCACCCAATAGCTGGCATAGTTGGATTTGCTGCCATCCGGCCCCGCAGGCAATTCCGCCACCCCCCAATCAAGGCCGCGCGTATCCTTCAGCGCACCAATCCGGAAGGAACCGTCAATATGCATCGCGGCCCGGCCAGCCTTAAAGGCGGCCTGCGGCTCATCCATGAAGGTGGATTTGGTCACGCCGTGTTTCTGTTCCAGATCGGTATAGAATTGCAGCGCGGCCACACCCGCCGCATTGTTATAGGTGACGGTCTTGTTGTCATCCGAATAGGGCACGCCACCAAACTGGCGCAGCAAAACCTCACGCAGCCAATGGTGATCCTGCGCCGTCATGCCCGAGGTAAAACCCTCAGCCGTGATGTTGCCAGCGCCGTCTTTTTGGGTCATCGCGGCAGCCATTTCCACCAGCTCGTCCAGATTGGCGGGCGGCGCCTCAAACCCTGCGTTCTTGAACATCCGCTTGTTATAGAACAACGCAAGCGAACGCACCGCCGTCGGCAGCGCCATATAGGCACCGTCGATCTTCATCGCGCGCACCATCGGAAAGAAATCCGCCTCGATCTGCTCTGCCGGGAAACGATCTTCGGGCAGTGGCTGGATCAGATCGGCCTCGACGTAATCATTCAGCCAGCCGTAAAACAACTGCACCACATCCGGCCCCTGACCTGCAGGAATGGCGGCGGCCACCTTGGTGCGGTAATCGGCATAGGGGAAGGTGCTTTGCTTGACGGTGATATCGGGATTTGCCGTCTCAAAATTCTCGATCAACTGATCCATCGCCGTGATGCGGGCGTCAAAGATATACTGCCAATACTCGATTTCCACTGCCCAAGCAGGGCCGCAGGTCACAAGGGCTGCAAGGCTTGTCGCCGCAGCACAGGTAAATGTCTTGAACGTTTTCATTGTCATTCTCTCCCAGATGCGGGCATGGATCAGGCCCCGAACACTGGCGTATCCTATCGGGGAAACCGGCAAGGATACGCCCCCTACAGGCAACTGTTGACGGCTTCACCGCAAAGATCAATACTTTATTCAAATGTTTTGAGTTAAGGTCGCCCATTGCCCAACACCCCCCATCACATCGCAGGAAACAACGCGGAGAAGACCAAGGCGCACAACCGCCGTGTGGTCTTGGGGCATTTGCAAAGCCGTGACGCGGGGCGGGCCGAGATCGCCAAAGCCTCGGGGCTGTCGACCCAGACCGTCTCTAACCTGATGGCAGAGATGGAGGGCGAGGGGCTGGTTCACGCCACAGGCCGAAGGCCCGCCGCGCGCGGGCAGCCACCGCTGGTCTATGCCTTCAATCCTGCGGGGGCTGTCGCCCTCGGGTTCGAGGTCCGGCCTGATATTTTAACGATGGTGCTGACCGATCTCGGCGGCACAGCGCTGCTGACCCGCCAGATGCGCCTGACCCGAACCGACCCCGCGCATGTGCTGGGGTTGATGGCGCAAATGGCGGACGAAGCGCAAACAGATCGCCCCCGCATTCTGGGCGCAGGTCTTGTCATCCCCGGCCCCTTCGGTGTTGAGGGGTTGAGTGCGGCGGGCGCCACCACCCTGCCCGGCTGGGACCCGAAACAAATCCCCGCGATGGCCGCCGAAGCCCTTGGCATGCCCGTTCATCTGGACAAAGACGCCACAGCGGCCGCACTGGCCGAGGGGATGGGCGGCGCGGCGCAAGGGCTTTCAAGCTATGCGTTTCTTTATTTCGGCTCGGGGTTGGGGCTGGGGGTTGTGTCGCAAGGCCAGCCTTTGCGCGGTGGTTTTGGCAATGCCGGTGAGGTCGGCCATATCATCATCACCCCCGGCGGCCTGCCCTGCGATTGCGGCAATCATGGCTGTCTGGAGCAATACGTCAGCCGTCTTTCCCTGCAACGCCATCTTGTTGCGCAGGGGCTGTTGGCGTCGCACACGCGCGGCACCGATGCGACCGTCGCGGCCCTGCTTGCAGCGGGAAACCCCGCCCTTAGCACATGGATCACCACCGCCGCCGAGGCGCTTTCACGCGCAATCGGCCTGCTGGAGAACCTGTTTGATCCGCAATGCATCATCCTTGGCGGTGCCCTGCCCGATGCGCTTCTGGATGCGCTGATTGCCAATTTATCGCTGCCCGAAGGCTCTGTCTCTCGGCGTGCGGATCGCAACGGACCACGGGTCGCGCGCGGCACCTCTGGCAACCGAAGTGCCGCGATGGGCGCCGCAGCCCTTGTGATCCATGATACCGTAACCCCGCGCCTTGATGCCCACCGCTCGATGCCAACCGAAATGAAAGACGCCCCATGCCCCTGACCGATGCCGCCCGTATTGCCGAACAGACCACACAGCCCGCCGCCCTGATGCTTTGGCGGGCGCTGCAACCCTTGCGCGGGTTGGCGCGGTTCATGAATTCCGGTGCCCATCCCGATGATGAGATCAGCACGATGCTGGCCGCTCTCACTTACCGCGACGGGCTGTCGCTATCCTATGTCTGTTCCACCCGTGGCGAGGGCGGGCAGAATGATATCGGCCGCGAGGCGGGTGCCGATCTGGGCACGCTGCGCACCGCCGAGATGCACGCGGCGGCAGATATTCTTGGGCTCTCGATGTATTGGCTGTCAGACAGCCCAGATGATCCGATCGTTGATTTCGGCTTTTCCAAATCCGGCGTCGAGACCCTTGGCAAATGGGGCCACGCCCATACCCTGCGGCGGCTGGTCGGGGTTATTCGCAAGGACCGGCCCGATATCCTTTGCCCGACCTTCCTCGATATTCCCGGTCAGCACGGCCACCACCGCGCCATGACCCAAGCCGCGCATGAGGCAATGACCGCCGCCGCCGATCCTGATTTCATTGCGGAGGGCGCGCCGTGGCAGGTCGCCAAACTGTACCTTCCGGCATGGTCGGGCGCGGGGGATGCCTATGATGATGATCTGCCTCCGCCCCCTGCCACCGTCCATATCCCCGGCGCAGGGCGGGAACCTGTATCCGGCTGGACATGGGCCGAGATCGGCCAGCAATCCCGCGTGTTTCACGCCACCCAAGGCATGGGCCGCTGGACCGATGGCCAAGAGCCGCAAGGCTGGTCGCTGCATCTGGCGCAAAGCCACGTCGGGGGGGACCGGTCCGCGATCACCGACAACCTGCCACAAAGCTATGCCGCGTTGCTGGACGATCATCCCCGTGCCCAAACGCTGGACGGCGCGCTTGCGGCCTGCATCACCGCCTTTCCCGATACCGCACAGATTTTGCACCACGGGTTTGACGCGCTTAGCCATCTGCGCGCCTTGCGTGACACCTGCCCCGAAGGCGCGCGCGACCAAACGCTCCACCGGCTGGACCGGACCGAGGCGCAGCTGGCGCGGGTGCTTTGGCTTGCCTCTGGCGCGCGGTTGACGGCGCGGCTGGCGCGCATCCATGCCCGCCCCGGCGAACATATCGCGGCAGGTTTGACCCTTCAGCCCGCCACCCAGGACTGTGAGGTTGAGGCCAATTGGCACCTTCCCGCAGGCTGGCAGGCCGATGCAAACGGCATCACCCCTGCCGTGGATGCGCACCCCTTTGATCCCTATCCGATGGTCCATCACGCCCATGCCCCGCAAGGCCCCGTGGCGGCATCGGTCACGCTGCGCAAGGACGAGACAACCGTTCAGCTGTTGCTGCCTATCGGTGCGCAAGTTCTGGTCCTGCCAAAAGTGGAGGGAGAGGTGGAACCGCAAACTGCATTCCTCAACACCACAGCGCCGCAGCCAATTCCCTTGCGCTTAAGCGACGGTGCCAAGCTGACGCCGCCCAAAGGCTGGGCGCTTGATGCATCCGCCAATGGCGCCACGTTGACACCGCAAACGCCGACTGAGGGGCTTTATACCCTGCCGCTAAAGGTCGGCGGCCAGCCGGCCCAAATCGTGACCCGCATCAACCACCCCCATACCGGCGCGCTCTTGCGGGCGGCACCTGCTGCCTTGCGCCTGCGCGTGGCCGAGGTGGCGCTTGCGCCTGCGCGCATCGCCTATATCGGTGGCGGCAATGACCGCGTGGATCATTGGCTGCGCGCAATGGGGGCCGATGTTACGACGCTTGGCGATGCAGAGATGAACGCCAGCACCCTTGCCGATTTTGATACGCTGGTGATCGGTATCTTTGCCATGCGGTTTCGGCCTGCCCTGCCCGCATTGATGCCCACCGTGCATGACTGGGTGGCCAAGGGTGGCACGCTGCTAACGCTTTATCACCGCCCGTGGGATAATTGGACAGCCACCACCGCGCCGCGCCCGTTGGAAATCGGCAAGCCCAGCCTGCGCTACCGTGTCACCGATGAAAATGCCGCCGTCACCCATCTGATCCCCGAGCATCCATTGCTCAACACCCCCAACCAAATCGGTCCGCAAGATTGGGAGGGCTGGGTGAAGGAGCGCGGGCTTTACTTTGCCAAAAGCTGGGACAGCGCCTATCAGCCCGTGCTGCAAATGGCCGATGAAGGCGAGGCGCCGCATCAAGGCGCGCTGCTTTCGGCACGGATCGGCAAGGGACAGCATCACCATTGCGCCCTGATCCTGCATTTGCAGATGGAGGCGCTGATCCCTGGTGCGTTTCGTTTGATGGCCAATTTGATCGCCCCGCCAAAATGGCCATAATCCCACGGCTCAGCACCCCACAAACCAGCCCCGACACCGGCCCCGCCCGCAACAACAGGCGTGGCATGATGTGGCTGGCAGCCGACCTTTGTTTCAACATCTGGGCGCTGTCCATCGCCAAATCGCTGGGGGTGGACCTGCCGCCGATCCAGATCGTTCTGGTGCGCGCGCTGGTCGGTCTGGCGGTGCTAATCCCTTTTGTGGTCTGGCGCGGCGGCATGGTCAGGCTGGCCAACCCAAAACTGCAAATCCTGCGCACCATGCTGTCCACCATCGCAATGACAGGCAACTTCTTTGCTGTGGCCAAACTGCCTTTCGCGTTGTTCACAACCGTCAACTTTACGCGCCCCCTGCTGATGATGGCCCTTGCCGCGCTGATTTTGGGGGAACGCATCCGCGCAAAACAGTGGATTGCCGGCGGTATCGGGTTGATCGGGGTGGTGATCGCGGTAGATCCCGGCAGCCTTGGCGCCACCTCTGCCAGCGGCATCGGCGCGCTGTTTGCATCGGTCATCGCGGGCACCTCTGCGGTCATCATCCTGCGCCGTATGCGCAATGAGGATGCGCTGACCCAGATGATCTGGCAAACGGCGGGCCTGTCGCTGACCAGCGTGCTTCCTGCGATCTACTTCTGGCAAGCGCCGGGCGACCATTGGCCCATCTTGCTGTCGATCGGGGTGCTATCCCAAACCGCGCAGTTTTGCTTTATGCGCGCGCATTATTGGGCCGAGGCAGGGGTAATTGCGCCCTTGGGCTATTTCTCCCTGATCCTCTCGGTCACCGTTGGCTATTTCGTGTTCGACGAAGTGCCGTCAATCGGGCTTTATCTTGGGGCGGTCCTGATCATCGGTGCCGCCCTCATGGCAAGCCATAAGGGCAAGCGCGGCTGAAAGGTGCTATTCCACCAGTTCCCAACCATCGGGATCAAAGCCGAATTTCAGCGCGATCTCGGTGGCGCGCTTTTCCTCGGCCCAGATTGCGGGGGCCGAGATTTCCATCTCGGCGGTGCGCGCCTCAAGGGTTTCGCCGTCATCATCAATCGTGGTGACAAAACCCGCCGCCGTCAAAGCCTTGGCAGCGGCAGGGAAAGGCGCATCCAGTTCCTCGGCCAGAAACAGGAAATTCACGACCGCACGTTTGGGCAAACTGTCGATCTTGCCGATTTCGACAAAAGTTTCAAAGGTTTCGGCCTGCTGGGCTTCATAATCGTGGCTCATCGCGTGCTCCAATTCAAGGGTTGCCCCTTTCCTGCCCAAAGCGCGGGTCCGGCGCAAGGCCCATCACACCTGCACAAAGCGCCAATGCGACATCACATCACCGCCCACCGCAGTTTGCGACACCAAAGACAGCCTTGGCGCATCGGCCAAGGCCCCAAGCGCCAACGGGCCAAGGGCGGCGCGGCCCTCCTCTCCGATCAGGGCACCGGCAGAAAAAATCACCAAATCATCCACCAAGCCCGCGCGGATCAGGGCCGCGGCAAGCCCCGCCCCGCCTTCGCAAAACACCCGCGTGATCCCTTGTGCCGCAAGCAAGCCAAGCCCTGCCCGCAAATCCAAGGCACCGGCACCCATCGGGCATTCCAGCAAGCGCGCGCCCGTGGCCTGCCAACCCGCATTATCCGTACCGGTCCCATGCAAAAGCCAAACCGGATGCGCCCGCGCCGTTTGCCCCAACCGCGAGTCCGGCGCATGGCGCAAGCCGCTATCGACCACCACCCGCACCGGCTGATGGGCCGCCCCCAGATCACGCACCGTCAGATCCGGATCATCGGCCAGCGCCGTCCCCGAACCGACCATCACCGCATCATGCGTCATCCGCAGCAGATGCACCGCACGGCGAGAGCCCGCGCCCGTGATCCAGCGGCTTTCCCCCGAGGCCGTGGCGATCCGCCCGTCCAAAGTGGTGGCAAGCTTCAGCGTCACCATCGGCAAGCCTTGGGTGGTCCGCTTCAAAAAACCGTGGTTCAGGGTGCGGGCAGCATCGGCAAGCAAGCCGACCTCTACCTCAATCCCTGCCGCGCGCAGTATCGCATGGCCTTTGCCTGCCACACGGGTGTCGGGGTCTTCCAAGGCGCTAACAACGCGCGCGACGCCACAAGCCACAAGCCCTTCGGCGCAAGGCGGTGTTTGGCCGTGATGGGCACAGGGTTCCAGCGTGACATAGGCGGTGGCGCCGCGTGCGGCCGCACCTGCCTGATCCAAAGCACGGCGTTCAGCATGGGGACGCCCCCCCGGTTGCGTCCAGCCGCGGCCGACAATGCGCCCATCCTTCACCAGCACACAGCCCACCGCAGGGTTCGGCCACACACGCCCAAGGCCACGCGCTGCAAGCTGCAACGCGTGGCGCATATGGGCGCGGTCTTGTTCGCTCATTCCTCGGTATTGCCTGTAGGGCGCAGCTCCGACACGAATTTATCGAAATCATCTGCGGCTTGGAAGTTCTTGTAAACGCTGGCAAATCGTACATATGCCACCGTATCGATCCGCGCGAGTGATTCCATCACAATCTCCCCGATGATCTTGGAGCCGATGTCCGTCTCACCCAGACTTTCCAAACGGCGCACGATGCCGCTGATCATCTGATCCACGCGTTCCGGATCGATTGGGCGTTTTTGCAAGGCCATACGGATGGAGCGCTCCAGCTTGGTACGGTCAAAATCTTCGCGTTTGCCATTGGTCTTCACAACAACAAGATCGCGCAGCTGCACCCGCTCATATGTCGTGAAACGCCCACCACACGCCGGGCAGAAACGCCGGCGCCGGATGGCGACGTGATCTTCGGCCGGACGACTATCCTTGACCTGAGAGTCTATATTACCGCAAAATGGGCAGCGCATAGGCCTGTCCCCCTTCGTTTCTTGATTTTACTGCCTCAGATGCGGGGGTAAGCCCCCCTGCTTATCCATAGGACTATAGGCAGACGCGCAGGTCTTGGGTAGCCGATATGCGCCAATGCCAGATATAGGGGCAAGACTGTGGCGCGCAAGACTCACGCCGCACAATCCAGGGTGGCGCAGACGGGCCCGCGACGGTCTTTTTTTATCAAACGGCACTGCAAAACGCATGTTAGACTGCGATCAAAGAAAGGGAGATACACATGGAACCCGCGCCCTATGCGTCCTCTCCGTGCCGAATGCCCGAAGACGCAGAAACCCGCCGCGATGTGATGCGCTGGCGCCGTGCCGAGCGCGCGCGCCTGATCGCCCTGCGCCAAGCCATGCCCGTCGCAGACCGCCAGCAGGCCGAGGCCGCGATCCTCAAGGCGTTGGAGGAAGAGCCCGCGCGGACCATCGGGATTTACTGGCCTTTCAAGGGGGAGCCGGACCTGCGCGGCTGGGCAGCAGAACGGCGCGGCAATGGTGCCCGCATCGCACTACCGGTGGTCGTGGAAAAGGCCGCTCCGCTGGTTTTTCGAGAATGGCAACCCGATGCGGCGCTGGTTCGCGGCGTCTGGAACATCCCGATCCCGGCCGAGGATGCGCGTGTCCTTATCCCCGACCTCATCATCTCCCCTGTCGTGGGGGTGGACCCGATGCAGTTCCGGCTTGGTTACGGTGGCGGATTTTATGACCGGACGCTGGCCGCACTACGCGCCGCCGGGCATGACATCCGCGTGATCGGAATCGGCTTTGCCGCGCAATCCATTCCGACAATCTTCCCCCTGCCCCATGATATTGCCATGAACCGTGTGATCCTGGCCTGAGGCGCAAAACCGCTTCTTGGGCTGCATGCATTATACCTCTTGCGACCGGACAAAAACTGCCTATGTCACTGGGCTTGCAAAGGTGGCCCGCATGTTTGACCCGACCTCTCTGATTTCGCATTTCGGCCTTCTGGCCGTATTTGGCACCGCCGCCGTCGAAGGAGACGCCGCGGTGATTACCGCAGGTGTGTTGGTGCAACGGGGACTGCTGCCGATGTGGCCGGTCATTGCGGCGGGCATGGCAGGGGGCTGGTTTTCCGATCTGCTGATCTATCACCTTGCCCGACGTTTCCGTAATCATCACCGGACGGTTCGGGTCGTGGTCTCTGTGCGCAAATGGCGGTTTTTCAATGCGATCATCGGCTATCCGATGCTGCTAGCGCTGGCCATCCGTTTCATGCCCGGCGTGCGCACTGCGGGGCCTGTCGCACTGGCCACAGCAACCGATATCTCGCCGTTGCGCTACACAATCCTGACCGGGATTGCAGCTTTCATCTGGTCGCTGATCTTGGTGTTAGTGGGCCAGAAAGCGGGGCAATTGATCGCAAAAATGTTCCAAAACATTGACGTGCCGGAATATCTTGAGGTTGGGGTTCCGGTGGCCATCGTCTTGGTGCTGACCGTTTTCGCGATCCGCAAATGGCGGCGACGCATTGCCGGACGCGAGACCTCATAGCCCGCCCAAATGAAAAGGGCGGCCGAAGCCGCCCTGTCGTTTACTGATCCAGGAATGACCGAAGCTTGCGAGACCGGCTGGGGTGCTTCAACTTCCGCAAGGCCTTCGCTTCGATCTGGCGAATGCGCTCACGGGTGACCGAGAACTGCTGCCCCACCTCTTCCAATGTGTGGTCCGTGTTCATGCCAATGCCGAAGCGCATCCGCAAAACCCGTTCTTCGCGTGGAGTAAGCGATGCCAGAACCCGCGTCGTGGTTTCCTTTAGGTTTTCCTGAATGGCCGAATCCAAAGGCAGAACCGCGTTCTTATCCTCAATGAAGTCGCCAAGCTGGCTGTCTTCCTCATCCCCGATCGGGGTTTCGAGCGAGATCGGCTCCTTGGCGATCTTCATCACCTTGCGGACCTTCTCAAGCGGCATTTGCAGCTTTTCGGCCAATTCCTCGGGCGTTGGTTCGCGGCCGATTTCATGGAGCATCTGCCGACCCGTCCGGACCAGTTTGTTGATCGTCTCGATCATATGAACCGGAATACGGATTGTGCGTGCCTGATCCGCGATAGAGCGGGTGATCGCCTGACGTATCCACCAAGTCGCATAGGTGCTGAACTTATAGCCACGACGGTATTCGAACTTATCCACGGCCTTCATCAGGCCGATGTTGCCTTCCTGAATAAGATCAAGGAATTGCAGGCCACGGTTGGTATATTTCTTGGCGATCGAGATCACCAAACGAAGGTTTGCCTCGACCATTTCTTTCTTGGCCTGACGCGCTTCTTTTTCGCCCTTTTGCACCTGATTAACGATGCGGCGGAATTCGGAAATATCCACCCCGACATAAGATCCGACCTGCGCCATTTCTTCGCGCAGCTCGTCCACTTTGGGGCGGGATTTTTCCATCAGGGCCTGCCAGCCGCGACCCTCTTTGGCGGACATACGGTCACACCATGTCGGGTCCAGCTCATAGCCTTGGTATTCGTCGATAAACTCACGGCGGTTGATACGGGCTTGGTCGGCCAGCTTCACCATGCCAGAGTTGATGGACATAATCCGGCGATTGATGCCGTAAAGCTGGTCGATCAACGCTTCGATACGGTTGTTATGCAGGTGCAACTCATTGACCAGCAGAACAATTTCCGAACGCAACTTCTGGTAGGCGTCCTCTTCCTTATTGGTGAACCGGTCGGATTGGTTCATCGTCGCAGACATACGCAGATCTTGCATTTCAGCAAGCTCGGCATAGTCGTGCGCAATCACTTCCAAGGTTTCCAGAACGCGCGGCTTGAGGGCGGCTTCCATCGCCGCGAGCGACATATTGGCGCCCTCGTCATCATCATCATCGTCGTCATTATTGGACAATGGATTGCCATCGGCATCGAGTTCGGGACCGGTATTGGCCTGCGGTTTGGGCGCAGCCTCACCGCCGGCTGGCAATCCGCTAACCAAGCCCTCTTCGCCTTCGCCGTCCATGCCACGGTCAAAGGTGGATTCGAGGTCAATCACATCGCGCAGCAAAATATCTTCGGACAAAAGCTCATCACGCCAGATGGTGATCGCCTGAAATGTCAGCGGGCTTTCGCAAAGCCCTGCGATCATCGTGTTGCGGCCGGCCTCGATCCGCTTGGCAATCGCGATCTCACCCTCACGAGACAGCAATTCCACGCTGCCCATCTCGCGCAGATACATGCGCACCGGGTCATCGGTCCGGTCGAGCGTTTCGGTAGCACCGTTAGAGAGCGCCACATCCCGCGCGCCGGTCCCCGCGACAACCAGCTCCCCCGCAGTGGCGCTGTCTTCCATCTCTTCTTCTTCGGTGACCTGAATCCCCATTTCCGACAGCATGGACATCACGTCCTCGATCTGGTCGGAGGAAACCTGCTCGGGCGGCAAAACCGCGTTGAGCTGGTCATAGGTGATGTAGCCACGCTCCCGCGCATCCGCGATCATCTTCTTGATGGCAGCTTGGCTCATATCCAGCGAGGAGTCGGCCTCAGCGTTGGTTTGCTTGCTGTCGTCGGTATCTTTGGCTGCCATGGATGCTCCTTTGGCCGAATCGATTGGTGCAAAACCGAATCACTCGGTCGAATATTCGAATCATTAGCGCGAATCACGGGAGGGAAAAGGCTTTTGCCTCAATTTTCCCAATTTTCCTCATGTATCAGCATTTTTATGGAAGTTAAAAGGGCGTCCGGACCTCCGGCATCACCCTTTGCTGCAAATTCTAGCGCTTTGGCCGCCCGCTGCGGCCAAAATCGATTCGGTCCCACAGGCTGCGGGCCTCTTCTACTTCTTCACGGTCCATCTCCACCCCGTTCTCTGCGACGAAACCTTCGCCCTTGACCACTTGCGGCCCCTTCGCGGCGGTAAAGCGCGCTTCATTGGCCTGCGTCAACCGCCATGTAAGCCCCTCATCGGCAAGGCCGTCGATATCCTCGGCAGCCTCGCGCACCTCGCGCCGCCCGCCCCGCACTGTGCGCAGCTTGCGCAACATATCCCCCAAACAAATCTCGGCGTAATCCAGATCATCGGCTTTACGTATCGGTGGAGCAGACATGACATGGTTCTGGTTAAGCAAGGTTTCAAGCACCGCGCGCTGCTCTTCCAGCAATTTTTCACGCGCTGCGTCATTGCTGCCGCCGTGCAGCAAGGCAAGGCGCAAACCATCCTCTGCCGTATCGGAAAAATCGAGCCGTTCCAGCACGGATTCGAACCGTAAAATCAAGGCCGGATGGGTGACCAGCGTCGCAAGAATTATCTGTTCCAGCACCCGCTCATCGCTGCTGCCAATCACCAGTGCCGAGGTTTTTGTCGTCGTAACAGGGCGCGGCTCCGGCTGCCAAGATTTGCCCTTACCGCGCTGGTTTGGCACCCATTCCTTGCGCGGGGCGGATTTGCGCGATTGATTGAACAGCTGCCAGCGAAGGTTCTTGATCTCCTCGCCGTAGTGGTGGCGGATAGAGCTATCCTTGATTTGCATCAGCGCCGTACGCAGGGTTTTATCAAGCGCTGCCCGGCGTTCAGGGCTGTCAAAACTGCGGCCCTCGGTTTCGCGCTGCCACAACAGGCTGACCATGGATTGCGCCCCGTCCAGCACCGCTTGCATCGCCCCCGCGCCCTGCGCCTTGAGCAGGTCATCTGGGTCCAGCCCCGCAGGCAGAACCGCAAAGCGCAAGGCCTGCCCCGCCTCAATCAACGGCAACGCCAGATCCACCACCCGCAGGGCCGCCCGCAGGCCTGCAGTATCACCATCAAGCGCGATAATCGGCTCGGGGGAAACCCGCCACATCATGCGCAACTGGTCCTCGGTCACGGCCGTGCCCAAGGGTGCAACCGTGGATTTGAACCCCGCCTCGACCAGCGCGATCACATCCATATAGCCTTCGGCCACAACCAAAGGCGCGCCCTTGCCCGCCGCCTCGCGGGCGGGGCCAAGGTTGAAAAGGTTGCGCCCCTTGTCGAAAAGCTCTGTCTCGGGCCCGTTGAGGTATTTTGCCCGCGCATCGGGGTCCAAGGACCGCCCGCCAAGGCTAATGGCACGGCCACGCGCGTCACGGATCGGGAAAATAATGCGCCCACGAAACCGGTCGTAAGGCGGACGGCCATCATCAGGGGTGGCACAAACGCCCGCATCCACGATCAGGTCGGGCGCAAACCCCTTGGCCTGCAATGCGGCAAACGCACCTTGACGCGTATCGGGGGCCCAGCCGATCTGCCAGCGCTCTTGTGCGTCGGCCTTCAGGCCACGACGGTCAAGGTAATCGCGCGCGGTCTGGCCACCACCAGTTTTCAGTTGCAGGCGAAAATATTTCACCGCCTCTTCCATTACCTCGGCCAATTGGCTGCGCCGGTCGGCCTTCTTGGCAGCGATGGGGTCCTTGGCGGGTACCGGCATACCTGCCTCACGGGCCAAAAGCTCCACCGCTTCCATAAAGCCGAGGTTCTCTGTCTCCATGACAAAGCTCAGCGCATCGCCCTTGGCGTGACAGCCAAAGCAGTAATAAAACCCTTTGCGATCATCGACATGAAAGCTGGGGGATTTTTCCTGATGGAAGGGGCACGGCGCCCACATGTCGCCCTTACCTTGGTTCGATTTGCGCACATCCCATACCACCTTGCGCCCAACAACTTGGGACAAGGAGACGCGCGTGCGCAATTCGTCAAGGAAACCGGCTGGAAGACTCATACCCTATATATCGACCGAGGAGGCGGGATAGGCAAGCGGTCCAAGCCTCATGGCAGGCACCTTCGCATGTTTCACCTCAAAACCATGTTCTAGCCCAGCAGATCGCGGGTGACCCGGTGAAAAATCCTTGCGCCAATCGCAATCAGATCATCAGGGAAGTCATAGTCGGGATTGTGCAGCGACGGATGGTCCAGCCCTGCCCCCAGCATTACCATGGCGATCTTGCAATCGGGCAGCCCCGCAAAGGCGCCGAAATCCTCGGACGGGCGCATCGGCAGGCCACCGGGGGCATAGGGGATGCCCAACGCATCTAGCGCCGCCGCGATATGGGCCGTGGCCTGTGGATCATTGGCACAGGCCTTGAAATCATCATGCAGGCTGGTGGTAAGCGCCAACCCGTATTTGGCCGCCGCTGTCTGCGCCAAACCCACCGCCTGCGCCTTAAGCGCCTCCATCGGCGGGTCGGTCATGGTGCGTAACGTCGCCCACAGCTCTCCGTGCGCGGGAGAGATGCCAAAGGCAGGCTCTCCCATCTGCGCATGTGTCAGCGTCACAAGCCGGAAGTCCGGCGAAAGATCGCCCCCCGTGCCAAGCGCCCCAAGGGCCGGGATCAGCTCGGCCAGCGCCAAACCCGGAGAGACGCCATGTTGGGGCTGCGCGGCATGGCTCGTCTTGCCGTCCAGCGCGATTTTCAGGCCAACCGAGGCACAAGCCATCGGGCCCTCGGCCAGCCAGCATTCGCCAAGCCGGACACCGGGCATGTTGTGCAAGGAAAATGCCCAATCCGGCCTCAGCCCTGCAAAACCCGCATCCGCCACAACTGCCGCAGCACCAGAGCCATCCTCCTCGGCGGGCTGGAACATCAAGACCACCCGCCCCCGCGCAGGCCGCTGGCGAGACAACAAGCGCGCAAGCCCCATCAGAATCGTCATATGCCCATCATGCCCACACAGATGCGCCACACCGGATATGGTAGAGCGATGCGCATTTTCCGAGACCTCACGGATAGGCAACGCGTCGAGTTCACAACGAAACAGCACCGTTGGCCCCGGCTTGCCACTGTCAAACACCGCGGCCACGCCGTGCCCCCCCAGCCCCGTGACCACTTGGTCAGCCATCCCGCCAAGCGCTGCGACAACACGAAATGCTGTCTGCGCCTCAGCACCGGAAACCTCGGGGAAGCGGTGCAAGTCATGGCGGAACGCGGTTAGCTCGGCAATATCGGAATTGGTCAACATCAAAGCAGGCCCCCGCAATGCTGCACCGTTCTCACCCACATTCCGAATTTCGCCATTCTGAAACCTCCTGCATATCAAAGCATCGGTTACACAAGGCTTGGGACGGGTCAATCCCGCGAGGTGACCCCGTTGATGCATTTTACAAAAGCTGCCCTTTGAATGGTCACACGATCATCGTACACTCCCCCAAACTTGGAATTCTGGAGTAGGAACATGTTTGCACTGAAACCTGTGATGCTGGGCGCAGCCCTCTTTATGGCCGCAGGGGCGGCGAATGCGGCCAGCTGTTCCAACACGGGTGGCGGCTATGAACGCTGGAAGTCCGAGATCGCCGCCGAGGCCGCAGCCCAAGGCGTGGGACAGCGCGGCATCGCGGCCCTGATGGCCACCAGCTATTCGCGCGAAACCATTTCGGCAGACCGCAACCAGAAAAGCTTCAAATACACGATTGATAAATTCATGCAGGTGCGCGGTGCGCCCACCATTGTCAAGCAAGGCCGCCGGCAGAAGGCCAAAAATGCCAAGCTCTATGCCGCGTTGGAGCGGCAATACGGCGTGCCTGCCGGGGTCTTGGTTGCGATCCACGGGATGGAAACGGCCTTTGGCGGCTTTATGGGCAATACGCGGATCGTCTCGGCGATTTCCACGCTGACCTATGATTGTCGGCGTTCAGATTTCTTTCGCCCGCATATGATGGCGGCACTGGTCTTGGTGGATCGCGGGTCGATCACCGGCGCTTCGGTCGGGGCGAAGCATGGCGAATGGGGGCATACGCAGTTTTTGCCGGGCAACGCGCTTAAATACGGGGTGGACGGGGATGGCAACGGGCGGGTGGAGCTGAACAACCGCATTGATGCGCTGGCCTCAACCGCCAATTACCTCCGCCAAAAGGGCTGGCGGCCGGGGCAAGGCTACCAAAAAGGGCAGCCGAATTATGCCGTCCTGAAGGAATGGAATGCGGCCAGCGTATACCAAGAGGCAATCGCGATCATGGCCGCCCAGATTGACAGGTAACGGGTTGGGGGGCGCGACCTGCGCCCCCAACCCTTAAAAGATCAGCCTTGGCAACCAAGTCGAAAGCCCGGGCAGCGCCCAAATCAGCACCATCGCGATAACCTGCAGCACGATAAAGGGTGTAACCCCCTGATAGATCATGCCGGTTGTCACCTCGGGCGGGGCGGCCCCGCGCAAATAGAACAGCGAGAACCCGAAAGGCGGCGTCAGAAAGGACGTCTGCAGGTTCACCGCGATCAACACCGCCAGCCAGATCGGATCATGGCCCATCAAGATCAATGGCGGCACCAAAAGCGGCAGCAAGATCACCGAAATCTCGACGAAATCGAGGAAGAACCCCAGAACAAAGATAAAGGCCATCGCAAAGAACAACGCCCCCGTCGGGCCGCCCGGCAATGATTGTAGGATGTCGGCGACGCGATGCTCTCCGCCCAAGCCGACGAAAACGAGGCTGAAGTATGACGCCATTAAAATGGTCGCAAAGATCATCGAGGTCACGACCATGGTCTGCCCCATCGCGGCAAACATAATCCCCTTGCGGAATGTCGCCTGCAATGCCGCAACAATCGCAGCAATCCCGATCAGTGCCAGCGTCAGATAGGCCAGCGCCATCGCATATTCCAACGGCCCCGCATCGGACCGCTGCAAGCGCACCGGCGCAAGCCCTGCCGCAAAGGCCAGAACCAACAGCGACCCCGCCCCCGCAAGGATCAACCAGCGCGGCGCGCCCTGACGCAACCCCGCCAGCAAAATCGCCCCCACGGCCCCGACCGAGGCCGCCTCATTCGGGCTGGCAACGCCTCCCAGAATTGCGCCAAGCACGGCAAAGATCAACAAGACCGGCGGGGCAATGGCGCCAAACACTTCTCCGGCCGAGGGTTTGACGGCCTGCTCTCGCATCGCGGGCGCATCAGCAGGGATCAACCATGCCCGCCCGAGGATGTAGAGGATGTAAATCACCATCAACAACAGCCCCGGCACAATGGCCGCCGCAAAAGTCTGGCCCACGGAAATCGTCTCGACCGAAAACTTCCCTTGCTCATATTGCGCTTGCTGGAAGGCCGATGACATCACCTCAGCCAGAATGATCAACAAGGTAGAGGGCGGAATGATCTGCCCCAAAGTGCCCGCCGTCGCCACCATCCCCGACGCAAGCCGCGGGTTATAGCCGTTGCGCAACATCGCAGGCAGCGCGATCATCCCCATCGCAACAACAGTGGCACCAACAATCCCGGTCGAGGCCGCAAGCAGCGCCCCCACCAGCATCACCGACACCCCCAAGCCGCCCCGCATAGAGCCGAACAAACGCCCCATCGTTTCCAGCAATTCCTCGGCGATACGGGATTTTTCCAGCACCACCCCCATCAGCACAAACAGCGGGATGGCGGTCAAAACCGGGTTGGTCATCACCCCGAAAAACCGCTGTGCCAAGGCCCCCATCAGCCCAAGGTCAAACACCCCCAGCGCCGAGCCCAAGAGCGCAAAGCCGGTGGCAACGCCTGCAATCGAAAACGCAACCGGATAGCCCATCAGGATCACGATGATCAGGGCCGCAAACATCATCAGATCAAGTGGCAGCGTCATGCTTTGTCTCCCAGACGGATAAGGTCACGGATCAGCGCCGACAGGCCCTGGATCAGCAGCAAAACGCAAAACACCGGGATCAGGGTCTTGAGCAAAAAGGACGCAGGCACACCGCCCACCGAGATCGGCCCCTCAAGTATAGACCAAGAGCGACGCACCGACGGCCAGCTATAATAGAGCAAAATACCAAGCGATGGCAGCAAAAGGCACAGATGGCCAAAGATATCGACCATCGCCTTTTTGCGGACGTTTAGCGGGGCATAAAAGATATCCACCCGCACATGGCCATTGACCAAAAGCGTATATCCCGCCCCCAGCATAAACAGGGTCGCATGCAGGTAAAGCACGGATTCATTGATGAAAATCGACGTGTAGCCAAAGACATAGCGCAGCATCACAATGCCAAACTGCACCAAGACCATGATAAGCGCCATCCACATGACAACGCCCCCCACGCCACGATTTATCAGGTCCAGCCTGTCTGCAAAACGGTCCATCATGCCCCCTTAACGTGCGGCGGCCCCGACAAAAACCGGGGCCGCATTTTTAGATCAGTCGCCGTAATTGAAGTCGAGGTTACGGGCGTTCATCTGGCCGTTGTCGGCCCATGGCATGTATTCCACCATCAGCTTGCGATACGCGAGGAAGCTTTCAGTGATGCGTTGCACCAGCTCATCATCGGAGTTGCGCAGCTCGGTCAGCACCTCACCCATGGCATTGCCCATCGCGATGGTGATTTCCTCGGGCCACTCGCGCAGGGTCACACCGTGATCGGCAACCAAGGCGCGCAAAGCAAGGGCGTGCTTGGTGTTATACTCGGTCAGGACTGGGTTATACATCGACTGCGCAGCAGCCTCGACCACCTGTTTCAAGTCATCAGGCAGGTCGTTCCAAGACTCGAGGTTGATGCCACATTCTTCGGCCGAGGATGGCTCCCCCACGCCGGGACCGTAGTAGTTGCTGGCAACCTGATAAAAGCCAAGCGCGCTGTCGGTCCAAGGGCCGATAAACTCACCCGCGTCCAATGCGCCTGATTGCAACGCTTGGAACATAGCCGGGCCGGACATCGCCTCGACAGCGACGCCAAGCTTGGACATCACTTCGGAGTTGAGGCCGGTTGTGCGGTACTTCAGACCTTTCAGGTCATCCAGGGATTTGATTTCATCGCGGAACCAACCAGCCCACTGCGGACCGGAGTTGCCTGTCAGGAACGGCTTGAGGTTGAAGCGCGCATACATTTCATCATAAAGCTCCTGCCCGCCGCCGTGCAGCATCCAGCCGTGCTGCTCAATCGCGGTCAGGCCCAAAGGCTGGCTACCGAACAGCAAGATACCCTTGGATTTGCTGCCCCAATAGGCGGGAACGGCGTGGTAAATATCTGCCGTGCCCTCGCTTACTGCGTCAAATACGCCGGGGCCGGGAACGATCTCACCTGCGGCAAACAGCTCCACTTCGATGCGGCCACCGGACAGGGTGGTGATCCGGTCAGCAAGCGTTTGGGCGGCAACGCCGGGGCCGGGCAGGTTTTTGGGCCATGCCGATACAAGGCGCCATTTGCGAACATCTTGCGCGATGGCAGGGCTGGCAAGGGCGGCTGCCCCCACGCCGGCAGCGGCGGTGATAAAATTACGTCTTTTCATTGCTCTCTCCTTGTTGAATTCGTATCATCACATTCTGTGTTTTTCAGCCCGGTATCGGCAGGATGGCCGAGAACAGGGATGCGCATCCCGACCCTATCCGAAATACTGACCTAACCGGAATAGCCCCTCTGCGCGAGGAGCGTTTTTTCGGAAAATAACCGTCGTGTTTGGTCGCAATTTCGGCATCCACGCCTTGTGTGCGCATTCCTTGACCGATGACCAAACCGCCCGACTGCTGCGGGATAGAAATATGTTTGCAATCATATGGATCAGGGACGTAACGCATATTGGGCCTTAATGTTTTTTGGAGTTGTCCGAGGGGCATATCACCCCCCGGACCTCATAGTGTTTTTATATCAAAATAATCGGCTAAGATTACTTCAAAATGCCCGGCAACGTAAGATCGTGTTCACGCGCACAATCGAGCGCGATATCATAGCCAGCGTCGGCATGCCGCATCACGCCGGTTGCCGGATCATTCCACAACACGTTGTTCAAACGGCGCGCTGCATCCTCGGTCCCATCGGCGACGATCACCATGCCCGAATGCTGCGAAAAGCCCATGCCAACGCCGCCACCGTGGTGCAAGCTGACCCAAGTCGCCCCCGAAGCCGTATTCAAGAGCGCATTCAAAAGCGGCCAATCCGACACCGCATCCGACCCGTCTTTCATCGATTCCGTCTCACGGTTGGGCGAGGCAACCGAACCGGAATCGAGATGGTCGCGGCCGATCACGATCGGGGCTTTCAATTCCCCCGAGGCCACCATCTCGTTGAATTTGAGGCCCGCTTTGTGGCGATCACCAAGCCCAATCCAGCAAATCCGCGCCGGCAGCCCTTGGAAATCGATACGGTCACGCGCCATATCCAGCCAGTTGTGCAGATGCTCGTTCTCGGGGAACAGCTCTTTCATCGCCTGATCGGTTTTGTAGATATCCTCAGGATCACCCGAAAGCGCGACCCAACGAAACGGCCCGATCCCTTTGCAGAACAAAGGCCGGATATAGGCAGGCACAAAACCGGGGAAGGCAAAGGCGTTCTCAAGCCCCTCTTCCTGCGCAACCTGACGGATGTTGTTGCCGTAATCCAAGGTCGGCACGCCTGCATTCCAGAAATCAACCATCGCGGCGACATGGGCCTTCATGCTGGCACGGGCGGCTTTTTCCACGGCTTTCGGATCGGATTCCTGCTTGGCGCGCCATTCGGCCACGGACCATCCCAGCGGCAAATAACCATGCACCGGATCATGCGCGGATGTCTGGTCCGTTACCATATCAGGGCGCGGACCACCGGCCTTCATGCGGGCGTAAAGTTCAGGGAATACCTCTGCCGCGTTACCGATCAGCGCCACAGATTTCGCCTCACCGGCTTTGGTCCATTTGTCGATCAAGGCCAATGCCTCATCCAGCGTATGGGCCTTTTCGTCGCAATAGCGGGTGCGGATGCGGAAATCGGCGCGGGTCTCATCACATTCGACCGCCAAACAGCATGCGCCCGCCATCACTGCGGCCAGCGGCTGTGCGCCGCCCATACCGCCAAGACCCGCCGTCAGGATCCACCTACCTTTGAGGCTACCTTCATAGTGTTGGCGGCCAGCCTCGGCAAAGGTTTCAAATGTCCCTTGCACAATGCCTTGGGTGCCGATGTAGATCCACGATCCAGCTGTCATCTGGCCGTACATCGCCAGACCCTTCTTATCGAGTTCGTTAAAGTGGTCCCAAGTCGCCCAATGCGGCACAAGGTTGGAGTTGGCGATCAACACGCGCGGCGCATCCTTATGCGTCTGGAACACGCCGACCGGCTTGCCCGATTGCACCAAAAGCGTTTGGTCATCGTTCAAATCGCGCAAAGAGGCGCAGATCTGGTCGAAATCTTCCCATGTGCGGGCGGCGCGGCCGATGCCGCCGTAGACCACCAGCTCATGCGGGTTTTCGGCAACATCGGGGTGCAGGTTGTTCATCAACATCCGCAAGGGGGCCTCGGTCAGCCAGCTTTTTGCGGTGATCTCGGTTCCGGTTGCGGGGTAGATGTCACGGGTGTTGTGGCGTGGGTTTGTCATCATATTCTCCGATTCAGGCCAGCAGGTGAGCGGCGATAATATTGCGTTGAATTTCAGAAGAGCCTTCATAGATGCGCATGATCCGCACATCGCGAGCATAGCGTTCCAGCGGGAAATCACGGGTAAAGCCGTAGCCGCCATGGATCTGGATCGCGCCATCGGTCACGCGCCCCGCCATCTCCGAGGCGTGAAGCTTGGCCATGCTGGACTGCATGGAAAAACGCGTGCCATCCTGGCGCAGGCGCGCCGCCTCCAGCGCGATCAATTCGGCGGCGCGCAGGTCCAGCGCCATATCGGCAAGCTGCCAACGGATGCCTTGCTTGGCGGCCAAGGGTTCGCCGCCGATGATGCGGGTCTTGGACCATTCGGTCGCAGCCGTCAGCGCGGCCGAGGCGATACCGATACACATGGCCGCCACTTCCAGCCGGCCATTATCAAGCACCTTCATCGCGGTCTTGAAGCCGGACCCTTCCGCACCAAGCAGCACGCTTTCGGGCAGTTGGCAGTCAAAATCCAATTCCCAGACATGGCCGCCGCGCAGGCCCATGGTTTTCTCGGCGCGACCCGGTTGCAGGCCGGGGGTGTCTTTGTCCACCACAAAGGCCGAGATCCCGCGATGGGCAGCGGCCGGATCGGTCACGGCAAAGACCACCAGAAAATCCGCCACGCCACCATTAGAGATAAAGCATTTGCGCCCCTTCAGATGCCAACCATCCGCGGTTTTCGTGGCCTTGGTGCGCATATCCGCCGGGTCAGAGCCAGCAAAGGGTTCCGTCAGCGCGAATGCGCCAAGGCGGTCCCCGGTCGCGGCATCGGGCAAATAGCGCGCGCGCGCCACGTCATCCCCGCCCAACAAAATCGAATCCGTCGCCAGATAATGCGCCGTCAGGGCAGACACCGTGGAGCCACAAGCCCCCGCAATCACCCCGACCGCCCGCAAAAGCGCCTGCGCCGAAATATCCGCCCCGCCCCAAGCCTCTGGCAGGTTCGCACCCATCATGCCGGTCTGCGCCAAGGCCCGCAGTTGGGCGTGGACAAATTCGCCGCTCTCATCGGTGGCATGGGCGTGGGGGGACAGCTCTTCGGCGGCAAAACGTTCAAGCTGCGTGATGAAGGCACGCTCGGCCTCGTCAAGCATATGGTACAAATCGGTCATTCCGTCCTCACAATTCCGGCAGCGATCAAACCGCTGATTTGGTCTTCGGTCAGGCCCAACGAGGCCATAACCGCACGTGAACCACCGCCCAAAGCGGGGGCGCCACTGCTTGCAACCGGCTTTTCACCGTTGAACCGTATCGGCTGGCCGATAACCGGGGCCGTCCCAAGCCCGTGATGCGGAATATCGGACACAAGCCCGCGCGCGATGGCATGGGGGCTGCTGGCGGCCTCGGCCATGGTCAGGATCGGTGCGGTTGGAATATGCGCCGCGCGCAATCCCTCAACCGCGTGCGCAGTGGTCAACTTTCCCGTCCACGCCTCAATCAGCGCCTTGAGCACGGGTTCGTTTTGGGTGCGCGCCTCATCACTGGCAAAGCGCGGATCGCTTGCCGCCTCGGGCGCGCCAATCAGGTCACATAGTGCTGCGAACTGACGATCCCCCAATACGGCAATAATCGCGTGCCCGTCCGATGTGGCATAGGCCCCGAATGGCGTTGATAGCGGGTGACGGTTGCCCACCCGTTCCACGGCTGACTTCGCATAGAAATGAATGGCATGGCTGGTCGGCAGCAAGGAAAACAGCGCATCAAACATCGCCACATCAAGACTTGCCCCTTGGCCGGTTTGCGCGCGCCCCACCAAGGCCGCCGCAATACCCCAAGCCGCATAGAGGCCCGCCATCAGATCCCCCAGCGCCTCGCCCACTTTCAAGGGTGCGCCGCCCTCTTCGCCATTGGCCTCCATCAGGCCCGACATCGCCTGCACCACGATGTCATAAGCGGGAAGGTCACTGTACGGCCCATCCTGACCAAAGCCCGAGATGGAGCAATAGATCAGCGCCGGATTATCCTTGCGCAACGCCTCGACACCAAGGCCCAGCTTGGCGGCGACACCGGGGCGGAAGTTTTCCACCACCACATCGCAGGTTGCCGCAAGCTGACGCGCAACGGCCTTACCCTCATCCGCCTTGAGGTCCAGCACCACCGAGGATTTGCCCCGATTGGTCAGCGCAAAAAGTGCGGAATGCCCGTCCACAAAGGGGCCGATATGGCGGTAATCATCGCCCTGCGGTGGCTCTATCTTAATAACCTCGGCCCCCAGATCGGCCATAAGGGCGGTGCAAAACGGGCCGGCCAGAACGCGGGTCAGATCAAGGACACGGATGCCTTGCAGCGGTTTCATAACGCCAGTTCCACCCCGGCCGCATTTGCCAAGACGCCTGCGCGGACCAATGCCGATGCCGCCTCAATATCCGGCGCGAGATAGCGATCTTCGGCCAAAACGGGCGAGACTTCGCGCAGGGCCGCAACCGCCGCCTGCAGCGGACCAGAGGTTACCAGCGGGGCCCGAAACCCGATGCCTTGCGCCGCGCAAAGCGCCTCAACCCCCAAAATCACCGACAGGTTCGCATTCATCCGCCCCAAACGCCGCGCACCATGGGCAGCCATGGAAACATGGTCTTCCTGATTGGCCGAGGTCGGCGTGCTATCGGTCGAGCAAGGGTTCGCGAGGTGCTTGTTCTCGCTCATCAAAGCGGCGGTTGTCACCTCTGCGATCATGAAACCGGAGTTAAGGCCGGGCGCCGGAGTCAGGAACGGCGGCAGGTCATGGGACAGGGTCGGATCAACCATCAAAGCCACACGACGCTGCCCGATAGCCCCGATTTCAGCCAGGGCAAGCGCGATAATATCTGCTGCAAAAGCAACAGGTTCTGCGTGGAAGTTACCACCGGATATGATGCCCGCCGAGACAACCAGCGGGTTGTCGGTCACGGCATTCGCCTCGATCTCTAGTGTGGTGGCGGCAAAGCGCAACAGGTCCACAGCGGCACCGACAACCTGCGGCACACAGCGAATGCAGTAAGGGTCTTGTACGCGGGTATCGCCCTCACGGTGGCTGTCGCGGATCACCGATCCCTCCATCACCGTGCGCAACGCGTGGGCCACGTCGATCTGGCCACGATGGCCGCGCAAGCTGTGGATTTCGGGCTGCAAAGGCGCTGTGGATCCCATGATCGCATCGGTCGACATTGCCGCTGTCGCCACAGAGGCCCGCGCATTCTGCCAGCCTTCAAACAGACCGACCAACGCCAGCGCGGTTGAAAACTGTGTGCCGTTGATCAGGCCAAGCCCCTCTTTCGGGCCAAGCACCAAGGGGGTTATCCCCGCCTGCGCCAACGCCTTATCCGAGGCCATGCGCACGCCTTGATAGACCGCCTCACCCGCGCCGATCATCGTGGCCGCCATATGCGCCAATGGTGCTAGATCACCCGACGCCCCGACAGAGCCTTGGGCCGGAATAACGGGAATCACAGCATGTGCCAGGAGGTTTTCGATCTGTTCAATCACGGCCCAGCGAACCCCCGAGGCCCCACGCCCCAGCGACAGCAATTTCAGCGCCATCATCAGCCGGGTGGTTGCCTCATCCAGCGGCTCGCCTACGCCGCAGCAATGCGACAAGATCAGATTGCGTTGCAGGGTCTCGGTATCTTCCGGCGCGATCTTGACGCTGGCGAGCTTGCCAAAGCCGGTGTTCACACCGTAAACGGCCACCGTGCCCGCTGCGGCGGCGGCAACCTGATCACAAGCGGCCTCAACCGCCACACGCGCGCTTGGGTCCAGCGTTGCGATCCCGTCACCGCGCCAAAGGGTTTCAAGATTGTCCAGCGTGGTCGCGCCCGGTGTCAGCTTCATTCTTTTCCCCCAAAAATCCGCTGGTGCAGCGGGTTAAATCCAAAACGGTAGGCAAGCTCGGCCGGTGTCTCGACATTCCAGATCGCAAGATCAGCCCGCATCCCCGGCGCGATCACACCAGTATCCGTCAGACCCAAAGCGCGGGCGGCATGTTCGGTAACACCGCGCAGCGCCTCTTCGGGCGTCATGCGAAACAGGGTGCAGCCCATGTTCATCGCCAGCAAAAGCGAGGTCATCGGCGAGGTGCCCGGGTTGCAATCCGTCGCAAGCGCCATCGGTACGCCATGGGCGCGGAAGGCCGCGACCGGCGGCATCTGTGTTTCGCGGATTGCATAAAAGGCACCGGGCAGCAAAACCGCCACCGTACCGCTTGTCGCCAACAGTTTGGCATCTGCCTCGGTGGCGTATTCCACGTGGTCGACCGACATCGCGCCATATTTGGCCGCCAAGGCACAGCCGCCGATATTCGAGAGCTGCTCGGCATGCAGCTTTACAGGCAACCCCAGTTCACGCGCCACATCAAAAACGCGCGATATCTGACTGGTATTAAACGCGATTCCCTCGCAGAAACCATCCACCGCATCGACCAACCCCTCGGCATGGGCCGCGCGCAAGGTGGGGATGCAAACCTCATCAATATAGGCATCATCGCGGCCCTTATATTCGGCAGGCGTGGCATGGGCGCCCAGAAAACTGGTGCGGATACGCACAGGACGCAGATCCCCCAAACGCCGTGCCGCGCGCAGCATCCGCAGCTCCACCTCCTGATCAAGACCGTAGCCGGACTTCACCTCAACACAAGAAACCCCTTCTCCGATCAAGGTATCCAGACGGGGCAACGCGGATGCGACAAGGCTGTCCTCATCCGCCTTGCGGGTGGCCGTGACGGTAGAGACGATGCCGCCACCGGCGCGCGCAACCTCTTCATAGCTGGCCCCTTCGAGCCGCATCTCGAATTCCCGCGCGCGGTGGCCACCATGAACGATATGGGTATGACAATCGATGAAAGCAGGGGTCAGCAGCCGCCCCTCAAGGTCAAGCACTGACCATGAAGCATAGTCACTTGGCAAATCGGCTTGCGGCCCGACCCAAAGGATCCGCCCCGCCTCCACCACCACGGCCCCTTGCAGCATGAAAGGCCCCGTACCTGCCACGCCGCCCCCAAGGATAACTGTTTGCGCCCCGATTTCCATCTTGATTCCCCTCGAATTTCAATTATTATGTACATACATATTAAAACTGTCAACGCGGGTGGAACCAAAATGTCGATCATCTATGCAGAGCAGGCGCTTTTACCTGATGGCTGGGCGCAAGACGTCGCAATCACCCATTCCGGCGGGCGGATCACAGCGGTTGAGGCAGGTGCCTCCCCACAAGGCATGCGCGTTGGCACTTTGCTTCCGGCGCCCGTCAATCTGCATTCCCACGCGTTTCAACGTGCTATGGCAGGGCTGACGGAGCGGCGCGGCCCCGATCCGCGCGACAGCTTCTGGACATGGCGGCAGTTGATGTACCGCTTCCTCGACCGGCTTACGCCCGAGGATGTGGAGGCGATCAGCGCCTTTGTACAAATGGAAATGGCCGAGGCAGGCTACGGCGCCGTGGCAGAGTTCCACTATCTCCACCACGCCCCCGGCGGCACCGCCTATGACAACCGCGCCGAGATGGCGGCACGGGTTGCGGCAGCCTCGGCACGGACGGGGCTGGGGCTGACCATGCTGCCGGTGCTTTATCAGTTTGGCGGCTGTGATGGCCGTGCGCTTGGCCCCGGCCAGAACCGCTTTGGCAATACGCCCGAAGAATTCGTGGACCTGCTAGAGGGGGCCGCTGCGGCCATCAAGACACTGCCCGCCGATACGGTTTTAGGTGTCGCTCCTCATTCGCTGCGCGCGGTCTCCGAGGAGGCGCTTGCCCTCGCCGCCACTCTGCGCCCCGATGCGCCGATCCATATGCATCTGGCCGAACAAACCGCCGAAGTAGACGAGGTCTTGACCCATCGTGGCGCCCGTCCGACCGAATGGTTGCTTGCCAATGCCGATGTGGATTCGCGCTGGTGCCTGATCCACTGCACACAGATGGAGCCCCACGAAACCAAGGGCTTGGCCGCGACGGGAGCCGTTGCTGGGTTGTGCCCCATTACGGAATCCTCATTGGGTGACGGGATTTTCGACGGGGTCGCCTATGCGCAGGCAGGCGGTCGCTGGGGTATCGGATCGGATAGCAACATACGGATTTCGCTGTCTGAGGAATTGCGCACGCTCGATTACAGCCAGCGCCTGCGCGACCGTTCGCGCGCGGCCCTTGCCACGGCAGATAAATCCACCGGTCGGGTGCTGTTTGAAACCGCGGCAAAAGGCGGCGCACAGGCAGGCGGGCGCGATGCGGGCACAATCGAGGTTGGCAAGCTGGCCGATCTGGTGGCGCTTGATGCCTCTGGTCCGGATATGGCGGGGCGTCAGGGCGACACCACGCTCGACGCCTTTATCTTTGCGGGCGATGACCGTATGGTAACGGACCTGTGGTCGGCAGGCCGCCATCTGGTCACCGGCGGGCGGCACCATGACCACGATGCCATCACCGCGGCCTACACGGCCTGCGTCACCAAACTACGGGACCTATGACAAGCACCACATGGCAATCTGTTCAAGCGGAGGCGTTGCGCCGCATCCGGTCGCGCGAATGGCCCCCCGGCGGCCAAATCCCGCATGAGGCAGATCTGGCCGAGGAGCTGGGCTGTTCGCGTGGCACCGTAAACCGGGCCCTGCGGGACTTGGCCGAGGCGGGGTTGCTGGAACGTCGCCGCAAGGCGGGCACGCGTGTGCCGTTGAACCCCGTGCGCAAGGCCACGCTGGAAATCCCCATCATCCGGCAAGACGTAGAGGGACGCGGGCAAACCTACGGCTACCGCTTGCTGGCAACACGCGAGGCCGCACCCCCGCCCGAGATTTGCGAACGGCTTTCGCTGAAACCCGATACCGCGATGATTCACGTGCTTGCACTGCATCTGGCCGATGATCTGCCCTTTTGCCTGGAGGATCGCTGGATCAACCTGCGTGTGGTGCCCGAGATCGCCCAAACCGACCTAACCAAGATCAGCGCCAATGAGTGGCTGGTTCAAAACGCCGCTTTTTCCGCCGGCAGCTTTGCCTTTGGCGCGATTGCCGCACCCGAGGCCACGGCAAAATGGCTTGATTGCCCCATCGGCGCGCCGCTTTTTACGCTTGACCGGACAACATGGGCCGCCGCCTTGCCGATCACCTCGGTGCGGCTGTGCTATATTCCCGGCTACCAAATGCGCGCAGAAATCTGACACGGGCGATCATCTTGGTCAAAATCCAGATCTCGCCCGAAATTTTATAGAACCGTTACAGATTAACTGACATAAACACTTGATATTGCGGCCCCCACCCCCAATATTCATTGCAGGTAGGCCTAACACGAATTTCAGGCCTGCAAACAGTTATAACCGGAGGCTTTAATGGCTGAATATCAAACTATTAATTCGGTCGGCGCCGGCACCCGCTCCGCGCAGATCGATGTTGGGCTTCGCGCCCATATGAACAAGGTTTACGGGCTTATGTCGGTTGGCATGTTGCTGACGGGTGCTGCGGCATGGGCCATTTCCGGCCTTGCCACAACGACAGACCCAAGCCTTGCAACCGTGCAGATGGGCAATGGCACCATGCTGACCTCGCTGGGCCAGACCTTGTATCTTTCACCCCTGAAGTGGGTGGTGATGTTTGCACCGCTGGCGATGGTCTTTGCCTTTAGTGCCATGATCAACCGCTTGTCCACCGGTGCGGCACAGCTGTTCTTTTATGCCTATGCGGCGCTGATGGGCTTGTCGATCTCGTCGATCTTCTTGGTCTATACCGGGGCATCCATCGCGCAGACATTCGTGATCACCTCCATCGCCTTTGCGGGCCTGTCGCTTTACGGCTACACCACAAAGAAAAACTTGTCGGGCATGGGCACATTCCTGATGATGGGCCTGATCGGCTTGATCGTGGCTATGGTTGTAAACATCTTCCTCGCCTCCTCGGCGCTGGCTTTTGCGATCTCTACCATTGGTGTTTTGATCTTTGCAGGGCTGACCGCCTATGACACTCAGTCGATCAAGAACGAGTACATCGCGCACGCCCAGCATGGCGATAGCGAATGGTTGGGCAAGTCCGCCATCATGGGCGCCCTGCGCCTGTACCTCGACTTCATCAATATGTTCATGTTCTTGCTGAGCATTTTTGGCAACAGAGAGTAAACCTCACCACTTACTACAGAGTGCTAAATTTGCCCGTCAAGACTTTGTCTTGGCGGGCTTTTTTGCGTCCAATGGGTGCTCATTTCAAAGCCAAAATCAAAAGGAGATGGTTTCAATATCTTTCAGGCGGAAATGAAAATGCTTCTTCATTTGAAAAAAAGCCAATGTCGATTGTAACTTACGCCATTTTTGCGTCAAAAAAGGGTTTACAGTGTCAAAATCAGATACGCTTCGCTTTCAAATAAGAACGACATCAAATGGGCACCAACACCGACATCTCCTGATTGATAGGTTTACACAATCATCAAACCTCTTAGCTGGCCTCTACGAGTCCTATCTCTCTGCATCCTCATTCTCGACTGCTACTATCAAGAAGTCTTTAAGTCATGTAGCGGCATTGCTGACTTGGGATGCTCAAGAAAAGAACTTAGCGACAGCACACCTGATGCGCGGACAACCTCTCACAGAGCCACAGATCAGACAGTTCAAGCGATGGCTTGAGGCTCGTGCAAAAGGCAACAAACAATCAATCGCGGCCACTCAGCAACAAACCGTCAACGAGATAATCCGTGGCGCGGCCGCCTTTGAAGACTGGTGCTTACGGTACTCTCTCACGCGACATGGACGTCACAGCCGATTGATAGATGTTCGCACGGTACAGCAGGAATTCTGGAAGGATGCTCAGGGTAATGTACCTCATCAAGAATTCGCTGAGGATTTCAATGACGAGGAAATACTGGAAATCGAACAATATTTGCGTTCTCTCGCTTTCGACAGCAGATGGAGCAGAACCAGCAGAAGCGACTTCCGGAACTACGTTATGTGGCGAATGGCGATAGAATACGGGCTCAGGATCGGCGAAATGCTTGCCTTTCGAACCATCGACCTTCCAACTCGATCTCAAGATTATATAAAAGTAGTCCGGATTGAGGAACGCGATGATCCGCCTGATCCGCGCGACGAATATGCTCCTCGTCCAAAAACCTTGTCTCGCGATCTCGGCACTTACTTTTCAAACAGCAGTTTTCCGGACCTTTTTGCTAAGTATGTTGCGGAGTACCGCTGGGTAGAGGTCTTCAACGCCAAGCGAGGCACCAAGCGCCGCAAATCAACCTTTGCCCATTCGTACCTGTTTATTTCCGGTAGCGGTGCACCTCTTGCACGCAGCACAGCCGAATACATGGCTGGTAGAATCGCCGGCGAGCTTGGGATCGAGTTTCATTGGCACAAATGTCGACACTCATTTTTCAATCGTATCTATGCGGCTTCAGACTTGATCCAAAACCCGAGTGACCGTGAGCGAGCACGTCAACAGATGCAATATTGGGGCGGCTGGTCTTCACCCGAGAGCCTGCAAATCTACACCAATACCGCCCGTCGCGACGCTGGTCGCCGTGGTAATCCCCCCCGAAAGTAAGGGGCTGCGGAAGTAGAATTTTCTCGGCAAGATGAACGAGGAGATTTTGAATGAAAATGACCAGATATAGCGAACCCCAGATCCTTGCGATCCTGCGCCAAGCCGAAGGTGGTGTGCCGGTGGCCGAGCTTTGCCGTGAACATGGCATGAGCAATGCGTCGTTTTACAAATGGCGTGCGAAGTATGGTGGCATGGATGCATCCATGGTCAGCCAGATGAAAGCCATGGAGGAAGAGAACCGCAGGCTGAAGCGGATGTATGCAGATCTGAGCATGCAGGCGGACTTATTGAAGGAAGCCCTCGGAAAAAAGTAACGGGGCCATCTCAGCGCCGCGAGATGGCCGAAACGGCGGTAGAGCGACGGGGCGTCAGCATCGCGCTGGCGTGCCGGGCCTTCGAGGTCAGCGAGACCTGCTATCGTTACAGCCCGAAGCTGAAAGACGAGAACGAGGTGATCGCCGATCTGCTGACAGGGCTGACGGATGCGCGCAAGACTTGGGGATTTGGCCTGTGTTTCCTGCATTTGCGCAACGTGAAGGGGCATCCGTGGAACCACAAGCGGGTCTACCCGCGCGCGCAGCCAAGTTCTGCTCGTCGGGGACAGAGTATCGCTCAAACAGTCGATTGCAAATCCAAGCATATTTCAGAGCAGGCAAATTACATCTTTATTGCGGGGTGAGGAAGGTAAACCCATCTCATCAGGGCGTGTCGCGGTTTGATGCCGCCACTTGGGTAGCAGTTACTGCAACAAGGGAGACTGACTTTCGTATTAAAACGGACGGAAGAATTCTGCCGAAATACGATGCGGATAGTTACTATCCACTTGAAACCTCTTATAAGTTACAACGCCTTAAAAGGGGGGGGCGTTCAGTTCCCATCTGAAAATCGAACATATAAGGAAAAGAATTCGAAACGAATGCTACCAAGCAGTGTTTACTGAACGCGTCCCTGGTGGTGACGTACTTCGTCTTCGATCTCATGAACGAATTCGTCGATTTGATCTTCCTCGAAAACGCGATTGTCGAATGGAATCTGACGCAAAATATCTAACGCATTATTATATGCTGGGACCAGCGATGAACTCTGCGGGCGGCCGACGAGGAAGTGAACTTGAACATCTTCTGTCGCACCAGCCTTTACTGCAGATAGGTGTCCGAGCCAGCGGCGTGCTTTGTCTTTGATCGTGTCTGCCTCCGCGAGATCGAAGGAAAGTGGTTCGTAGACATGCCAGCGGCCGTTTTTCCAGGCATGCCGAAAATCGACAGTATCGGTGCTTCCGTGAATACGCTTAGTCTCAAGAGAGATATTCACGCCTTGTTCCTTCAGCTTTGCTTCCACCGGACGCCAAACATCTTCGTCAGACCTGCGCCGTTGTGATGGACGATCATAGCGGGTTATGAACCGGTGATAGAGTTGATCGAATGTCTTCTGCGGATCTGACGTCAACCCAGCCCCTACCGGAGACCATTGCAATGAACTGTCATCAAGTGGCAGAGCTATCCGGGCGTAGTCGCCAGCAGTTTTTTCACCCTTAAATAGGCCTTCGGAGTTCAGGCTTCGCTCAACGCCTTTCATACCGCGCTCAATGGCTTCGATGGCGCCTTTATAGGCCTCGCTATCGAGATCCGGAAAGATATTTTTTATCCTTCCGAAAGTCTTGCGAGCCTTCGTGAGGATAAGCGGTCGCCCCGGAACGACCACGATCAAACCAACATTCACGAACTCTCCGGTAAGGATATCGTGCACATAACGCAGCACAACGTAACTGTAAGGCTCCCTTGTGGTCATGTCAGTATCCTCCCTAATTCCTTAATGCAGTCGTCGATGTTGTCCCGAGCGTCGGCGATCAACTTCAACGCAGCATGTACGTCAGCGTGAGCGGTAGCCCACTCTGACGGGATGCTTCCCTCATACTCCTTCAACCGCGCATCAGACAAGGAGTTCCACTGAGATTTGATCGACGAGAAGTCGATTGGTGTGCCTTTTAACTCTTGGACGAAAATATGCCTACCAGGTGTTTCCAAATCCTTCATTCCGCCCAATACCCATGGCGCTGTCCACAAAAGGACCATTTTATGCATAAAAGCGAGCTCGTGATCGATAATTCTTAGTTCATTACCGCTTATCAAACAATTTGGGTTGTCCGCCCTGCGGTCGGGATTCTGAATAACAGCATCGAAAAGTAATACCCCAGATGCTGTTGGTCGCATGGCATCTGACAGCCGTTGACCCGTCGCCCAAGCTGAGAACCCGGACGTTCGGGTTGACCCGAACGCGATGGGGCTGCTGCGACGCAGTTTGTCTGCGATTTGCGCGTCTGCCACTACGGGAATGATTTCCGATGGTATCTCTACAAGCCAAGGCTTGGGTACAGGCAAACCGAGATCAGCTGCGAGGCAGGCCGCGATTACTTCACGCGCGAGGTTGGTCTCAGCTTGGTCGCAGCCAGCCGAAAGCTTGACGAACATCTCCACATCATCGTCATCCACTGCTCCGCCGACGGCCTCACATGCGGCGAGCACTGGAGCTGTACGGCCGTTGGCAGCGGTTCTGTCAATCCGTGTCAGTATAGCGTGTGGAATCATGCTGCACATGCCTCCGGGCCAAAAATTTCGTGTAGTAGGGATGGCAATAGTGCATCTGCGTCCGCCGCAGTTCGTTTTCGGATGTTTTTGATTTCTCGGGCCATGGCTTGAAGTCGGTCAAACCAGAGTTGAACTGCCAGCTGCGGTGTCGGCACGGTGATTGCTTCGAGGCGCGATTGACCAAGCGTTCGATTTCGATCGGCACTACCGAGTGATGCCGTCTGCACTTTCTCTAAGCCGTCTCGGGTTTGCAGATAGAAGTTTAGAAAATGCGGACTCATAATGAAGTGGTCCTGCTTTTCTGAACAGGTTTGCGGCTCAGCTAAGGTGCATCGGGGTTAAGTTTCATGCTGCTTGGTTCATCTGTATTGGGTCAAAGTATGCGTCGTCTGGTGTCCGTTTATCAAGCGCGGTGTGCGGCCGCTCGGCGTTGTAGAATTCGAGCCATTCGTCGATGACGCGTTTGGCTTGGAACCCGTCCTGCAATTCGTGCAGGTAGACAGCCTCCTGTTTCAGTGAACGCCACAGCCTTTCGATGAAGATGTTGTCGAGATAACGTCCTCGGCCATCCATTGATATTTTGATCTTGGCGTCGGTCAGGGTGGTGATCCAGGCCGTCCCTGTGAACTGCGATCCTTGGTCGGTATTCATTATCTCGGGTTTGCCGTATTCGGCGATGGCCTCCTTCAAAGCCTCGACACAAAAGCTGGCATCCAACGTATTCGAGAGCCGCCACGCCAGCACCTTACGCGTCGCCCAATCCATGATTGCCACCAGATAAAGGAATCCGCGCCGGACCGGAATATAGGTGATATCGCTGCACCAAACTTGGTTTGGGCGCGTGATTGGCAGTTTCCTCAGCAGGTATGGATAGATCGGGTGCTGGGGATGCTTCTTGCTGGTGTTTGGGCCCTTATAGATCGCCTGCAACCCCATAACGCCCATCAAGCGGCGCACGCGGTGGCGACCAGCATGAAACCCGTTTCGCGGCAGGTAGGCTGCGATCTGGCGGCTGCCAAAGAACGGGTATTTCATGAACACCCGATCGATTTCATTCATCAGCTTCAGGGTCTCGGCATTCACACCGACCGGCGCATAATACAACGATGACCGGCTGATCTTCAGAAGTTTACATTGCTTCGTCAGGCTCAGGTCAGTGCGATCAGCGTTGATCATAGCCTTGCGTTCAGACGGGCTCATCGCTTCAGCCCTTGTGACAAAAAATCGTTCTCCACCGCCAGCTTCCCGATCTTGGCATGAAGCTCTTTGACTTGGGCCTCGTTGTCTTCGACCTTCTTTGCCTTGTCGGAAAACACGCCGGTCAGGCCGTCAATTGCCTGACGCTTCCATGTCGTCACCTGCGTTGGGTGGATCTTGTGCTTGGCTGCAATCTCTTGCGCCGTCTTGTCTCCGCGAAGTGCCTCAAGCGCTACCGTGGCCTTAAACTTGTCCGAAAAACTACGTCTCGTCGTCATTTCTGTATCCTGTCGTCAATGCTGGATACATCTTAGCACGCTGTCTGAATTTGCCGGACCACTTCATAACTTCCGCCACTGGCACGCATGTCAGATAACGGTGCGAACCAACGCGCCCATGATCATTCGATCCAGCGACGGCAAAAGCGCCTTCCCAAGCCTTGATATTACTGAAAACCAAATCGCCTTCCTCAATACGAAAAAGCTTCTGCCATGTCAGATCTGACCCTTGAAGCGTTGGCTTATGGAACAAACCGCGACCGAATGACCTTGCCCCGAGTTCAGGGTAAGACTCGGCTGGTTCCACCTCGACCGGGCGGCGGACAAGCGGGGCGACTTCGGCCATGGGTCGAAGAGGTGCGCCGTCAATGGCGCGCAGGAAGGCCTTTAGCAGCATGGATTGGGCTTCACGTTCAGAAGTCTCGATCGCGCTCCGACGCTTGTCGACCAAGGCTGAAACATCGTCGAGCCTCTGGACGATGCCGCGCTGCTCATTGAGTAATGGTAACGGAATCGAAAGTGACAGGAATTTGTCCGGCGAGATTGTATCGCGCCGCGCACCCATCCCGCGAGATTTCAACCGTAGTTCTTTCCACGTAGGAGAGAAGCGAAGAAACCAACCCACGTAGCCGATCAACGCCCGATCCTCGTTACATGCAAAGGTTGGGAACTGAGTAGAAAGAAATCGCCCGGCATGTGCGCGATCCACGACCGCAATACCACCTTCCCACCCCTTCAATTGACTAAGAACTACTTGGCCTTCCGCCAGCCTGTGGAACCGCTTGTAAGTAGTCTCAGAGCCCTTCAATGGCTGACGGTGAAATAGACCTCGTCCGAACCCGTACACGCCTGACATTTCATACGTTGCTGCGGGATCGATCTCTTGCGCATCGATATCAAGTCGCAGGATGTCAGAAAGCAAAACCTGATCTTGATCCATCAAGAACGCTCCGCCAAGATGGACTTGATTTCGTCCATGATGTCGAGGATTCGCTTTTCTTGATTGATAATCGCATCCACAATTTCGGCCGAGTCGCGGTGGTCCTCGACTTCTCCGGAATGTGGATTCTTGATGTCGAGATTGCAAGATGTGACGCGATCCTGTTCATCGCGCTGGATCAGGTCTGTGGCCGAAACCTTCCAAGCCTGTTCGTTTTCTTCGCGATTATTCCACCATTGAAGGCAGCCGCCGAATTCCTCATATGCCATCGGCGCGGTTTTTGAGTATTTCTTGCGGCCCTCTGGCAGGGGCAATTCATAGTACCAGATATCTTTCGTCGGTCCGCTGGTATCGAAGAAAATCAGGTTGGCCGGGATATCCGTGTAGGGCGCAAACACCCCCTCACGAAGGCGCACGACTGTGTGCAGATTGAACCTCTCCAGCAAGTCGGCCTTGATCCGCGCCGAGATGCCATCGCCGAACAATGTGCCATGTGGTACGACGACTGCCGCGCGTCCCCGCCCGGCGCGTTTCAACCGCCGCATGATCAGCTGGAGAAAAAGCAGCGCCGTTTCCGCTGTGCGGCGATCCTCGGGGAAGTTGTTAAGGATGCCGATCTCTTCTTCGCCGCCAAAAGGCGGGTTTGTCAGAATGACGTTGACGCGTTGATCCTCGCCGATTTCCGCGAGACGAAACCGCAGCGCGTTGCCAGGATCGATCCGCGGGGCGTGAAGGCCGTGCAGCAACAGATTGAGTTGGGACAGCAGGAACGGCAGCGATTTAGCTTCGCCACCGAAGAAGCTGTCTTCCTGCAGAATCCTGTGCTTCTTGACCGTGTCGGCCTGTCGCTCGAGGTGCTGGTACGACTCAGTCAGAAAGCCCCCCGTGCCGCAGGCCGGATCGAGGATAGTCTCACCAAGTTTGGGGTCTGTAACCTCAACCATGAAGCGCACTACCGGCCGGGGCGTGTAGAACTCGCCGGAGTCCCCCGCGGCATCGCGCATTTCGCGCAGTAGCGTTTCGTATAGGCGTCCAAGCGTGTGAACCTCTTCGGACGAGTCGAAGTGGATGCCGTCGATCAAATTCACTACGTCACGCAGAAGGTAGCCGCTTTCCATACGGTTGGCGAAGCCCTCAAAAACAGTCGCGATCACGTCGCGCCGCTCTCGTCGGCCATTGTCACCTCGTAAACCACGCAGATAGGCAAACAGGCCGGGGCCACGGCTTCCGCCCGGTCGTTCAGCTTCGTCGGCGACGAGAAACGACAGGAGGTCGGGGCCAGTAATGCCGTCAGCGTCCGCCGCCCAGTCCCGCCAGCGATAAGGGGCTTCGATGATTGAACGATAGTCCTTGCCCGCCAAATCCGCGCGCCCTTCCTCAATCCGCTCCATGTCATCAAGGAATTTCAGGAACATGATCCAGGTGAGCATTGGCAGACGGTCGAGGTCGCCGTTCAAGCCCTTGTCCTTGCGCATTATCTTGCGCGTGGATTTGATGATGCTGTCGAGGCGCTGCGCAGTTGTCAATTGCTTCGGCGCAGCCTTCTTGCGGGCGGTTTTGGCCAATGTGGCATTCCTTCAAATTCAAGCGGTGTAAAGCAGACGCTGCAATTCAGTAACCGCGCTTCGCATTTCTTTCCCCCCGCCGAAGCGAGCGGCAATTTCAATTACATTACCCCATTCGTTGAATGGTGGAATTTCGAGCAAGTCGGGAAGCTTAAACTGGGCACTGCCGTGTTCGGCATACTTTTGGAGCACAGCATCCAGAACTTCGCGGGCGTCGGGCCCGAAGCGAACCAGAAAATCGTTCTGTTCAAGTAGCAGACGATCCGCACGCTCACGGCGGGTGCGCAAAGGCGCATTGTAAGCAAGATGGCAAAGAAGATCGAACGGATCAGCTTCCGGTTTTCTAACCGCTTCTGCCAGGGAGTCGAGGTCTATACCCTTCTCTTCCAAACGTTCAACAATCTCTGCTCGGCGATCGGGGTCCAGCCAATCTGCACGAAGCTCAGAGGCATTGGGATAAAGAGTGCGTACTTTGTCGCCAGTATAATCAGTCAATTGGCGGCAGGCGAGTTGGCGTCCATCCGAGTCGAGGTCGTAAACAAGATGTCGGATGATCGAAACCTCACCGCCATCGACGTAAAATTTTCGATGACCGGCCTCTGGTTCGTTGTCGAGATCAACTGTTCCATCCGGAAAATCTGGGAAATCGTCCGGATCCGGCACCGCCTCTTCAATCTCGCGATTTTCAATTACATCACCGTCTTCATTGATCAGCGCTTCGTCTTCGCGAACGGGATCGCCATCGAAATCTGGGTCGGCAAACATCCGTGTTGCCGTGCCCGTATAGTCGACGATGTTGAACGCGAGTTTTCCATAGTCAGCTCTGAGACGTGTACCGCGCCCGATGATCTGCTTGAACTCCGGCATTGAACCCACCACGCGCGCCAGAACGACGTTCTTGCAGGTTGGAGCATCGACGCCGGTAGTCAAAAGCTGCGACGTAGTGAGGATGACCGGCGTCTGAGTTTCGACATCTTGGAACTTGGCCCGATGTGCGCTGCCGACATCCCCCTCGTCGGACGTGACGCGACAAACATAGTCGGGGTGATCTTTTACCAGATCGGCATTCAGGGCAGCGAGCGCCTGTCGCATTTCGAGAGCATGTTCTTGGTCCACACAGAAAACAATGGTTTTTCCGAAACGATCGGTCTCCGCCATGAAACCTGCCAAGTGTTTCGCGATCGCCTGCGTTCTCGCACGAAGTGCCACAACCCGCTCAAAGTCTCGCGTGGAATATTCGGTGTCGGGGATTTCGCGTCCATAACGGTCGAGCTCGCCCCGCGTCGGGCGCCACCCAGCGGCGTCGTAGTCCGAGATGACTCGGTGAACTCGGTATGGAGCAAGGAAACCGTCGGCGATGCCCTGCGCAAGACTATATTCGTATAGCGGTTTGCCGAAGTAGTTATAGGTGTCGAGGTTTTCCTCGCGCCGCGGCGTTGCCGTCATACCTATCTGGGTCGCTGGCGCGAACCATTCGAGAATCTCGCGCCAATTGCTATCGTCCCGGGCGCTGCCCCGGTGGCACTCATCAATTATAATCAAGTCGAAGAAGTCACGTGCATATTCGCGATAAAGGCCAAGGCGATTTTCATCGCGTGCGATAGACTGGTAAATTGCAAAATAGATATCACGGCTTTTGACGGCGACACCGCCTGCTATTTTGTGTCGAGCATCCCCAAATGGGCTGAAATCCTTCGCCATAGGGTCATCGACCAGCACGTTTCGGTCGGCGAGAAAGAGGATCTTCGGTTTGCGGCTGACACCCTTCGAGTTCCAACGCGCCGTCCAGAGCTTCCAGCAGATTTGAAAGGCGACTGCGGTTTTTCCGGCACCCGTGCACAGCGTCAACAGTGCACGCTTCCTGCCTTGAAGCGCGGCCTGAACAGCTCGATTAACTGCGATTTCCTGATAATATCGGAGAGGCTTTGCTCTGTCAGGGAACGTAGGGGTTAGCAGCCGTTCCGCCATGTCATCATCGACGATACCCTCGGCACGGCGTAGACGCATCCAAAGATCAGCGGGCGTGGGAAAATTCCGGATCGTCCGTTCGATACCGGATATATAGTCAAATTCTACGATTTCGATCCCATTAGTGGAATAGGCAAACTGAAGCCCGAGAATCTCGGCATATTCCTTGGCTTGCTGTAGCCCCTCCGCAGCATGGCTGAAACGGGACTTGGCTTCCACGACTGCGATTGGAAAGTCTGCATTGTATCGTAGTAAATAGTCCGAGCGCTTCTGCCTTCCACGACGGGCCTTGCCACCGATGAACACCACTCGGCCATCAGTAAAAGTTCTCTGCTCGTTAATCGCGTGCGGGCGATCATCCCAACCCGCTGCTTGCAGTTTGGGGACTACGAATTTCCTACAGGTATCAGCCTCATTCATAAGCAACCTTCTTAGCCCGGTATCGACACTCAATTGCAAGGCTAAAACCTGTCAAAAAAATGAGCACAAAGCAACGCGCAATTCTTTGGTTTTGAAACGTTTTCATTGTCTTTTGATTTCCAGATCCTACAGCCTGCATGATCTTCCCCGCAAGCCCCAATGCGTCTTCGGCCCGATTGCCGGAGTCGCGCAGGGAGGTTAGGGACCGATGATCTTTTACTCTTTGAAAACAGATGCGTAAAAAAAGGGGCTGTCCGAAGACAGCCCAAAAATCCGACTTACCACTTACCATTCACTCGCGCGAAAACCTCGAAGGTGGGCAGGCGCTGTTTCAGTCGGTCCGTCGCCCTATTGTTCCGATATAGGTTTAACGTACAAGAATCGAGATGAAATCGCATTTCTCAGCCTTTTTGATGGGCGGTTCAGTATATCTTTGGACAGCCTAATCTACCTCGCAAGATCATATTGAAGCAGGTTGATTGCTTTATTAGCCAAAGCTTTGAACCGGTAGGCATCGGTCACGCTAATTTCCTGTGTGTGGGCTGCTTCGTTCCGCAAACTCTGGAGATGCTTGATCATGTCAATCGTGTGTGCGTGAATGACCCCCATTCCATATAACTTCACTCCAAGTTGTAGAGGGGCGATCTTTTTCTTCTCCTGAGGCAAGCCAGATTTCTTAAAGGAACGCTCTAATTCCAGCTCCACATCACGCCAAGAGTCGAGCACGGCAGCGCTCGGTGAAACCTTGGCTATTTCTATGAAACGATCCTGCCCTTCGGATATCTGATGCGACACAGGATCATAATCGGAAGCCTGTTCATCGTCTGCGGCTTTGCGCGTAGCGAGCTCTGATACCTCGCTTGCAATCTCTCCGGCATCCGCATCTGACTTTGTCGGCAAACCGCTGGCTTGCGCTTCGATCTTATCCAATTCGTCACTAAAATCGACTTCGGCGTTGCCATACTTTGCTCGCCTAATCCGTTTGAGAAGCTGGCTGATTTGCCCCCGATAAACCAGCGCGACAAAGCTGATCGCGACAGGCCATGCCGTGGAGCCTATGACCGTTGATGACCATTCTAACCAGTCCATGCTAAGCGTCTCTCATTCTATCTGGCCATATCGGCACTAATATTCTTCAGAAATTTTTTTGAGGTGTGGCCCGACGGCAGCTAAGTATCCCTGTTTTAACCGGTAGGTAAAGAACTTCACATACCACTACCAATTTAAGTAATGTCAACTCAGGCAGATCAAATCGGGGCCTATTTGAGTGTTCAAGACGCAAAACTCACGAGTGTTCGCTCGAGGGTCTGAGATTGGCAATTGCCGCCTTTCCCTACCAATGTTGGGGACCTTGAAGCCAATAGACCGTCCATATCTCCGACGTGATCAGCGAGGTTTTCCGTCTATAATAATATCATCATAGAAGATATTAGCCGCACCTGCCGGTGTCTTGAAGCGAAGTCCCCAGTCAGGGCAAGCAATCAGGTGCTGTGCAACGTCCTCCAGAGATCGATAGAATACAGCGTTCCCCGACACATTGTGACCATCTCCGGCCGGGTGTACCCGATAGCCCCCCCTCTTGCCGAAGCGATCTACTTTCGTCTTCACGTCATTTGGAGCATACCAGTGTGGTTCCAAGGTGACGCCCTTCCAATCAACGGTTATTTTCGTCATGATTGACGTCCTTCTTTCGTCGGGCAGAGAACCAAATTAGCAACGCTGCAATTCATACCTGAAAAACCGGATACTTAACAAGCCGTTGTAGAGTTGATCGATGATCATCAAAGACGACCGGCAGGGCCAGCTCATTCCCCCCGCTGACCTTGGACGGCCTGACCGTGCCACGGATGACCGCTTCGAGGACGCTGCGCCTCCGCGATGGATATCGTGGCGAATGTCAGGAGAGGGCCGATTGTGGGAACTGCCTCCGACAAGGTGGCATCAATCGTCTTTGGTCCAACCCGCTTGCCCTTCGCAGAACTCGCAGCCCGAATGGTAGCTAAATTCCAGGTCGCCACCCCCGATTTGCCGTTCATTGCACCATTCGCACAGTGGGGCCGAGTCGTCAGTTGCCAGACATTCGGTGCAGATGAACGTCTCGTGGTGCTGGACAACGGTATGGTATCTGGACCGGCACCCTGCCCCACACCGGGCCGGTCCTGACAGTGCGAGGCTCGCAAGCGCCTGGTTGAAAGCATATCAAGTGGCCTCCAGCGAGCATTAACTCCAGAAGCGTTAATGGGCAGAACTCGATAACTTAGCCCGCTATTGAGTACAGGTGGAGCAACCGACAACCGCGCGCAGCTTTCAGATTGCGCAGCGCGGGTGTCGGTTGCGGTAAATGGAAGTACATCAAGCAACTTTGGCGCCTTGTTTCGAGGCGCAAATAAACAGGGCTCTTTCATCTCGATCGCTCGGCCTGGAAAATAGGGCAAACAGCTGTCCGTCCAAAGAGAAAATGACAGTCTGAGCGATCGGTTCTACACTACGAAACATGAACTCGAGACGGATCTTATGGGTTACTGGCAACCTTTGCCTAAGTCTAATTGCAGAGAGGCGCGAACAATGCCGAAGCTGAGCAACCACTTTCGACCCAAAAAACCGCCAACTATATGAATATAAATTGAAATATCTGGAACTCTTTACATGCCAGCTAAATCCGGGCCCTGACACCGCTGAGGCCAATCCGAAGATAACCTATTGAAAGGACTGACTGATACAGATGCTTTACACATTTTCACAACACTTACTTGCTGAGCTTCCTCGGCAACCGCGAGTGATTTGCACCATATGAAAAGATCCAAGGGCCGGGGGAAACCCCGGCCCTTTTTCGTTGCCACCATATGATGCCTTTGCCAAGCACAGCTGCGCCGAATGCTGGTGGCGCGCAGCAAGAGTTTATAGGCAGGGCCTTGCACGGTGCACTACGGGGCTGCATCCACCGACTGCGAACAGCCTTTGACGTCCCCTTCAGCACAGCTCTGGTGGCAGAGGGCGGCGTCCCCTAGGCCCCCTGCCGCATGACGGCCAAGGCACGGACCTCGCATATCCACAAATGAAGAAAGCCGCCCCAAACAGGAGCGGCTTCTATATCGAATCAGATAGACGAGATCTTACTTGATCTTGCCTTCTTTATACTCAACATGTTCACGCTTAACCGGGTCATACTTACGGATAACCATTTTTTCGGTCATTGTGCGGGCATTCTTCTTGGTCACATAGAAGTGCCCGGTGCCCGCCGTCGAGTTCAGACGGATCTTGATCGTCGCCGGTTTCGCCATATCGTTTCTCCTGCGTGCGAGGGAAACATATTTCCCCGCGAAATCCTAATATCGTGCGCTTATGCCTATCTCATTGCCCCGAGTCAACGCGATATTCTGGCTTTTACTGCATCTTTTTTAACTCTTGCGGGGACCCGTCCAAAATCGATGAAAAGGCATTGCGCGGATGGCCTATAAGCCGGATTTTGTTCCGGGGGTTACCCCCCTTCGATGACCATTCCTCTGGCCCCACTGTTACCAGTGGGATCTAGCTGCCAACCCGGGCCTCTGGGCTGAAGCGTCCCTGCGGTCTGCCCGAAGGCAATCCCGCGTGAGGCCCCTATTCGGCATTGCTCCGGGTGGGGCTTGCCATGCCGTCCGTGTTGCCACGTCCGCGGTGGGCTCTTACCCCACCGTTTCACCATTGCCCTGACATGCAGGGCGTTCTCTTCTCTGTGGCGCTTTCCCTTGGGTTACCCCAGCCGGGCGTTACCCGGCACCCTTGCCTCATGGAGTCCGGACTTTCCTCGCATGATACGGTTTCCCGAAGGACTTCGCATCACACGCGGCCATCCAGCCATCCGCGCAAGAAATGCACTACGCGCCCTTGGCCGCGCGGTCAATTGCAAAGCGTCCAGCAAGGTCTTGTGCAAGCCCCGCATCGATAGGGTCAACAGGCCCAGAGGCGGCAGGGCGAAACCGCAGGCGAAACGCCGCGAGCAGATCATCAGCGGGCACATCGGGATAGCCAAAGCGCTGCGCGAAACCGACAAAACCACATGGATCAGCCTCTAGTGTGCCCTGGGGCCAAACCGACAGCCCCGCCCGCGCCAGCCTTGCCCAATCGAAACGCGCCCCCGGATCGGACTTGCGCCCCGGCGCCATATCCGAATGGCCGATCACCCCTTGGGGCGGGATCGACCAGCGCGCCATGATCCCCGACAGCAACCCCTCAAGGGCCGCCATCTGTGGTTCAGGGAAAGGTTCGAACCCGTCATTCGCCAGCTCAATCCCGATAGAGCGGGAGTTGAGATCATCCAAGCCGCACCACTGCCCCGCGCCGGCATGCCACGCACGCACGGCCTCCTCCACCAGCGTATGGGTGGCGCCGTCATAATCAAGCAGGTAATGCGCCGAAACCTCGGCCGCGGGATCACAGAGCCGCGCATGGGCCGCCGCACAGCTTTCCATCGCGGTATAGTGGATCACCACAAACTCAGGCCGCAAGCCGTCGCGCCGTTCGCCAAAATTAGGGGACACCGGCACAGGCCGCGCCTTATTGCAGGGCGGTACGGAAGGGGCGCGGATCCCAGCCACAGGCAAAGCCGTCGCCATCAGGATCCAAGCCCTCACGGTCGCGCGCGGGGCCGCCATTGGCCAAGAACGCCTCTTGTGCCAGATCGGGCGAGGCGTATTTGGCACAGGTCACAAGCGCATCGCGGGTGAACAGACCCCCACGTTTATACATCTGCGTACCGGGGGCGTGGGTCGTCGACAACGCGAACTCTACGATGTTCGGCCCGATATTGCCGCTGCGTTGTGGCAGCGCAGTCGGGGCGATCACCTCATATTGTGCGCGTTGATTGGCAAGCCTTTGGGCATCGCTTTCGACGGTCTCACGCCCCGCAACCGCGTCAAAGCTTTGCTCATCGGAAATGCCGTTTGACCGCATTTCGCCCGTTTCCTGCCGAATCCCCGCAGGCGCATTGCCGCGCGGGCGCGTGGCCCCCGTCGCCACTGGGCCTTGACCGATCACACGACCCGTCGGTAGGCCCGTGCCATTCTCGGCGTTATCAAGCGCCGCACCGACACTCTCGGTCGAGAACGTCGTGGGGCTTTGCGGCACCGCGTCAAGCGGCACACCGTCCGCCTGCGTATCTCGCTGGCGGACATAGTCGGAATAATCGCCGAACCCGACACCCGCCCCGCTATCAGGCACAGCAGGGGCACAGGCGGCAAGCACCAAAAGGACAAAAATGGCTTTAGTCGATTGCATGCGCAACTCCGGCAGCGGCAGTATGAAAACCGTGATCTACCACCATTTTTCCGGCTTGGCCACAAATCCCGCAGCTTGCTCCAACACATAAGCATGATTAAGCAAGCCCGCCTCGTCCCACGGTTTACCGATCAGTTGCAGCGCAAGCGGCAAACCCTTGGTATCTTGGCCCACGGGAACGGAAATCCCCGGCAGGCCCGCAAGGTTCACGGTCACGGTAAAGACGTCGTTGAGGTACATCTCGATCGGGTCCGCGCTGGCCATTTCACCAAGCCCGAACGCCGCACTTGGGGTGGCAGGCGTCAGGATCGCATCGATACCGCTGGCAAAGGCCTGGTCGAAATCTTGCTTGATCAAGGCCCGAACCCGGCGCGCACGGTTGTAATAGGCGTCATAGAACCCTGCAGAAAGAACATAAGTCCCGATCATTATGCGGCGCTGCACCTCATGGCCAAAGCCTTCGGCGCGGGTTTTCTCATACATCTCGGTGATGCCATCGCCCGGCCCCAGCTTGGCGCGGTGGCCATAACGCACCCCGTCATAGCGCGCGAGGTTCGAGGACGCCTCGGCGGGGGCAATCACGTAATAGGCAGGCAATGCGTATTTGGTATGTGGCAGGGAAATATCAACAATTTCAGCGCCCGCATCCTTAAGCATGGCGGTGCCATCGGCCCAGAGCTTTGCGATCTCGGCCGACATACCGTCCATCCGGTATTCCCGCGGGATACCGATTTTCTTGCCACGGATGTCGCCGGTCAGCGCCGCCTCAAAATCCGGCACGGGCAAATCAGCGCTGGTGCTGTCTTTCGGGTCATGGCCCGACATCGCCTCCAGCATGATCGCCGCATCGCGCACCGATTTCGTCATCGGACCGGCCTGATCCAAGGATGAGGCAAAGGCAACCACGCCCCAACGGCTGACACGGCCATAGGTCGGCTTGATGCCCACGATACCCGTAAACGCCGCAGGCTGACGGATAGAGCCGCCCGTATCGGTGCCGGTCGCAGCCAAGCACAGATCCGCCGCAACCGCCGCCGCAGACCCGCCCGACGACCCACCGGGCGTAAGCTTGCGATCATCCACCTTCCAGGGGTTGATGGCATTGCCGTAACAGGATGTCTCATTCGACGACCCCATCGCGAATTCATCCATGTTCAGCTTGCCCAGCATCACCGCGCCAGAGCTGAAAAGCTGCGTCGTCACGGTTGATTCGTACTCGGGCTTGAAGCCTTCCAGAATCCGGCTGGCCGCCTGTGACGCCACACCCTTGGTGCAAAACAGATCCTTGATCCCTAGGGGAATCCCGCACATCGCAGGTGCATCGCCCGCCTTGATCCGCACATCAGCAGCCTGCGCCATTTCCAGCGCCATATCAGGGGTTTTATGCACATAGGCGTTCAGCCCGTCACCCGCATCCATCGCCGTCAGGCAGGCCATGGTCAGATCCGTCGCGGTCACATCGCCCTTGCGCAGGGCATCGCGGGCATCGGCGATGGTAAATTCATTCAGATGTGTCATTCCATCACCTTCGGCACTGCAAAAAATCCTTCCCGCGCATCGGGGGCGTTCTTAAGGATCTGATCCGTAATATTCCCGTCCGTCACAACATCCGCGCGCAACCGCAAATGCATCGGCGTGACCGAAGTCATCGGCTCCACCCCTTCAACATCGACTTCGTTCAACTGCTCCATAAAGCCAAGGATGCCCGAAAGCTCCGTCGCCAATGCGGGCAAATCCGCCTCTTCCACCCTGATCCGGGCGAGTTTCGCGACCTTTCGGGCGGTATCGATATCAATGGACATGCGGGCCTCTTTTCTTGTGTTGCCTCGGGTTTAACCTTGGCGGCGGATGGGCGCAAGCGGGGTCACAGCGTTCTTCGCGGCGTGACATCCATCCAGATCCCGTCCTTGGCCCGTACCGTCAAATGCGCAACCGGAACCGGCACCCGCCCCGCCACGGTCGCAAACCGGAATTCCCGCACCAAAAGCGCCAGCAACAGCGGCCCCTCGACCATCGCAAACCCCGCACCGGGGCACACCCGCGGGCCTGCGGAAAACGGAATGAAGGCATCACGAGCACAGGTCTTTCCGGCCTCGGTCTGCCAGCGGTCGGGGTCAAATTCATCGGGTCGGTCCCAGATCCGCTCATGCCGTTGGAGGTGCCAGGGGCTCAGGACAATCTGCGCGCCCTTTGCAACATCACGCCCGCGAAAGGTTTCGGGACAGGTGTTTTCGCGCACCATCATCGGCACCGGCGGATAAAGCCGCAGCGTTTCACGAAACACATCGCGGGTGAATTTCAACTTGCCCATCGCCGAGAATTCCAACGGATCGTCCAGTGTCATGGCCTCGGCCGCGACACGGTCTTGAATTTCCGGATACATCGCCAGCATATAAAGCGCCCAGCCAAGCGCCGAGGCGCTGGTCTCATGCCCAGCCAGAAAAAAGATCGCGACCTGATCGATCATATCCTCGGCACCAAAGACCTCGCCGGTTTGCGGGTCGGCGGTGGTCATAATCTTTGTCGCCAGATCATCAGGCGCGGTACCTGCGGCAATTTCTGCGGCACGTGCCTCGGTCAACTGACGGATAAGCCCTCGAATATTTGCCGCCGTCTGTTTGGTCCGGCGCGAATGAAAGCGCGGAAACCAGCGTGGTACCGGCAGAAAGGCCGCGAAATTCAGCAGCGGTTGCTCACGCTGATAGGTTTGAAACTGGTCAAAGACCTCGGCCGCAATCTCATGTTCGATCGGAATGGAAAAGAGCGTGCGAAAGATGACATCGGCGGCGGCATGGCTCATCTCAGGCTCGATCTCTTGCACGCCGGGTTGCAGTCTGGACGCCGCCGCCTGCCCCGCTGCGGCCATCGCCGGAAAGGTTTCGCGAATACGCCCGCCCTCAAACGCGGGATCGATAATCCGGCGTTGTTGCTTCCATTGGGCGCCGTTGGTCAGAAACACGGATGCGCCGAGCAAGGGCTTCAACCCCTCACGGATACGGTCGGATTTGGGAAAGTCATCGGGGCGTCCATTCAGCACCAACCGGATCAGGGCCGGATCATTGCACATATAGCTGCGAAAAAATGGGGTGCGAAATTCGGCCATCCATGCTCGGTAAAGCCGCGCAGGCTGTGCCGAAAGGATGTCATGACGAAACAGTTTCAGATAGCGCCACAGTGAAACCTTATCGGGTCGCGACGCTGGTTTGGGCGGGATCATGGCACCACCGAGATATGCTTATTCACCGCCCGCTCTATCCGCGAGGCCGAGGCGGGCCGTCCCGCATAGCGCGCGCCAAGGGTTTGCGCCCCTGCGGTGATCTGGAAATAATCATAGTCGCGCGGGCGGTCAAAGGCGCAAAGATATTGGAAATGCAGACGAAAGAAACGCCAGCGCAGCGCCTGCCAGCGCGCGGGCGACAAGGTTTGCGTGAAGGCCGCCGAAAACACCAACGGCCAACGCTTGCCCGCAGGGGCCACGCCCGACACCGACACCGGATCACAAAGCGCAAAGGCACAACCATCGCCGGGGGCCGTTACATCAACCCAAGTCAGCGCATCACTGGCCGAAAGATAGGCAAGATCGGCGCGCAACCGATGCGCTTTGGGCAAAAAGGACACCATAGGCACCACCTGCCCCAGCGACAGGAAGGACAACGCAGGCCGACCTGCGGGCACCTTACCCGCACGGATCAAATCGGCCAGAACCGACACCCCCAGATGCACGCCGGAGGAATGACCGACGACCAAAACCTCCTCCACATCCGCCGTCAACGCATCGGAAATCGCCTGACCAAAGGCCTCCATCCGCGCCTCAAGTTGCGGTGGGTTCATGCCATGTAACTGGGCCGAATAGGCATAGTCATGCATCAGGTAATAGGCATAAATCTTATTATCAATCCGGCGGAACCAGCGCAGCAAAGCCACCGCACCAACCAGCCCGGCACCAAGCCCCAAAATCCAGCCCCAGCCCGGCACAACCATTGCCCCAAGGGCCGTCATTCCGCGCAACAACAGCAGCGCCAACCCTAACTGCCCCAATAAAAACACCACTGGATACAGCGCCGCAATCACCGGTCCTTTGCGCAAGCGCATCAACCGAAACAGCGCGCCCGAGGCGATATAAATCCACGCGGTCCTGATCAATTGCACATAAGTCGCAAGGATGCCCGTCGCCATTGACCCCTTAACGATATCCGACCAGACCAGCACATCCACCTGCGTCTGGATATGCCGCCCATCGAAATGCCCGCCCACCTGCCAGCCGTAGGTGCCGCCTGCCCCTTTAGGCTTTATCTCGATGGTATAGCCGGAAATGCGGGCCTGCTCTGCCGCCTCTTTGCGGTAAAGCTCGCGGTAGCGGCGGGGGTGGAACGGGTCATAGCCGGGAATGTAGAAAACACGGCGGCGCGCAACGTCTTGGTCGCCTTTCATATGCCTTGTTGCCCCCTATGCTGCGATCACCCCAAGGTACTTAAAACAGGGAAAGTTTCCAACAGCCAGAATGAAAACGCCGAGAATGCGCCCGTCAACAAGGCCACACCCACCACGATCAGCAACACGCCCATCGCCCGCTCAATCATCTTCATATGGCGTTTGAGCCGCGCCATCACACCAACCGCGCGTTCAATAAACATCGCTGCCAGAATGAATGGCAAGCCAAGCCCCAGCGCGTAAACGCCAAGCAAGGTTGTCCCGCGCGTCAAGCTGGCCTCGCTTGCCGCCAGCGACAGGATCGCGCCCAATTGCGGCCCGATGCACGGCGTCCAGCCAAAGGCAAAAGCAAGCCCCAGCAGGTAGGCGCCAAAGGCCGATCCCCCCTGATCACCGGCATCCAGACGCGCCTCGCGGTCCAGCATGCCAATGCGGAAAACGCCCAGGAAGTGCAGGCCGAAAATAATGACAACCGCCCCTGAAACCTTGGACATAACATCCTGATACTGCAAGAAAAACGTCCCGAAGATCGAGGCGGTAAAACCAAGCAACAAGAACACCGTCGACAGGCCCAAAACAAAGAAAAGTGCCGGCAGCAAAACGTGCCGCCGCGCAGAGCCGCCCTTCATCTCATTCATGCTTATCCCGCCCATATAGGCCAGATACGGCGGCACAATCGGCAACACACAAGGCGACAGGAATGACAGAATCCCAGCAATAAGCGCCACAAACATCGAGGGAAAGAGGGCTGCGTCGAATAAGTCAATTCCGGCCATGCTGTGTCCTTTGCTATTGCGCTCGTCTTACCGCGTTCCACCCGCGCTTGTCACCTGAGCAGATTGTCACGTTCGCGTGGCCTGTCATAGAAAAGGGCGCAAGGTTTCCCCCGCGCCCCTCGTCTCAATCTATCTGCGCTTAGCGGCTAAGATTCCACCAGCCGCGACGGCGTGGTTTTGCCTCTTCCGTCGTGGCCTCTTCGGCGGCAACAGGTTCCGCCTGGGCTGGCTCGGCGGCCACAGCAACCGGCTCTGGCTTCGGCTCGACGACCGGCGCAGGTGTGGGCGCGGCAACCGGTTCCGGCGTTTGAACAACAACTTCCGGTTCAACCTTATCGACCGACGCCTCTGCTGCGGGAGCCTCTTTTGGCTTGGCCGCCCGACGGGTACGAGGCCGCGCCGGGGCTTTCTTGGCCGGTGCCGCTTCTTTTTCAACAGCGGCGTCACCTGCAACGGCATCAGCCTCTGCGGCCTCGGGCACAACCTTCGGCTTGCGGGTGCGGCGGGCTTTTGGCTTTTCTACGGGTTTTGCCGCAGCCGCTTCGGCCTCAACCGTTTCAACAACTTCGGCAGCTTCAACCACCGCAACGGCTTCGACAACTTCGGCCACAGCCTCCACCCTTGGCTTGCGGGTCCGCGAACGGGTTCGCTTTTTGGGCGCCTCTTCGGGGGTCTCTGCCTCGGCTTGCGCCGCTACGGGTGCAGTGTCGCCTATGTCGGCTGTATCGGCATCCTCGTCCTGATCATTGCTGTCTTGATCGTTGTTCTCGGCATCATCCGATCCGCCACTCGAGCGCCGACGACGACGCCGACGGCGCTTCTTGCGACCATTCCCGTCTTTGGGCTCTTCTTCGGTGTGGGTAGGTGTGGCTTCTACCTCGTCGTTCTCTTCCTCTTCCTCTTCCTCTTCCGAAGGAATTTCCGGATCTTCGATATCATCCGCAATCGCCCCCATCATAGAGGAGTTCCCCGAAATCGCAGCAGAAGCTTCTTGGACAACGCGCGTCGCGGTCTTGAACTTCTCAATGCTGTAATCCGGGCTGATCATTGCGGGATCACCCTCAATCCGGACCGACATGCCATAGCGCGCCTCGATCGTGGCGATATGTTCGCGCTTCTGGTTCATCAGGAAGTTCACCACGGCAATCGGCGCGCGCAGCAACACTTCGCGGGACCGCTTACGCGTGCCCTCTTCTTCCAGAGAGCGCAGAATTTGCAACGCCATGCTGTCGTCCGAACGGATCAGGCCCGTGCCATGACAATGTGCGCAAGGCTGGGTCGTGCTTTCCAGCATGCCCGGACGCAAACGCTGACGGCTCATCTCCAACAAGCCAAAGCCCGAGATACGGCCAACCTGAATCCGTGCGCGGTCGGTTTTCAGCTTGTCTTTCAAGCGTTTCTCAACCGCGGCATTGTTGCGCCGGTCTTCCATGTCGATGAAGTCGATAACGATCAGCCCTGCAAGGTCGCGCAGACGCAACTGGCGCGCAACCTCTTCGGCGGCTTCCAGATTGGTCTTGGTCGCCGTATCCTCGATAGAGCCTTCCTTGGTCGCACGGCCAGAGTTCACGTCGATCGCAACAAGCGCCTCGGTGATACCGATCACGATATAACCGCCGGATTTCAGCTGAACCGTCGGGTTGAACATCCCCGCCAGATAGCTTTCGACCTGATAGCGGGCAAAAAGCGGCGTCGCATCATTATAGGGCTGCACGGCCTTGGCATGGGTCGGCATGATCATGCGCATGAAGTCCTTGGCCACGCGGTAGCCTTCGGCCCCTTCGACCAGCACTTCATCAATCTCGCGGCTGTAAAGATCACGGATCGAACGTTTGATCAGGTTGCCTTCCTCATAGATCGCGGCAGGCGCTGAGGATTTCAGCGTCAACTCGCGGATCTGCTCCCACAGGCGCATCAGATATTCGTAGTCGCGGCGGATCTCAGGCTTGGTACGCTTGGCCCCCGCCGTGCGGATGATCAGGCCAGCACCTTCCGGCAATTTAATCTCGGCGGCGATTTCTTTAAGCTTCTTACGGTCGTTGGCTTGGGTAATCTTGCGGCTGATGCCACCACCACGTGCCGTGTTGGGCATCAGGACGCAGTAACGGCCTGCAAGCGACAGATAGGTCGTCAGGGCGGCGCCCTTGTTGCCGCGCTCTTCCTTGACCACCTGCACCAGCAAGATCTGGCGCACTTTGACCACTTCTTGAATCTTGTAGCGGCGCGCACGTGGGCGACGCGGGGCGCGGATCTCTTCGGTCACATCCTCATCGGCGACGGATTCAATCCCCTCGCCAGACTCCGAGGCGGTGTCCATCGCGCGGTAGGGCTCTTCCTCTTCCTCGTCATCGTCATCGTCATCGCTATCGTCGCCATCATTTGCGGCGTCATCGCTTTGGGCGGCATCGGCCTCGACAGCGGGCACATCGGCGGCGGGCTGCTCGGCAACATCTGCCTCAGCGGCTGCGGTCTCTTCGCTTTCCTCTTCCAGATCAACGACATCCATCGCCCCGATCTCGGCGGTTTTTACCGCGTCATCGTTCTTGGAGGATTGCGCACGCGATCCGCGGCGCCCCCGAGGCTTTTCTTTTTCGTCGCTATCCTCGGCCTGTGCCAAGGCGCGCTCTTCATCCAAAAGCGCCTGACGATCCGCAACCGGGATCTGGTAGTAATCGGGGTGAATTTCCGCGAAAGCAAGGAAACCATGGCGGTTTCCGCCATAATCCACAAAGGCCGCCTGCAAGGACGGTTCAACCCGCGTTACTTTTGCGAGGTAAATATTTCCAGCGAGCTGGCGTTTATTGATGGTTTCAAAATCGAATTCCTCAACTTTGTTTCCATCTACCACAACCACCCGAGTTTCCTCGGCATGGGTGGCATCGATAAGCATCTTCTTGGCCATTATGTTCCATAGCACCCAGTCGCGCCCACCGCGCCGGAAACTTTCCGGGGGGGCGATTTGCGCGGATGTGGTGACTTGTCTGGGCGAGGCTGCGCACCAATAGCGGCAGGTTCGGCCGTAAAGGCCCCCCGTCAGCTATGGCTAAATTCTCTGCGCGGCTCATCGCGGTTTATCCTGAATGCACTACTGCACTAATTGAAAGCTCCGCATTGTCAATGACTTGGCGGGCAAAAGAGAGGCCTCTCGGCCGGTGGTTCACCACGAGTCCATATCGACGAGCAGCTCGCCCATCCAATATTCCGCAGCGTAAATCTGTCGCGCTTACCAAGTTTGTCACATACTCGGAATTGCGTAATGCAACAATAAGGGTACAAAGCCTGTAAATACAATGGCTAATATGCAAGCAAGCCCTTTTAGGCCGGATTTGGTCCAGCCCGGGCTTTAACATATCTTTGTGCACGACCGCGTTATATCCCTATTCTATCGCCAAAGGACGGCAGAATTATGACAAAAGGTACCGCCGTGCCGCCGGTCAGTATTCTGGTACTGGCAGCAGGGGCATCAGCGCGTAGGCGTGGGACTGACAAGCTGCTGGAATCCGTCGCGGGCCAGCCATTGCTGCGCCGCGTTGTGCACTTAGCACCGGTACGCCCGTTCTGGTCGCCCCGCCTAATCGAAACCCCGCATGTAAAACAGCCATAGACGGGCTGGATGCCACCATCATCATTGTTGCCCGACACGGTATGGCAAACACGCTACGCCAAGGGGTGACCCCCTACCCCACTCATGCTGCTGCTGGCCGATATGCCAAAGGTCGACGCAACCAATCTGGACACCCCGGAAGATTGGGCCGAATGGCGTGCCGTCGCCACCATAAATGGCAACGGCGTTTAGGTCAGCGCTTAGCGCACCAAAAGCTTGGCTTCGTGCTTTTTCAAGGTCCGGCGGGCGGCAGTGTAATCCTCCAACCCTTCCTTGGTTTTCAACTCCGGGAACAGCTCCAATATCTCATTGCGCTGCGCGTTGCCCATACCTTTCAAGGTATAGTCACCCGGCTGGAAGCTTTCCGTCCACGCCCCGTCCGACAGCACAACCTCATGCTGTTCAAACATAAAGTGGATATAGCTGGTGCCGATGCTTTCGACCTCAAATATCCCCTTGCCACCAACCAAATGCTTGGCCGCGACCAGAACCTCATGCTCATCAAAGTAAAGCGATGTGCGGTCGTTGGACACAAGAACGCGGTGGTTCGGGCTGACCATCATGTCCCGCTCTGGCAAACCATGGCCAAGGCTGCCGCGACGGATCATAATCGGGCGCAGATGCGGGTTGGCTGTCAGCGTGCCCCAATCCATCTTCTTCACACCGGTCCAGCAGATCTGCTGAATACCATTGTCACGGGTGATCACCCGATCTCCGGCGGTCAGGCTTTCAACAGGCACCTCACCCTTGGGGGTGGCGATCAGTGTGCCCGGCGTAAAGCAGGGGATGACATTTTCGATATTGGAAAAGTCCAGATATCCGGCAGGGTTGCCATCTTCGTCAAAGAAATTGACCGTACCGTCTTCGGGGTTATCCGCGGAATAATCGATACGGAACGGGCCAGAGCCGCGCAGATCGAGCGTGTCATAGTCGTCACCCTCTTCGCCGCCATCGATGAATTCACGCGGACCATCGGCCGTAACACCACCAGCAGGCGTATCAACGATAAACAGATCACGGTCGGCACCGCCAAAGAGCACATCCGCCCCGTCGCCACCAATCAACGTATCGCTATCTTCGCCACCCACCAGCGTGTCATCGCCTTCGTCGCCTTCCAGCAAGTCATTGCCTTCATCGCCGCTTAGGAAATCATTATCGACGCCGCCGTAAAGCACGTCATCGCCGTCACCGCCACTCAGACTGTCATCGTCATCACGGCCATAGATCGTGTCATTGCCAGCACCGCCAAAGATCACATCGGGGTTGTTTTCAGGCCGCAAGTCCACATCATCCGGCAAATCCAGAGCTTCGCCTACCCCCTCGCCAAGGCCGCCATAGATCAAATCATCGCCGGCACCGCCAAAGATCGTATCCGCGCCTTCGCTGCCAATGATCGTGTCATCGCCCGCGCCGCCGTACACCAGATCCGCATCGATACCTGCGTCGATGGAATCATTCCCCGTATCGCCAAAGATCGTATCGGCATCATCGCCGGTGATGATCGTATCATTACCGACACCACCGTAAACAAGATCACGGTCATCTTCGGGATCGGTATCCGCCGGATAATAGCCCGGATAATCAATATTTGGCAAAGGTGTGGACCCGGAGGTATTGATGAAATCATCCCCCTCCTGGCCGTAAACGGTATCCTGACCGTCGCCACCATAAAGGAAGTCGCCGCCATCCTCGCCACGCAGCTCGTCGTCGCCGGTACCGCCGTACACAAGATCACGGCCCGCGCCAGACCAGACAGTATCATCGCCCAAGCCCGAAAAGACGGTATCATCGCCGTCACCTGCACGGATACGATCATCATCCGGACCATCCGTGGCGAAAAGCGCATCGCCAGCATCCACCCGCTCGGCATCGATCGGGTCGACATATGTTTCATCAATCAGATCAGCACCATCGGTCCCGCGCACGATACCGTCCCGCGTAGGGTCCACGACCGAAATCGTTGCAACACCCTCATCGGTCAGCCCGTCGGGATCAATAACAGTGTAGTTAATCGTTGCCGATCCGATAAAACCGTCATTTGGCGTAAAGGTCACGCTACGGCCATCGCCATTCACCACAACAGTCCCATCAGCTGAGGTCGGCGTACCGGTGAGCGACAAATCCGCATTCGGATTATCAACATCCGTATCATTGCCAATCAGATCAACCGCCACAGCCGTATCAAGGTCGGTCACATCCCGATCATCAACAGCAACAGGGGCGTCATTGACGGGTGTCACGGTTACCGCAACCGTGCTGCTAGCCTCAACCCCGTCGGGATTGCGCACCGCATAGGTGATCGTATCCTCACCAACGAAATCCCGGTTCGGCGTATAGCTCAGCGTGCCATCCGCATTTACGCCAACCGTGCCATTCTCGGCTGTGGGTGTGCCTGAAATCGTCAGCGCTTGGTCGTTCGTCTCGGTGTCATTTGCCAAGACGGGGATAACGTCAATCACAGTATCCTCTGTCGTGGTCACAGCATCTGGGTTCGCAGTTGGACCGTCGGGCGCATTGTCGACCGTATCGGAAAGCGAGAACATCCCGACAGAGCCCTGAAACGGAGTGTCCAGATTGTTAAGCATACCCGCATCGGATTGTGACTGCCCCGCACCGACAATCCAAGGCTGGTTGATCGGGCCTTGGTCCATGGTCAAGCCGGCGGGGACGTCAGCCTCGAAACTGGCATCGGTGGTCAGGTTAGAAATCTGCAGCGTACCGCCAACAGCCGCATCCCAAGAGTAGACCACATTGATCTCATCGCAGGAGTTCACAAACCCGGCTTCGGTCTGGAAGGTCGCCGTGTCACAACCCGATTCATGCGACACCATGACAGAACCGTCGGGCATCACCTCGATACGGTAGCCGCCGTCGGTCTCGCTCAATGTATCGCGTGACAAAACCGTGTTGGGCGTGTCGCCAACATGCGCATCCTGAGAGAACTGGATTTCCAGGGTGCCGCTTGACATCTGGAACTCTTCGTTGGGAAGAATCTTTACCTTGTCATCCACCCCGTCAAGAACAGCCTTGCCGCCGATCGACGTTGCGCCATCAAGATAAGCACCGTTTTGTGCACCATTACCCAAAGCAGAATCGGCGGCAACGGTGCCAGTTTCGTCAAAGTTATACAGCGCAAATATCGGCATCTTCTTCATTCCTCACTACAGCAACTAGAGACCCAAGAACAGTCAAGGTTGTCCCATCAAGCACGGCATTGGCTGCCGCAAAATCAACGCGAACCAGACACTCAAGTCTCTACGCAACGACGAAGCCAGCTCGATCAAGTGACGTAAAAGAGATAAGACCCAAGCGGCGGAAAGACATTCCCCAGCTTGTGATGGGGACAACCCCAACGCGGCAGCATCTCACGTAAGCCACCGCATGTTGCGGCAACCCACGTTTACACTTATCGACCGCCCCCGCGGCCACTATCCTTCCCAGATTAAGGATATGTTTACTACTACAGGGGCAGACCGCTGCCGCAAAGGGAAATTAGCATCGCACCGGTCCCGCAGATGTGTTTCTTTTGGGGCAAAACAGTGGATTAACACAACTTAACGCCGAAAACGCTCTGCCCGATTGTCGCGAAAATCAGCGGTCAACCTATCCAGATCGCCAGCTTTAAGGCTGTGTTTGCAGGGTTCTTCGTAAATTTTCGAAAAAAACATGCAAAACTGTATCCAACGAAGAAACACGAAACCGCGTCGATTCTGTGGTTAACCATTGATTAAATTAGCCGCACACGGCCAGGTTGCAATCAGGAGCCCGGATCGCCGCTGAGGCGCAAAAATGCGATATATAGTTAACAATGCAGGCTTTTTCCGAATCACTTTGATTGTTTTCCCGAACGAGAAACGCCCCCGGCCGACAGACCCACACCCGTTGGGGCATACTATCAAAATAATGTAATGCTGACGCATAAAACTGGTGCCCGAGGGGAGACTCGAACTCCCACGCCGTGAAGCGGGGGATTTTGAATCCCCTGCGTCTACCATTCCGCCACTCGGGCCCAGTGAGAGCGATGTAACGCGCCTTGCAGGGCGCGTCAATCGGCTCTCTGCGCGAAATTTGAACTTAAAGCGATTTTACTGAAAAAGTATCGCAAGAGGCTAGCGACGCAGATTGGTAGCCCGTCAAAAACCAGCGGGATCGTTGGTCGGATGTGCCATGTGTAAAGCTATGCGGATTTGGCGTGCGGCCTGCGTTGCGTTGCAGCGTGTCATCCCCGATTCGACGTGCCGCATTCACCGCCTCTTGCAGATCCCCCGCATCAATGGTGCCGAATTGCTCTTCTGCCCTGCGCGCCCAGATGCCCGAGAGGCAGTCGGCCTGCAGCTCTATCCGGACCGAGATCGCGTTGCTCTCAGCTTGGGAAAGCTGCGCGCGCACCTCATTTGCCTGCGCAAGGATGCCCAACTCATTTTGCACATGATGCGCGATTTCATGGGCAACGACATAGGCCGCGGCAAAATCACCCCCAGCCCCCAGCTGCTGCTCCAGGGTCACAAAGAAATCCGTATCCAGATAGGCCTTTTTATCCGCAGGGCAATAGAACGGACCAGAGGCCCCCGATGCGCCGCCGCAGGGCGATGAGGTGACCCCTTTGAACAGCACCAGCGTTGCGGGCGTATAGCTGCGGCCCAACTGCTCTTGAAAAACCTGCGCCCAGACCTCTTCGGTATCGGCCAGCGTGACCGAGACAAAAGTGCCGGCCGCCCTATCCTCCGCCGATACTGGCGCGCTTTGCGTGACCTGCCCGCCCCCTTGGCCTTGCAGCAAAGGTGTGACATCAATCCCGAGGAAATAGCCAACCACCAGCACCGCAACCAGTCCGACACCGCCAATGCCCCCTGCCCTGCGCGTGCCTGAACTGCGCGCACCGCGACGGTCTTCGATGTTGCGGCTCTGCCGCCGTCCTTGCCACTTCATTGCGCATCCCTTCACGTCGTTTTCGCAGTCACGATATCCCAGCCCCCAGTTTTCAGGAAGCCTGTTTGTCCTCTTGACGGGCCTTGCGCCGCGTGATGCAAGGCTCCAAAGATATAGGAGCATCCATGATCCGCGCATTGTACAACTGGACGTTGGGGCTGGCCCAATCCCCCAACGCACTTTGGGCGCTGGCGCTGGTGGCCTTCATCGAAAGCTCCGTCTTTCCCATCCCGCCCGATATCCTGATGATCCCGATGATCATCGCAGCCCCGCGCCGCGCTTTCTTGATCGCAGGTGTGGCCACCGCTGCATCGGTGCTGGGGGGGGCGTTCGGCTATTTCATCGGGGCGCAGTTCTTTGAGCAAATCGGCCTGCCGGTGCTGGAATTTTATGGCAAGACCGACAGTTTCATCAGTTTCCAAACCCGCTATAATGAATATGGTGCTTGGGCTGTATTGATCGCCGGCGTCACGCCCTTTCCCTATAAGGTCATCACGATCCTGTCAGGGGCCACGAACCTGTCGTTTCCGGTGTTCATGCTGGCCAGTGTGGTTGCACGTGGCTTGCGGTTTTTCCTGATCGCCGCATTGCTCTATAAATTCGGCGCACCGATACGTGATTTTATTGAACGCCGACTTGGTCTTATGTTCACCCTCGCGGTGGTTCTTCTGATCGCCGGATTTGCAGCTGTGAGGTATCTATGAGCCAGCGAAACAAACTGGTATTTTTGGCGGCGGCGGGCTCTGCGGGGCTTTTGCTGGGGGCGTTTGGGTTTCAATATATCGGCGGTATGTTCCCCTGTGAGCTGTGCCTTTTGCAGCGTTGGCCCCATGCGGCGGCGATTGCCATCGGGGTGTTTGCCCTGTTTTGCGGCGCGCGGCTGTTGCCCTATCTGGGCGCGCTTGCAGCCCTTGCCTCAGCCGGTGTTGCGCTGTTCCACACCGGGGTAGAACGCGCTTGGTGGGAGGGGCTTGCCTCTTGCAGTGGCGGATCGCTGGGCGGGTTGAGCGTGGATGATCTGCTCAACCCGAGTGTCGTGATTGCCGCCCCCGTGCGCTGCGATGCGGTCGCTTGGGAAATGTTCGGCCTTTCGATGGCATCCTGGAACGGGATCCTGTCGGTGGTGCTGGCGCTGGTCTGGCTGGCGGCGGCGCGCAAAGACGCCGCCTAAGCGGCGTCTGCCTTGGGCGGTGAGATCGCGATCAGCTTGGACCCGGCTGCCGGAACTGTTTTGCTTTCGGGTGCCACCAGCCGCAAATCACCCTTGGCCGGAATTTCACACAGCAAGACCGACTCCGGCCGGTCGTTGCGCCAATCCTCAAACCCGTATTCCTCGGTCAGCTTGGTGGTTCGCACGGTCCAGCCCTGAATCAACAGCGCCTCCAGCTCATGATAGGTGCGCCCGTCACCCAGCCTGCGCCCGCCAAGCGTGACCGGCAGGCTGTGGCGCTGGCTTTCACTTTTGTCGCGCGGCAGTTGCCAGACCTTGTCGCGGCCAAATTCAGGGGCCAGATCGGTGGCGACCAGCGTGTTGTAGCTGTCATTATCCGTCGCCGCGAAAATCGTAGAAAAGCCGATGAACTCCACCTGACTTTCCGCCGCCTCTGACAGGATATCGCCGTAAAACACCGGCAGGCCTTCCGCGCGGGCAAGGCGCAAGCGGCCAAGGTTCATATCGGTGATCAGCACCGGAATTTCTGCCTTTTGCAAGGCCGCACCCAGGCCCGCCGTAAGCCGCGTACCGCCCACCAAAAGCACCCCCGGCACCTCGGCCGCGCGCAGGCCCAAAAGGCTGGCCAGCGGCGTTAGCCCAAAGCCGTTTATCACCACGGTCGAGGCAACAAGCGCGAATGCCAGCGGCCCGATTGCAGCACCATCCGCAATCCCCAAACCCACCAGCCTTTCGCCAAACAGCCCCGCCACGGCCATCAAGACCACGCCGCGCGGGCCGGTAAAGGCAACCAAGACACGCTCTTTCATTGGCAGGTCGGTGCCCAGAAGCGCCACCATCACCGTAAAGGGCCGCGCCACCAGAACGACCAGCAGCACAAACAGCACCGCCCGCAGATCAAGTGCCAGCAGCGCCTCCATCTTCAGCCCCGCCGCCAACAGGATAAACACGCCAGACACCAGCAAGATCGTCGCATGTTCCTTAAAACGGCGCAGCTCCTCATAGCTGGGCAATTGCGCATTGGCGATCACAAGCCCCATCACCGTTACCGCCAACAACCCGCTTTCGTGCATCAAACGGTCCGTCAGGGCGAAGGCCCCCAAAAGCACCACAAACAACACCGGAATTTTCATATACTCGGGCACCAGCCCACGCCGGAAGGCATAGGCAATGCCGCGCCCCGCCAAAAGCCCCGTCAGCGTGGCAAAGAAAATCCCGCTAAAGAAATGCACCGCCGCATCCGAGGCATCCGAATTGGTCGCCAAAACCTGCACGGCTGCAAAGGCAAGCACCGCCGCAAGCGCGCCCACCGGATCGTTTACAATCGCTTCCCATTGCAGCAAGGCCGCAGGCCTGCGTGACAAACGCGCCTGACGCAGCAAAGGCGCGATAACAGTCGGGCCGGTCACAATCATGATGCCGCCGAACACCGCAGATGCCCCCCAGCCTAATCCTGCCCCGTAATGCACCGCAAGGGCCGAGGTCAACCAGCCCAAGGGCGCGCCGATAATCACCAGCCGCCGCACCCCCTTTGCCGCATCCTGCAGCGCATGAAAATTCAGCGTCAGCCCGCCCTCGAACAAGATCACTGCAACCGCGACCGAGATCATCGGCCCGACCAGATCCCCAATATCGCGCGACGGGATAAACACCCCCGTGACCGGCCCGACGATCAACCCCGCCAGCAGCATCAGCACAATCGCGGGCATCTGGATGCGCCACGCCAGCCACTGCGCCCCGACCCCGATCACCCCGACAAGGGCAAACGCCTCAACCGGGCTTAAGCCCGCGGATTCAACGGCCATAGGGGCTTGCCTTCTGCGCGGTCAGGTCGCCGGTTTGGAACAGACGCGCATGTTCTTGCAGCGCGAAACGGTCGGTCATACCGGCAACATAGTCGGCCACAATGCGCGCTAGCAGGGTTTGCGTATCGGCACGGGCCACATCATCGCGCCACTCGTCCGGCAGGGTTTCGGGCTGTGACATGAACAGCGGGAACAGATCGCGCACGACCGTTGTAACCCGCGCGCGCTCTTCCATCACGCTGGGGGCGCGGTACATTCTGGTGAAAAGGAACGAGCGGATTGCCTTCAGCTCTTGGTAAAGCGGTTTGGAAAAGCGGATCACGGTATCATCCATCGCACGAATATCATGCTCCGATTGCGGATTGGCAGCCGTAAGGCGGATGTTGGCCACCGCGATCACATCCTCAACCATACGGCCAAAGACACGGCGCAGCGCCTCATGCCGCCTGCGCATTTTATCGAGGCCAGGGTGCAGCGCATCCACCGCCTCGAACGCGGGGCCGGTGACGGGCAGCTCCATCAGGTCATCTTCGTTGAAGAGGCCCGACCGCAGGCCGTCATGCAGATCATGGTGCGAATAGGCGATGTCATCGGCGATGGCCGCCACCTGCGCCTCGGCGCTGGCAAAAGTTTGCAGCTCCAGATCCCATTCGGCATTCGCCTCTGCCAGCGCATAGGGAAGCTCCTCCCCCACGCCCGCGACAACGGGACCGTTGTGCTTGGCGATGCCCTCCAGCGATTCCCATGTCAGGTTCAGCCCGTCGAAATCGGCATAGTGCCGCTCCAGCCGTGTGACGATCCGCAGGGCCTGCGCGTTGTGATCAAACCCGCCATAAGGGGCCATCAGATCGGCTAGGGCATCCTCGCCCGTATGGCCAAAGGGGGTGTGGCCCAGATCATGCGCCAAGGCAATCGCCTCGGCCAGATCGGTATTCAGGCCCAACACCCCCGAGATTGTGCGCGCTACCTGCGCCACCTCGATCGAATGGGTCAGGCGGGTGCGGTAATAATCGCCCTCATGTTCCACAAAGACCTGCGTCTTGTGTTTCAACCGCCGGAACGCCGAGGAATGGATGATCCGGTCGCGGTCGCGCTGGAAGGCGGAACGGAAAGACGACATCCGTTCAGTGTGCAATCGACCACGGGAGGCGTCCGGCTGGCAGGCAAAGGGTGCGAGCATAATGTCAAACCTATTGGGCCGCTCATCGCGGCTATCAACTTTCCCCTATAAGCGATTCTGTTAAAGATGGCACCCACCCTGCACATCTCTTGTCGCAGTGACGCCACGCCCCTATATTGGGGAAAAGCCCCCGTGACCGATAGGCCCTAACATGACATTGACCCTGCCCCCCCGCGTAACCGACCGTGCGTTTGCCCGACTGGCCGAGATTGCCGAGGAAGCGGGCGAAGTCAAAGCCCTGCGTGTGGCCGTCGAAGGCGGCGGCTGTTCCGGCTTTCAATATGATATCCGGCTTGATGATCCTGCCGCCGATGATACCATCTTTGAAAAAGACGGCATGAAGGTGCTGGTGGATGAGGTGTCGATGCCCTTCCTTGCCAATGCCGTGATCGATTTCTCTGAAGAGCTGATCGGCGCGCGCTTTGTGATCGAGAACCCGAACGCCAGCAGCTCTTGTGGCTGTGGCACCTCGTTTTCCATGTAAGCTTGCCCCTAGCCCCCTGCCCGCTTAGAACAAGGCAAAACAGGGGGCTATATGAAGCTAGCGACATTCAACATCAACGGTATCAAGGCCCGTATCGACGCATTGCCCCGCTGGCTAGAGGCGGCCAAACCCGATGCAGTGGCCTTGCAAGAGATCAAATCCGTCGATGAAAACTTCCCGCGCACCCTGTTCGAGGATATGGGTTACCAAGTCGAAACCCACGGACAAAAGGGGTTTAACGGGGTTGCGATCCTGTCTCGTCTGCCGTTGGAAGATATTGTGCGCGGGTTGCCCGGCGACGATACCGACGAGCAATCCCGCTGGATCGAGGCAACCGTGATGGGCGATCGCGCGGTGCGGCTGTGCGGGCTTTATTTGCCCAATGGCAACCCTGTGCCGGGGCCGAAATATGATTACAAGCTGGCGTGGATGGCGCGGATGGAGGCGCGGGTGGCCGAACTGCTGCGCCTTGAGGAACCCTTGGTGGTTGCCGGCGACTACAATGTCATCCCCCAGCCCGAGGATGCCGCAAACCCGCTGGCGTGGACCGAGGATGCGCTGTTCCTACCCGCCACCCGCGCCGCATACCGCCGTATCGTGAACCTTGGCCTGACGGATGCGTTTCGTGCGCAAAACCAAGCCGCTGGCCAATACAGCTTTTGGGATTATCAGGCCGGCGCCTGGCAAAAGAACAACGGCATCCGCATCGATCACCTGCTTTTGTCACCGCAAGCGGCTGATCTGTTACGCGATTGCCGGATTGACCGCGAAGTGCGGGCCGAGGAGAAGCCCTCGGATCACGTACCCGTCTGGATCGACCTCGCCGCCTAGCGCGAGGCGGTCACATCGTGGCTGTAAATCCAGTCATATCGCTTAAGCGCCAAACCCGGCGCCATAGCCCCGCCCAGCCGCAGGCCCAGATGCGCCAAACTGCGCATCGGCTCACGCAGATGATAGGCGCGGGCATTGCCATTGGCGGCCTGAACAATTCGCGCACAGCGATGCGCCCGCGCTGATTGATATGCCGTCAGCCCCTTTTCCGGCCCGAAACGATCAAGACAATCGGCCAGAACCCAAGCATCTTCCAACGCCATATTCGCACCTTGGGCAAGGAACGGCAGCGTTGGATGCGCCGCATCACCAAGGATTGCCGCGCGGGTGCCATGCCAGCGTTTGGCGACCGGATGGCGGAACAAGCCCCAAAGCCAGACATCGTCCACCTGCTCCAACCATTTCTGAACACGCGGGCTGAACCCTTCGAACGCCAGTCGCATTTCCATCGGATCATCGCGCAGGTTCCAGCTTTCCTCAACCCATTGGCGACGTTCTTCGACGGCCACGATGTTGCGCAAAGTGCCGCCACGCAAAGGATAGCTAACCAGATGACGACCCGCCCCCATATGCACCTCTGCCTCGGCTGGTGCATCGGCTTCGGCAGGGATCAGCGCGCGCCATGCTACCTGATGGGTAAAGAATGGCGCCACCACCCCGTTGAGCGCCGCGCGCACCTTGGAATGAAGCCCGTCGGCACCGATCAGAAAGCTCACCTTGCGCTCTGCCCCTTGGGCGGTGATCAGACGCGGCTGGCTGCCCGAAAGGTCCACCTGCTCGATCCGTTGCAAAAGCTGCATCTCGACGCCTGCATCCGCGGCGGCTTTGCGCAAAATCTCGATCAAATCGGCGCGGTGCATCAGATGAAAGGTTTGGCCGCGGCTTGTCAGGTCCAGCCTCGTCACCGTATCGCCGCTATAGCCATCGCGCAGATGCACGGCCTGCCCGGCAACAGAACCCGCATTCAAAGCGGTTTCAAGGCCAAGCGCGCGCATCACTGCGGCCCCGTTAGGCGACACCTGCAAACCTGCGCCAACCTCGCGGATGGCATCGGCCTGTTCCAAAAGCGTCACCTTGGCCCCGCGCTGCGCAAGGGCTGTGCCAACCGCCAAACCGGCAACACCAGCGCCCAGAACCGTGATATCCATGCTCTTTAACATCATCTTTTGGGCCTTCCAAAAGCACCAAGGCCAGACCAACGGGTCTGGCCTTGGTTCAAGACACCGTCACCCGTCGTGACGGGAAAATCAATCTTCGCGGTGAACCCGTTCGCGGCGTTCGTGCTTTTCCTGCGCTTCCAGCGTCATGGTCGCAATCGGGCGCGCATCAAGCCGCTTGAGGGAAATCGGTTCCCCAGAAGCCTCGCAATATCCGAATTCGCCGTTTTCAACACGCCGAAGGGCCGCATCGATTTTGGCCACCAGCTTGCGCTGCCGGTCACGGGTGCGCAGTTCCAGCGCGCGGTCGGTTTCTTCGGATGCGCGGTCGGCAACATCCGGCACCGCACGCGCAGACCCTTGCAACACCTCAATGGTTTCGGCAGATTGCTCCAGCAACTCTTGCTTCCACGTCACCAGCTTGCGACGAAAATATTCCAGCTGGCGATCATTCATGAATGGTTCGCTTTCAGCTGGGCGGTAATCGTCGGGAAGAAAGGACTGTGCCTTCATCTCGTGAATCTCCAGTTGATCGATCGTATCCGACAAAGGGATATTTGACATTCCAAACACTCCTGTTAGCGGTGCATTAAAGGAAGCTGTCGCGATTGTCACTAGCGGTTGCGAGATTTTGATGCCGCGGATAGGTTCGGCACGTAAAAATAAGAGGGGCTACAGCCAGAAGATGAAATTTGCGTCCACAGACAGCTACATAGCCACCGAAGACCTGACAGTTGCCGTCAACGCCGCCGTTATTTTGCAACGCCCCTTGCTGGTGAAGGGCGAGCCGGGCACCGGAAAAACCGAGCTGGCCCGGCAAGTGGCGCAATCGCTTGGCATGCCCTTGCTGGAATGGAACGTCAAATCCACCACCAAGGCACAACAAGGCCTTTATGAGTATGACGCCGTCAGCCGTTTGCGCGATAGCCAGCTGGGCGACGAGCGCGTTCATGACGTCAAAAACTACATCCGCAAGGGCAAGCTTTGGCAGGCTTTTGATGCCGAGGAACGCGTGGTTCTTTTGATCGACGAGATCGACAAAGCCGACATCGAATTCCCCAATGACCTTTTGCAAGAACTCGACCAGATGGAGTTTTTTGTCTATGAGACCGGCGAGATGGTCAAGGCGCGCCACCGCCCCATCGTCATCATCACCTCCAACAATGAAAAGGAACTGCCCGACGCGTTCTTGCGCCGCTGTTTCTTTCACTTCATCCGCTTTCCGGAAATGGAGACCCTGCGCCGGATCGTCGAGGTTCACTTTCCCGGTATCAAGGACGGCTTGCTGACCGCCGCCCTCACCCAGTTCTATGAGCTGCGCGAGGTCCCCGGCCTCAAGAAAAAGCCCTCCACCAGTGAGGTTCTCGACTGGCTGAAGCTGCTTTTGGCCGAAGATCTGGGGCCGAAGGATCTGGCGCGTGACAAGGTGTCATTGCCGCGTCTGCACGGTGCCCTCCTCAAGAACGAGCAAGACGTGCATCTTTTCGAACGTCTCGCCTTTATGGCACGGGGGCAGCGCTAGGCGGTCCATAGACAGTCGGGGCCGGGCGCGGTATGGCAGGGATGAATTTGACGGGCGGGAAGAAGCCGCCCTGTTTTGGGGGCGAATGAATGATCGTTTTGGGCGCAATTCTCGTAGGGGCCATCATCGGGGCCGGCCTCGCGCATAAGCGTGGCGGCAAGATGCTGGACAAACTGCAATACGGCGCCGGTTTCGGCATCGCCCTTGGTATTCTGGGCCTTTTTATCACCGTCTTTTTGAACCGCGCTTACTGATCCGATGTTCTTGCCCTTCTTCGAGACATTGCGAAAGCACGGGGTTCCGGTCAGCCTGCGCGAATACCTCTCTTTTCTAGAAGGGGTTGTGGCCGGGCTGGTTACCTATGACGTTGACGGGTTTTACTATCTTGCCCGCCTGACGATGGTAAAGGACGAACGCCATCTCGACCGTTTCGATCAGGCCTTTGCCGCCAGTTTCAAGGGGTTGGAGACAGTCACGCCGCAGGCCGTTATCGACGCGCTGGACCTGCCCGAGGAATGGTTGCGAAAGCTTGCCGAAAAACACCTCAGCGCCGAAGAGCGCGCGGCGGTAGAGGCCATGGGCGGTTTCGACAAGCTGATGGAAACGCTGAAACAGCGGCTGGAGGAACAAAAGGGCCGGCATCAGGGCGGCAATAAGTGGGTCGGCACCGCAGGCACATCCCCCTTTGGCGCCTATGGCTACAATCCCGAGGGCGTGCGCATCGGCCAAAAAGAGGGCCGCCATGGCCGCGCCGTAAAGGTCTGGGACAAGCGCGAGTTCAAGAACCTCGACGACTCGGTCGAACTGGGCACCCGCAACATCAAGGTCGCCTTGAAGCGTCTGCGCAAATGGGCCCGTGACGGTGCCGCCGAAGAGCTGGACCTCGATCACACCATCCGTGCCACTGCCGAGCATGGCTATCTCGATGTGCAAACCCGCCCTGAACGCCGCAACGCCGTGAAGGTCTTGCTGTTTCTCGATGTTGGCGGTTCGATGGACCCATATGTCAAAGTGGTGGAGGAGCTCTTCAGCGCCGCAAGGTCTGAATTCCGGCATCTGGAGCATTTCTATTTCCACAACTGCGTCTATGAAGGGTTGTGGCGCGACAACCGCCGCCGCTGGGATGCGCAGACCCCAACATGGGACATTTTGCGCACCTACGGCCCTGATTGGAAATGCATCTTTGTCGGTGACGCCAGCATGAGCCCCTATGAGGTCCTCCACCCCGGCGGCGCAAATGAGCATTGGAACCAAGAATCCGGTCAGGTCTGGCTGGAGCGGTTTTTCCAGCAGTGGCCCTCGCACCTCTGGATCAACCCCACGCCGGAACGCTTTTGGGACCACACCCATTCGATCCGCCTGATCCAAGAGATCACCCAAGATCGCATGGTGCCGATGACGCTGGACGGCATCACCCGTGGCATCAAAGCCCTGACCCGATGACCGCTATCCTCGCCCCAGCCCTTTGCAACGGGTATTTTCACCCCATATTATACCCATGATAAAGTTTCTTCCCATTTTGCTGCCCTTGGTGCTGGCCTATGTCATGTACCGTTTTTCGGCATGGCAAACGGGCAAGCATCTTGACCAAGCCTCTACGCCGCTGCGCGACCCACAGCTAGCCCCCTTGCTGGACCGGATGGCCGCAGCGCTTGAGGTGCCAAGGATCGCGGTGCATGTCTATGACGTAGAGCCGGTGAACGGGTTGGCCGCCCCCGACGGGCGCATCTTCCTGACCCGAGGTTTTATTGATCGCTACCGCCAAGGGATTGTCACGGCTGAAGAAATCGCCTCGGTGATCGCGCATGAATTGGGCCATGTCGCCTTGGGCCACACCAAACGGCGGATGATTGACGTGACGGGGCAAAACGCGGCCTTCATGATGATCGCGACCTTGCTTAGCCGGTTTATCCCGATTGTGGGGGTGTTTGTGGCCTCATATGTCACGCGCGTATTGGGCGCAGGCCTGTCGCGGCGCGCCGAGCATGAGGCCGACGCCTATGCCAGCGCCTTGCTGGTCAAGGCAGGCATCGGGACGGCCGCGCAAAAGTCGCTTTTCACCAAGCTGGACCGGCTGACGGGCGCGGGCGGTGCCGAGGTGCCGCAATGGCTACGCTCCCACCCGAAAACCGAGGTGCGGATTGCCGCCATTGAGGCGCGCGAAAAGCAGTGGGGGCTGGTTTAACGCCCCTGAAACTGCGCCACCCCAATGCCCGCCGCCTGAAGTGCCGCACGGACAGCCCGCGCAATGGTCACCGCATTTTCCGTATCCCCATGCAAACAGATCGTATCTATTGGCGTGGGGATATGCTTGCCGCTTTGGGTGATGATCGCCCCTGCGCGGATCATTTCCACCATACGCGCGGCGGCAGTTTCGGCATCATGGATCACCGCCCCCGGCAGCTTGCGATCAACCAATGTTGCATCATCATTATAGGCACGGTCGGCAAAGACCTCTGCCACCCAAGGGCCACCGATTGCCTCCGCGGCCTCTTGCTGGGCGGTCGCGGCGATGGCCATCAGGATGATGTCGGGGGCCACATCCCGTGCCGCCTGAAAACAGGCCACGGCAATCCCCGCATCCTCGGCTGCCATATTGGCCAAGGCCCCGTGCAGCTTCAAATGCCGTAGCTTGCCGCCCGCCAAGGCCGCCATCGCTTGTGCCGCACCCAGTTGATATCCAACCATATTCCGCAACTCAGCATGGCTTAGTGACAGACGACGACGCCCGAACCCCTGCAGATCGGCAAAGCCCGGATGTGCGCCCAGCCCCACCCCCTGCTTGATGGCCGCAGCCATTGTCGCGGCCATCACAGAAGGGTCGCCTGCGTGAAAGCCGCAAGCGATATTGGCCGAGGTGATGACCGGCAAAAGCCCTGCATCATCGCCCATGACCCAAGGGCCAAACCCCTCGCCCATATCGGCATTCAGATCGACGGTAAGTGTCATAAATCCTCCGTTCCGGTAATCATCCCCGAGATAAGCTGATAGGACAGCAGATCCGCGATATCCTCTGGCGCGCGCAGGCGCGGGTGGCATCGGGCGGCAAGGGATAGGCGCATGGCGCGGTCTTTGGCTTCGATATCAAGCGCCTGATCCAGCGTTACAAAGGCAAACCGCACCGCCGCCCCCGCAGGGATCTGCGCCAGCATCGGCAGATCGGCCGGAATAACCGTGCCGATACGCGGATAGCCCCCGGTGGTCTGCGCCTCGGGCAGCAAGACATAGGGCGCGCCGTCACCGGGGATCTGGATATCGCCCTTGGTGATAATCTCGGACAGGATCGACTGGCCCGACGACAGGCCGAACCCCTCCCCCTCGGGTACCAGCCGCACGCCCTGACGGTTGGCGCGGGCATCCCGGCAAAAGCAGGTGCGGGTAAAACGGGCCAGCGTCTCGGCATCAAACAGATCGGTCTGCAAAGAGGCCAATATCCGCGCGGTGCCGCCCTGAAACCGGTCCTGAACAGGTAAAACCTCCCCCACCGGCCCACCGAGATCGGGACCAAGAGGCAGGGATTGGCCCGCCTCCAGCACCGTACCGATGCCCGCCGCCAGATGCGCTGCACGCGCGCCCAAGACCGGAACCGTATCAATGCCCCCGCCAAGCGTCAAATAGCCGTAAACGCCCGCGCGCGCACCACCAATGGTCAAAGTTTCACCCGCTGGCAGCAGATGGCTCGCGTTCCATGCAATCGGCGCGCCATCAATCGCCGCCGCCATGGGCGCGCCCGTCAGGGCAATACGCAACGGGGCTGTGGCGGTAAAGCTGCCCCCGAAACCGGCCATTTCCAATGCAGCAAGATCGGGAGGCTGACGCAAAAGCGCCGCCCCTTCAGCCAAGGCCAATCTATCCGCAGCCCCCCCCTGCGACAAGCCAGAGGCAATATGCCCCGAACGGCCAAGGTCCTGAACCGTGACGCCGGGGCCGACAGAAAGGATATGCAAATCGGTCATGTGATCGCCACCGCCTCCGCGCCGCCGTTGCTGGTCGTATCGCGCTGGATATTGGCATATTCCGCTGCAGAGACCGCATAGAACTGCACCTCATCCCCCGCACGCAGGGCGAAAGGATCGGCATCCTCGGGCAAAAAGCATCGAAACGCGGTTTGCCCGACATGCCGCCACCCCGTGGGAGAGGCATTGGCGAACAGCACAAACTGGCGCACCGCAACCACCAAGGCCCCCACTGGCACCTGCGGGGTGATCGCAGCCTGTCGCGGAATATCCCACGCAGGGGGGAGTTCACCCAGATAGGGCTGACCGGGCGCAAAGCCAAGCGTCAGCACCCGCGTGCGCGCCCCGGACAGATCGGCAATCGCCTGCTTCACGTCCACGCCCGCAAGGCCAGCCGCCTCGGCCAGTTGCGGGGCGGCATCGGTACCGTAAAGGGTTGGGATGCGCCAGAAGCGGCGGCCTTGGGGCGGCGGCGCGTCATACCAATCCCTTGCCCCAAGCAGGCTAGCCAGTCGCGCGGTCAAATCCGCATGGCGCAGATGCAGCGGATCAAACCGCAGATAAACCGACGCCAGCGCGCTTGAGGTTTCCTCCACCCCCGACCAGCCCTCACCCACCACCGCCGCGCGAAAAGCCAAGGCCGCACGGTTGGCAGGCTCGGTCAGGGCATCGGCGAAACGCACCAGCAGACCATCAAGACCAACCGGCGCAATACGCGGCCAATCGGGGCTTTGGGCTGTTTTCAAATTTTGTCCCTTATGCATATTCAAGCGCCCATGCTGGCACCCGTGCCCACAAAGGGCAAGGCCACCTTAATGCCGACGCAGAGCCAGAACCGCATTCAACCCGCCAAAAGCAAAGGCATTCGACAGCGCCACATCCACCCGCGCCGACCGCGCCTCATTCGGGACCACATCCAGCGCGCAATCGGGGTCCGGCACCTCATAGTTGATCGTGGGTGCGATAACCCCGTCACGCAGCGCCATGATGCAGGCAAGCAGCTCCACCGCGCCGGTGCCGCCGATTAAATGCCCGTGCATCGATTTGGTGGATGAAATCATCAGCCCCTCGGCATGCGCCCCGAAGACATCGCGCACGGCGGCACATTCGGTCTTGTCATTGGCCGCCGTCCCCGTGCCATGCGCGTTGATATAGCCGACCTCACCCGCATCGATCCGCGCATCACGCAGCGCCCCCGAGATTGCCCGCGCCGCCCCTTGCGCCGATGGCATCACGATATCGGATGCATCCGAGGTCATGGCAAAGCCTACCACCTCGGCCAGAATTTCGGCCCCGCGGGCGTGGGCATGGTCAAGTTCCTCAAACACAAAGACCGCAGCGCCTTCGCCCTGCACCATCCCGTTGCGGGTCAGGCTGAAGGGGCGGCAGCCATCCTGCGACATGACGCGCAAGCCCTCCCAGGCCTTGATCCCGCCAAAGCAAAGCATAGCCTCGGAACCGCCCGTCACCATCGCCCGCGACATGCCCGCGCGCACCATATGGAACGCCTGCCCCATCGCGTGGTTGGAACTGGCACAGGCCGTTGCCACGCTATAGCTCGGCCCGCGCAAACCGTAAGCCATCGAGACATGGCTGGCGGCGGCGTTATTCATCAGCTTGGGGACCACAAAGGGATGCACGCGGTTTTTCCCCTCGGCATAGACCGCGCGGTAGTTTTCATCCGAGGTGGTCAATCCGCCGCCCGCCGTGCCAAGCACCACGCCCGCCTCGTCCCCCAGCGCGCCCTCGAACGAAAGGCCCGATTGCGCCACGGCCTGTTTGGCCGCGATCAGGGCAAACTGCGTGAACCTGTCATAAAGCCCAAGCTGCTGGCGGTTGAAATGTGCCTGCGGGTCCCAGCCCTTGACCTGCGCGCCAATGCGCACCGAAAGCCGGTCGACATCGGCAATATCCAAGGGGCCGATCCCGCAGCGTCCTTCTGCAAAACCGGCAAAGGTGCCCGCCACATCCTGCGCCAGCGCGTTCACCGTGCCGGCCCCGGTGATCACAACGCGCTTCACGATGTTTGCTGATCGATCAAGGCCTGCACCGCCGCCGTGATAGTACGAACAGAAGTCAGGTCGAACCCGCTCTCCTCCGGTGCATTGGCGTTGAAAGGGACGGAGACATCAAAGGCCTCCTCGATTGCAAAGATCGCTTCGACCAGCCCGAGGCTATCAACCCCGAGGCTTTCAAGCGTGCTTTCAGGCGTTACATCCGCCACGTCCAGCATCGCTTGCTCGGCGATAATGCCGCGTATCTTTTGCTCAATCGTCATGGCCTGCACCTTCACGTTTTATCAGGTCCTTGCGAAGCGGTTTTCATCCAGCGCGGCAAGCGACGCAAGGCCTTTTGCATCTCTAGATGGGTTTCCATTTTCACCGCCGGATAGCCAAGCAAAACCCGCCCCGCAGGCGCATTGGTAAAGATTTTGGTGGCCCCGCCCGCGATCACATCATCGCCGACGAAGATATTGTCGTTCACACCGCATTGCCCCGCCAGAACCACGCGGTTCCCGATGCGCGACGACCCTGCAACCCCGACCTGCCCGCACAGCAAACAATCCTGCCCGACCTGAACGTTATGCCCGATATGCACAAGATTATCGAGCTTGGTGCCATCGCCAATAGCGGTATCGCGGATCGTGCCGCGGTCGATACAGGCATTCGCGCCGATTTCCACATCATCGCCGATACTGACCGCACCAAGCGAATGGATACGTGTCCAGCTTTGCGCGGTCACACCATCACGCTTGCCAAGGGTCTCGCGGATTTCCTCGACCCCCGATTTTTCCGGCGTCACAAAGGAAAAGCCATCAGCGCCGATCACTGCACCGGGCTGGCAAATGAACCGATCGCCAATCACCACCCGCGCACCAATCCGCGCGCCTTGCAAAATCAACGCATCCGCCCCGATCCGCGCCCCCTCGGCAATAGAGACATGGCTGGCAATACGCGCATTGGGGCCAATGACCACGCCCGCCCCGATAACCACGAAGGGCGCAATCGCAGCCCCCTCACCGATCTGTGCCGAAGGGTCCACCAATGCCATCGCATGAATGCCATCCGCGATTACCGGCCCTGCGTCCAGCATCCGCGACAGCCCCGCCATCGCAAGCCGCCCGCGTGGCGCGAATATCGCGGCTTTCAGCCCCAAGGCTTGCCAATCAGCCCCTTGCCAAAGCAGGGCGGCAACCGCGCTGCCCTTGCCGATACCATCCGCGTATTTCGGGTCCATCGCCAGCGCCAGATGATCTGCTGTGGCCGAGGCAGGCTCTGCCGCGCCCGTCACCACCACGGATAAATCCCCCGCCGCCTCTGCGCCGAGGGCTTTTGCGATGTCAGCTATACTATGGCCCATAGCCGTCTCCTTTTCAGGGGCAAACCGCCCTTTGACCAAGGATTTAGCCTTGATGCGCCCCCAGTACCACCCCGGCATCCGTCAAGGCGCGAAAAATCGCAGCGTCACGCCCGTAAACATCGCGGCGATATTCCATCCGCCCTGAGGCCGATGGGTAGGCAGTGTAATACACCAGATGCACAGGCACAGGCACCTCAAGGCTTACATTGGTTTCCCGACCGCTCTTGAGATAGCTTTGGAACAGCCCCACCGGATCATCCGTCTGCGCCGCAAGCAGGGCGTAGGCGAAATCGAAGGGGTCGCTTAGCCGGATGCAGCCATGGCTGAAGGCGCGCACTTCGCGGTTAAACAACGACTTTGACGGCGTATCATGCAGGTAGATATTATAGACATTCGGGAACATGAATTTTACCAACCCCAGCGCATTGCTGCTCGAGGGGGGTTGTTTCATCGAATAGGGGAAGGTCCGCGCCGAATAGGAGGCAAAGTTGATGGCAGAGCGCGGCACGACACGCCCGCGATTGTCCACAACATTCAGATGCCCAACCGCATTCGGGTTACGCTGCATCATCGGCAGGTATTCTTTGGTGGTGATCGAACGTGGGATATTCCACGTCGGGTTGATCACCAAATACTCCATCGTATCCGAGAATTCCGGCGACTGACGATCTGCATTCAGCGCCCCGATCACCGAGCGGGTGGTGAATGTCACGCGGCCATGGTCCACGATCCTGGCAGTAAAATCGGTAAGGTTCACCCAGATATGGCGCGGGCCCCGGTCGATATTCATCCAGCGCTCACGCTCCATCGCAACGATGACCGATTTCAACCGCTCTTGGGGACCAATGTTAAGCTGTTTGATCGTTGCTGCGTTTGCAACACCATTCGCCTCCAGCCCCATATCGGTCTGGAAGGCCTGCACAGCCTTTTGGATCGCGGCGTCATAACTTGCTGTCACGCTGCGCGGCAAATAGTTCAGCGCCACCAAGCGGTCGCGTAGCTGCAACACCGCAGGCCCCGTTGCGCCGGGCTTCAGGCTTTTGGCTGCAACCTGCGGGCCCCAGTCGCTGCGCTGTTCCAGCTCAAACTTGGTACGCATCAATTGGGCATAGGCCTGCGTGCGCGGCGGCAATGATTTCAGAAAGGCCACAGGGTCGGAGGCCGCGAACGCCTCTAGGTTGGCGCGGCGGTCACGGACAGGCACTTCCAGCTTGATCTCATTCACGACCTTGCCGGGGACCAGCGCACCGGTTTGCACATCACGGGCGTAATCCAGCAGCGCGCGGGTCATCCGGACATCCAGCCGCCCGCGGTCACCCTCGGTCCGCGCTGCCTTTGCGGCCGCGATCAATTCGGCCACATCATAGCGCGCGACCGGCAATCCATGCACGCCCGCGTCCGACAACGCTGCCAGCAAAGCAGAGCGGCGGGCCTCTTGCCCCTGCCCCATCCAGATCGGGGCGTAATCAGAATCATGGTAAAATTCAGCAATCGCTTTGTCATTCGCCGCCGCCGCAGCAACCGACTGACGGAAGGCGCTGGTCTCTTTTTCGATGGAAAAGGCGACCTTGATCTGTGCCACGCCCGGATTTACCGCCGCACCACACATCAGCGCAGAAAGCAGAAAAACCTTCGCCCCTCGGATCAACGGGAGCGGGGACACAGTTTGATAACGCATAATAACCTCTAGCAGCAGTGCACTTAGGCCTAAAGGCACCAAGATGCTGTGTTTTGTCCACCTTCAACCCTGCCGAAAGGCTACATACTGTCGCATTTCAGGCACATGGCATGTTTTTGCCACAGTATTCGCCCCCACAGCCTATGTTAAGCAATTTTTTGCCTATCGGAGGGCATCCTCTGCAAGGCGAGCAATCCGCTATTGGGTTGCGATTCGAGTTGTGCAATAAGTAAGGCGCACTTGGGCAGAGTAGCAGCAAAGGCCGCTCTAAAGCGGCAGAATACAAGCGACGGGACAGGCGCTCAGAATGATGAATGAAACATCGACAATGATCTCGCGGCGCGGGCTGCTTGGCGCATTTGCGGCAACCGCAGTAATAGCGACGCCAACATATAGCCACGCTTTCAGCTTTCTGCGCGGGGCAGGCGATATTCGTCGCTTGAAGATGTATTCGGGCCGCACGGGTGAAAACCTTGACACGATCTATTGGGTCGACGGTGATTACATCAAAGAAGCGTTGGCCGAGATCAATCACTTCATGCGCGACTGGCGTACAGGCACCTCCATCGACATCGACCCGCGCACCGTTGATATTATGGCGGCCTCGCACCGTTTGATGGATGCTTCCGAACCCTACATGATGCTTTCGGGGTACCGAAGCCCGAAGACCAACGCGATGCTACGGTCGAAATCACGCGGCGTTGCCAAGCACTCGTTGCATATGGTTGGGCAAGCGGCTGATCTTCGGTTGAAGTCCCGCTCTATCGGGCAAATGGCCAAGGCAGCCAAAGCCTGCGCATCGGGTGGTGTCGGTTCTTACAGCCGGTCGAACTTTGTCCATATGGATTGCGGCCCTGTACGCAGCTGGGGCGGCTGATCACGCCATCACGGACGCCAAAGGCACCCTTCGGGGTGCTTTTTTATTGGCCACAGCAGGGGCACGCCACGAATGGCGCCCTGCTCACTTACGGCGAAACGTCAGATAGTGCTGCGGGCGCCCCTCACGGATGGCTTTTTGCTCATAGCGGGTAGAGATCCAATCCTCCCACGGGGTCGCGGATTGGCTGATCAGATCAAACCCGGCCACAGGTACCTCTTCCAATGTCTGGCGCACATAGTCGCAAATATCTGTTGCCACGCGGAACTCTGCCCCCGGTTTCATCACCCGCGCCAAGGGCAGCAGATGGTTCGGGGTCACGAAACGCCGCCGATGATGGCGCGCTTTTGGCCAGGGGTCAGGATAGTTCAGGAAGGTCTTGTCGATACAAGCATCCGGCAAGATATCAAACAACGCCCGCACATCCTCGGGGTGGACGCAGAGGTTTTCGACACCAGCCGCCCGAATTTTCCCCAAAAGCATCGCCACGCCATTCACATAAGGCTCACAGCCGACGATCCCCACATCAGGATAGCGCGCGGCCATATGCACAAGATGCTCCCCGCCGCCAAAGCCGATCTCAAGCCACAAAGGCCGCCCGTCGGCAAAGAAGGTCGCGGGGTCCACCACATGCCGGTCAGGGTTATCCGCCTGACTGGTGCCCACGGGGCGCAGCGCCTCCAGATCTTCCTCCAGATAGGTTTTCTGACTGGTGCGCAGTGTTTTGCCACGGTGCCGCCCGTAAAAATTGCGACGTTCCGGCGTGGTTTCTGTGTGATCTTCGGACATCTCGCCCCCCATGGCTGCGCGCGGGGCGTAGCCCGTGGCGCGCGCAAGGTCAAGTCCAACCCCCAATATGCCATGAGGGCGTTGCAATTTCGGGCCTGCGGGGCGAAGCTGTCGCGAACCATGCCAAGGACCCCATGATGAAGACGATCTATCTGCTGAACGGCCCCAACCTGAACCTACTGGGCAAACGCCAGCCCGAGATTTACGGGCATGAAACGCTTGCCGATGTAGAGCGCGACTGCGCGGCTTTGGCCCGTGACTTGAGGCTGGGGCTGGAAACGTTCCAGTCCAACCATGAGGGCGCGATCATCGACAAGATCCATGAGGCCCGCGACAAAGCGGCGGGGATCGTGATCAACCCTGCCGCCTTCACCCATACCTCGGTCGCGATTCTGGATGCGCTCAACGCCTTTGACGGGCCGGTGATCGAGGTCCATATCTCCAACGTTCACAAGCGCGAGGCCTTCCGCCATCACTCTTATGTCTCTCGGCGCGCCGAGGGGGTGATCGCGGGGTTGGGCACCGAAGGCTATAGCGCCGCGCTGCGCCATCTGGCAAAGCTGCTGGACTAAAAGACAGGCGGCCCGTGGGCCACCTGTTCCAAGCTGGGGGGTTAACCCTCGATCTTGGTCAGATCCGCCACCGGCGCACAGGCCGCGCGGATACGGTGGAGCAGGTTGAGGCGATTGCGGCGGATGATCTCGCTTTCGGCATTGACCTGCACCGCCTCGAAAAACGCATCGATCGGCGCGCGAAGTTTGGCCAGTTCGGCCATGGCGGTGGCGAAATCTTCGGCCTCCATCGCGGGTTTGATCGTGGTCTCGGCGGTATCAAGGGCGGCAAACAAGGCGCGCTCGGCCTCGGTTTCGGCGAATTTCACATCAGCCCCGTAAGAGTATTCGACGCCGTCCTTTGTTTCCGCTTGGGTCAGGATGTTATTGGCGCGTTTGAACCCTTGCAGCAGGTTCGTGCCATCCTCCGAGGTGATGAACCCGTTAAGCGCACGGGCGCGATTGACCAGCAGCGTCAGGTCATCATTGCCGGGCATCGCGATGCAGGCGTCAATGATGTCGTGGCGAATACCCTCGTCGCGCAGGAAGACTTTTAGGCGGTCGTGGAAGAAGGCAATCAGATCGTCTCGTGCTGGAACAAATTGGCTTCGCCATTCAATCCCAGATCTTTGGCCGACAAAATACTCAGCAACCTTTGCAGCGTGGCCACGAATGTGCCTCGCCTTTATTCCAGCCGTCAGTCCAGAATTAATTTGCTCGATTTCACTGTCCGCCACACCAGAAAGGAAAGCTACAATCTCTTTTGCAACTTCCGCCCCCTGCTCGAAATCGCCAACGATCTGATTGACAATGCTCTCTTCAAGCGCTTTTAATTGCGGACGCCTAATTATTTCCATCCCGAAATCAATCGTATCCCAAAGGCTCGTTCGCACCCCATTCCCCAAAATCAACCGGATAACCCCAAGGGCTGCACGACGCAGGGCAAAGGGGTCTTTGCTGCCGGTGGGCTTTTCATCAATCGCCCAGAAGCCTGTCAACGTGTCGATCTTATCGGCCAATGCAACGGCAACAGAAACCGGGTCACTTGGCACAGCATCGGTGGGGCCAAGGGGCGAGTAATGGGCCTTGCAGGCATCGGCCACCGCATCGGGCAGACCCGCGGCACGGGCGTAATATCCGCCCATGGTGCCTTGCAGCTCGGGGAATTCGCCGACCATGGCCGATTGTAGATCGGCCTTGGCGACGCGGGCGGCTTGCTCGGCCAGATCGGGGTCAGCACCGACCATCGGCGCGATTTCACGCGCGAGGGCGGCAATGCGCAGCACCCGGTCGGCCTGACTGCCCAGCTTGTTGTGGAAGGTGACCGAGGCAAGCCCCGCGCCCATGCCGTCCAGCCCTTTGGCCGCAACGGTGCGCAGATCGTTTTCCCAAAAGAATTTCGCATCCGACAGCCGCGCCGAGAGCACCTTGTTGTTGCCCGCCAGAATGGTCGCGCCATGATCGGCGGTTTCGCGGTTGGCAACGGTCACAAAGCCTTCAATCCGGCCCGTCTTGGGGTTGCGGACCGAAAAGAATTTCTGATGCTCTTTCATCGAGGTTTGCAGCACCTCGGCGGGCAGGCCCAAGAAATCCTCACCGATGCGGCCCAGCAAGACCACCGGCCATTCGACCAGCCCCGCAACCTCGGACAAAAGCCCCACATCGGGGACCAGTTCCAAGCCGGATGCAAAGGCCTGATTTTGCGCGTCTTGCCAGATTGCGGCCTCACGCTCAGCCGGGTCCAGCATCACGAAGGCGCGGCGCAGCTTGGTGCAGTAATCGTCAAAACCTGTCACCGCAAAGCGGCCCGGCGCCATGAAACGGTGGCCCTCGGTGGTGTTGCCCGACGTCAGATGATCGACCGTGACCGGCACGACCTGCGCGCCATCCTCGGCCGAGAGGATGCACAGGATCGAATGCAGCGGGCGCACCCAACGCAAGCTCCCCGCACCCCAACGCATGGATTTGGGCCAAGGGAAGTTGCGGATCGCATGTTCCAGAACCTCGGCGATGATGTCGGACGCGGCACGGCCCGGCTTTTCCATCACCGCGAAATAGACCTGACCCTTTTTGTCGTCGCGGATCTGCAACTGGTCCTGGGTCAATCCGGTAGAGCGTAAAAACCCCTGCAAGGCGGCCTCGGGCGCGCCGACTTTGGGGCCTTTGCGTTCCTCGCGCACGGGTTTGCTTTCGGCCAAGAGCCCCTCAACCGTCAGGACCAAACGGCGCGGCGTGGAAAACGCACCGGCACTTTCATAGGTTAGCCCCGCCTCGACCAGCCCGTCAGTGACCAGCTTTTTAAGGTCGGCGGCCGCGCGGGCCTGCATACGGGCGGGGATTTCCTCGGAAAAGAGTTCAAGCAGCATATCGGGCATGGGTTATTTCTCCGGGCAGTCGGCGGGTGCGGGCGCGCCGTTGAAAACGACCTCTCCGCAGTGATTGATCTGGTTCCACGCATAGGCGCGGCCGTCGTCCATGATGGCTATGACACGGTCGATACCGTATTGGATGTTTTCCTCGCCCAAATAGGCAATGGCGTGACCTTCTTCCAGCGCCTGACCGATGGCCTGCGCGTCAAAGCAGTCGAACCAGCCGGGGGCGACAAGCGGCGTGGCGCCGTCATAAAGACGGTAGGTCTCGGTCAGCATCGCCATGCTTTGCGGTGTGCGAAAACAGGCACGAAAGCGGATGGGAGAGCTGTCTGCGTCTATGCCTTCAAAGCCCTCGATCAGCAAAGGTTCGGCCACGCCGTCCAGCGTGGTCATGCGAATTTCAGCCGCGGGGCTGCTGGCCTCTACCACTTGGTAGTAACCGTAGACCTGCAAATAATAGATGGCAGCGCCTGCCAGAAGTGCGGATATCACAATCGCCCCTACAAATATTCTGCCGATCACAGCGTTTCCAGTTCTGCCCCTGCGGCTTCGGTTTTCACGAAGGCATCGGCGCAGGCCTTGGCCAAGGTGCGCACCCGACCGATATAGGCCTGGCGTTCGGTGACCGAGATCACGCCGCGCGCATCGAGCAGGTTGAACAGATGGCTGGCCTTGATGCATTGGTCATAGGCGGGATGCGCCATGATGATACGCCGACCCGCACTGTCCACCGCATCGGCGGCAAGGGTGGCGATACATTCGGCCTCGGCATCCTTGAAGTGCTGCAACAGCGTGTCGGTGTTGGCCTGATCAAAGTTCCAGCGGCTGTATTCCTGTTCGGTCTGGCGAAAGACATCGCCGTATTTCAACGCAATCGGCGCGTCGGGATCATTATAGGGCATATCCATGACGTGATCGACGCCCAGAATATACATCGCAAGCCGTTCCAAGCCATAGGTCAACTCACCCGAAACAGGGTGGCAATCATGGCCGCCGACCTGCTGGAAATAGGTGAACTGGCTGACTTCCATGCCGTCGCACCAGACCTCCCAGCCAAGGCCCCATGCGCCAAGCGTCGGGCTTTCCCAGTCATCCTCGACAAAGCGGATGTCATGGAGATCCATATCGATACCGATCGCCGCCAGCGATCCAAGATAGAGCGCTTGCAGATCCGGCGGGCTGGGTTTGATCAGCACCTGATACTGGTAGTAATGCTGCAACCGGTTCGGGTTTTCGCCGTAACGCCCGTCGGTCGGGCGGCGCGAGGGCTGGACATAGGCCGCGGCCCATGGCTTGTTGCCCAGTGATCGCAGGGTCGTGGCAGGGTGAAACGTGCCCGCGCCAACCTCCATGTCATAGGGTTGCAACACAGCACAGCCCTTACCGGACCAATAGGTCATCAGGCGCAAGATGATCTCTTGAAAACTGCGCGGGGGGGTCGGCTTTTGGGTCATGCGCATCCCTTTGCGGCTGAAACAGGTTTTGCGCATTGAATAGGCAAAGGGCCCGACAGGGTCAATGCCCCGCTTGTTCGCTTGATTGTGACGCGCAAAAAACGCCTCAACGGGCAGCCCACTCTGGCAATCTACGCGATTTTGTGGTTTCGCACCCTTATCAAGTATTACACGCACCGAAACGAGGGCCCCATGCCGAAGTATCTATCACTCTTTACCCTCCTCTTTTGGTCGCTCTTCGCCAGCTTGGCCTCTGCCCAAGACCGCGCATGGGTACAGATTGAGGCACGCCCGACCCTGGCCCAAGCCGAGGAGCGCGCCCGCGCCTATGCCGGTGCCTTCAGTGATGTGGCGGGCTTTCGGATGGCCTCGGGGTGGTACGCAATCGCGCTTGGCCCCTATGACCCCGATACCGCCCTGTCCCGGCTGGCACAATTGCGCCGTGACAATCTGATCCCCGCAGACAGCTTTGTCGCCAATGGGGAGCAATACCGTGGGGGATTCTGGCCTTTGGGCCAAGACCCGATGAGCGCGCCTTTGAACGGTGCCGCCCTGCCCCCGCCAGTTGTCACGGCCCCGCTTGCCACCGCCCCACAACCTTTTGTGGAGCCTGTAGAAACCTTGCAGCAGGCGCGCCGCTCTGAACAGGCCCTCTCGCCAGAAGCGCGCAGGGATCTGCAATCGGCCCTGAAATGGTTCGGCTTTTATGAAGCTTCCATTGATGGTGCCTTCGGGCGCGGCACGCGTGCCTCTATGGCGGCATGGCAAGCGGCGAATGGCCATGAGCCAACCGGCGTGATGACCACCAAGCAGCGCGCCCAGATCATCACCGAACGCGATCTGGTCGTCGCGGAGCTGGGGCTGCAAACCATCACCGAGGAAGAGGCCGGCATCGAGATTTCCCTGCCGATAGCCTTGGTCGAATTCGATCATTACGAACCTCCATTTGTTCATTTTGCCGAAAAAGACGGCTCTGGTGTGCGGGTGGTGCTCATCTCCGAACCCGGTGACGGGGCGGCGCTGCGCGGGCTTTATGACATCTTGCAAACGCTGGAAGTGGTTCCCCAAAACGGCGCACGCAGCCTGAATGATCGCGGCTTTACCATTGACGGGCGCGACGGCACTATTGCCTCGCGCAGCGTTGTCCAACTGAGTGGCGGGTTGATCAAAGGCTATATGCTGATCTGGAAACCCGAGGCCGAGGACAAGGCCCGCAATGCCCTGAAGGCGATGGATGCCAGCTTCAAGACCATCGGCGGGCGCGCGCTTGATCCGGGGCTGGTGTCGCTGGATGATGCCCAACGCCGCAACCTCTTGGCCGGGATGGAAGTGCGTCGGCCCAAGATCTCGCGCAGTGGGTTCTTTGTGTCAGCCACAGGCGACGTGATCACCACGACCGAAACCCTGCAAAGCTGTGCGCGCATCACCCTTGATCGCAACATCGAGGCCACGATCACCGCGCAGGATGACAGCAGTGGCCTTGCCGTGCTGACACCGGTCAAACCGCTTGCCCCGCGCTTTATCGCTGAATTTGCCGACAGCCCCCGTATCGGGACCGAGGTTGCCCTTGCCGGTTATTCCTATGAGGATGCCCTGCCCGCCCCCACGCTGACCTTTGGCGCGCTAGAAGACACCAAAGGATTGGCCGGTGAGGCAGGCATCGCGCGGTTGTCACTGTCGTCGTTGCCCGGCGATGCAGGCGGTCCGGTGATGAATGGCAAAGGTGCCGTGTTGGGCATGTTGATCCCCGCCACAGCCACGGATGGCCGCGTGCTGCCCGGTGAGGTGTCCTTTGTGGCCGATGTGACCAGCATCAAGGCCATTCTGAACCGCGCAGGCGTAGCGCCGGTGCAGCAAGCCACCCGTGCCGCCCCCCTTCCGCCAAGTGACCTGACAGAGCGTGCAATGTCGATGACGGTTCTGGTGTCGTGCTGGGAGTAACGCCCTAGTTCCGCCAGAAACGGGCCATGAACAACACATAGACCGACAACAGCTCCAACCGGCCCACGAGCATTCCAAGGATCATGATCCAACGCGCAAGGGCGGGAAACCCGTCCACCGCGCCGGTCGGTCCAACCTCGGTCCCGAAGGCAGGGCCGATATTGGCGACGGCCGTCCATGCACCGGTAAAGGCGGTTCTTGTTTCCAGCCCTGTCAGCGACAGGGCCACAGCGACCACGCCAAACGTCAGGATGAACAGCGTGAAGAACACGATGACAGAGTTGATCACATCATCGCCCACGCGCCGCCCTTCATAGCGCACCTCCAGCATGGCCGAGGGGCTGTGCAACCGGCGGATCTGCACCTTAATCGCCTCTAGCAAGATCAGATAGCGAAACACCTTGACCGAGCAACCAGTCGAGGAGGTACACCCCCCTATCAATCCTACCATGATCAAAATCACAAATGGGAATGGCCCCCAAGTCGACAGATCAACCGAGGCAAAGCCCGTGCCCGAAAAGGTTGACACGATGTTGAAACTGCTTTCGCGGAGGGACTGCACGAACGGCCGGTCGAAATTATACATCTCATAGGCGGTGACGGCCAAGGCGGCATAGGCGTTCCAGCGCACATAGGCCCGCACTTGCGGATCGCGCCACAGCGGTTTCAGATCGCCCTGCGTGGCCTGAACAAAGCGGATAAAGGGCATCGAGGCCAACAACATAAAGACAATCGCCACCAGCTCCATCGAGTGGACAAACTTGCCAAAAGAGGCGTCCGAGCTGGAAAACCCGCCCGTCGATACCGTGGTCAGCGCATGGACGACCGCATCAAACCCGCTCATCCCCAAGGCGAAATAGGCCGCAGCGCAGGCAATTGTCAGTGCGATATAAATCTGGATCAAGGCGCTGGAGATATCCAGCGCCCGCGGCAGAATCTTGCCCAAGGTATCAAAGCCCTCGGAGCGGAAAAACTGCATCCCCCCGACCTTCATCACCGGCAAGAAGATCAAAGCCACGATCACAATCCCCAGCCCGCCGAGCCACTGCAAGATACCGCGCCACAGGTTCACCCCCGGCGGCAAGGCATCAAGCCCTTCGAATACAGTTGTGCCGGTTGTGGTCATCCCCGAGACCGCCTCAAACACTGCATTGGTCAGGGTAGCGCCCGGCTCGCCAAACATGAAGGGCAAGGCCCCAAAGGCCGGAAGCGCGACCCAAGTGCCTGTCGTCAGCACAAAACTTTGCCGCAGGGTGATGCCCTGCCCCTTTTGGGTGGCGTTGGCACAAGACAGCGACAAAAGCGCGCCCATCAGGCAAGTCAGTACCGACGCCTCAAGAAAGGACTTCCAGTTGGGGCTGCCCGAAAAGTAATCCAAAGCCATCGGAAACAACATCATCGCCCCAAGCGTGGCGACGAGCAGGCCGATAATATATCCCACGGGGCGAAGATCAATCATGGGTGCATGACTTGCTGCGCTTCGCCCGCACTGTCAACCGGGCCCGAACCACCCTAGCCGACATGAAACAGGGTGGTGAAAAGCTTGGGGTCAAGGCTTGTGGCCGCAAAGGTATCGCCAATGGTCAGCACGCTGACGGCATCATGGCTGTGCAGGCTTTCTTGATGGCTGGCGATGATACGGAAATCACCCACCCGCCGGTCGGCCTGTAATTGGGCGCAAAAGCTGCGCGCGGCATCCTCGACGAAAATCGGGTTGGCGGCGTTGAGTTCGGCAAAGGCCTGTTCGTCCTCGCGCTTGACCATGACCTGCGTTTCGGTTGGTACCGCAGCGCGGGCCAAGTCGATAAGGTCCTCGAACCACAGGCATTTATCGCCCACCAGCTCTACCGAGATCCTTGCGACCGAGCGTTGGCTATGCGGTGTGGCAAGCTGGTTGCGGCTGCGACGGGCGTGTTCGGACAGCTCTAGCGAACAAGGGCAGGTGCTGGAATACACATAGTCCAGATGCATGATGGTCTTGCGCGCACCGCCCGCATCCACCAACTCCAGCGCGATATCGTAATATTGCCACCCCGACAGCCCCGAACGCAGGCTCTCGATCTTCATCGGAAAGGAGAACCGCATCTGGATCCGCGCGTCAAAACTGTCGAGATCGCGTTTGTAATCCTCTAATGCGCGTTCTATCACCTTGTAGCTGAATGATTTTTCGGCATAGGCATAGAATGAGCGCATAATGCGGCTCATATTGATGCCTTTTTTCTCGGCCTCAAGGCTGACCGATCCGGTGACGCTGGTCTCTAGGATCACATCCGCGCCATCACGGGTATGATAACGGATCGGCAGCCGGAAATTCGAGATCCCGACGTGCTGGATCACGGTCCGTTCACCCTTGATCAGGCTGGAGGGGCCGTTCTGCAAATCGGGCAGGCCCGCCTTGTAGTCCGCATCCACCACGAAATCCGCCGGGTATTCCGCCGAAAGCGCGGGATAAAGGCCAAGCGCTGCCACCTCAGCCGCGGGGGCATGCGCGGCCCAAGACTGCAAGACGGCCAAGGCCGCCTCGGCGTCGCTGCGGTCAGGCTGGGTGCCCTTGCTGTGGATGTTCATGGTGTTTCCCTTCACGGGTCAGAAATTCACCTTCAACATAAGGCCTTCCAAGCGCTTTTCCAAATCGATTCGCACCAGCTGGATCAGATCGCGTCCAGACCGGCACGCAGATCCGCAATCAGGTCATCCGCATCCTCCAGCCCGACCGACAGGCGGATCAGGCCCGGCGTGATGCCAAGAGCCGTCTTTTGCGCGTCGGGCAGACGTTGGTGGGTCGTTGTCGCCGGATGGGTCGCGATCGATTTCGCATCGCCCAAGTTGTTAGAGATTTTGATGATGTCCAATGCGTTCATAAAGCGAAACGCTTCCGCCTTACCGCCTTTGATATCAAGGGCCAGCATGGTGCCGCCCGTCCCCATCTGCCGCGCCGCCAGCTCGGCCTGCGGGTGGCTGTAAAGGCCGGGATAGATGACGTTGGACAGGCGATCGTCGCCCTCAAGTGCTGTCGCGATTTTTGCCGCGGCTTCGGCCATTGCACGGCAGCGCAGGTCCATCGTGGCCATACCGTTCAGCATGATCCAAGCGGTAAAGGGGCTCATCGAGCCGCCCGTATGTTTCAGATAGGGTTCCGCCACGGTGCGGATAAATTCGCGTGTACCGCAAACAACGCCGCCAAGCGCACGGCCCTGCCCGTCCACATGTTTGGTCGTGGAATAGACGACAACATCGGCGCCCTGCTCCACTGCGCGGCTAAAAATTGGCGTGGCAAAGACATTGTCCACCACCACGGTCGCGCCAACCTTATGCGCGATCTTTGAGACCGCCTCGATATCGACCAGCTCCAGCGTAGGGTTTGACATCGATTCAAAGAACACCGCCTTGGTGCCGGGCACGCAGGCGGCCTCCCATGCGGCCAGATCGGCACCGTCAACAAAGGTGACATTGACACCGTAGCGCGTCAGAACCTCTTCCAGTACATAAAGGCATGACCCGAACAGCGCCCGCGACGACACCACATGATCGCCCGCCTTCAGCATCGAGGTCAGCGCACCCGAAACCGCCGCCATGCCGCTTGCGGTGGCAAAAGCATCCTCGGTGCCCTCGATCGCGGCCATACGGTCTTCGAACATGCGCACGGTGGGGTTGCCATAGCGGGCATAGATGAACTCATCCTCGCCCGCCTTGATGAACCGTGCCTCGGCCGCCTCGGCGCTTTCATAGACAAAGCCCTGCGTCATAAAGATCGCCTCGGCCATCTCGCCATATTGGCTGCGGCGGCTGCCTTCATGCACCAGTTGCGTACGCGTTTTCCAAGTCTTCGCCATGTTGGCCCCCGGCAGTTAAAACCCCGGAGACTCAGAGGGTGCAAAGGCAATGCCCGAACCCTCTTTAGCGGTTTATTTACCGTGGCCCGCAATCCGGTAACAAAGCGCCACGGCAATTTTCTTAAACCCGGTGCGACAAAACGTCAACGCCCCTTGGTTGGGAACCATATCCCCCGCTCGCGCGTTGTCACCACTCTTGGCGAAAAAATTTCAAGGAATAGCGTTCACATGGCAGCAGGCACACTCGAGACGGCACAGACGATCGACCTCGATCCCAATAAGGCAATCGCCCGAATAGATGCGTGGTTTGACGGTTTGATCGGGTTGCTGCCCAATATCGTCGTCGCACTGATTTTTGCTGTCATTATGTGGTATGTGGCGCGGGGTGTGGCCTTTGCCATCCAGCGCACGGCGGCCGCGCGCAAACGCGACAATCTGGGGGATATTCTGGCCGGGTTTGCCCGCTGGTCGGTGTTCGTCTTTGGTGTGATGATCGCGCTAACAATCGTTCTGCCCAGCCTCAACCCCGGGGATCTGGTTGCAGGGCTTGGGATTGGCACGGTCGCCATCGGCTTTGCCTTCAAGGATATCTTGCAAAACTGGCTGGCCGGTTTGCTGTTGCTGTTGCGCCAGCCTTTCGGTGTCGGGGATGAGATCGAGGTGGGGGGCCATTCGGGCACGATAGAGCGCATCGAAAGTCGCGCAACCTTGATCCGAACCTATGACGGGCAGCGTGTGATCATCCCCAACGCCGAGCTTTACACCGATGTCGTGCAGGTGATCACGGCCTATCCCGCGCGTCGGCTGCAAATGGATTTTGGCATCGGCTATGATGATGATATCGACAATGCCTGTCAGGTCATGCTGGACGCTGTCGCGGGGATCGAGGGGCTAGAAACCGACCCTGCCCCGCAGGCGCTGCCGTGGTCGCTTGATGCGTCTTGGGTCACGATCCGGCTGCGCTGGTGGGTAAAATCGGACGGGCCCATCATCGGGACGCGGGTCGAGGTGCTTAAATCCGTCAAGCGCGCCTTGGACAATGCCGGCATCGACATCCCCTTCAACGTGCAAACCCATCTGTTTCGCGATGAAACCCCGCCAGAGCTGGCCAAAAAGCGGGCCGAGGCGGTGGCAAACCTGCCCCGCCCCGCACGCGAGGCTTAGGTCTGGCTCACGGCTCTTCTTTCGGCGGCTCGATTCCGTATTTCGAAAATACCCGGCTTTGGGTCATGAAAAACAAAAACAGCGCCGCCGTCAGGCCGAAGGTCTTGAAATTCACCCAAGCCTCGGTCGAAAAGCCACGCCACATAATCTCGTTCAACACCGCGAGGGTGACAAAAAACAAAACCAACCGCTTGGTGAGGATCATCCAGCCTTCCTGTTGCATCGGCAGCATCTCCCCCATTACGGATTTGAGGTAGGATTCACCGCGCAGCAAGCCAAAGCCAAGGATGCCCGCGAAAAGCGCATAGATCATCGTGGGCTTCATCTTGAAGAACCGCTCGTCATTCAACCAAACCGAAAGCCCGCCAAAGACCACAACCAAGACCACCGTCATGATCTGCATCTTTGAAAGCTTGCCAGTCAACGCCCACAAGATCCCCGTCGACAGCAGCAACAGCGGAATAAACGCCGCCGTAACCACGATGAACCCGTCATATTCGGTGCCGCCAAAGGTAAAGACCTGATCTTTCAGCTTGATATAGCCAATGAAAAACAGAGCCACCGGCCCCAGCTCCAAGAGCGCCTTCACCCCGCCGCTGATCTTCTTTTCCGCCATCTGTTGTCCCATCATCCTTGGTATCGCCGCCCCGGTTGCGCCTAGTTACCCCTTCTTTGCAGGGACGCCAACCGAACAATGCGGCCGATCACGGCTTTGGGTTCACGGAAACGGCCCGCGTCAACCCTTGCGCCCCGAGGATGTGACCAAATCATAAACCACCAAAGCCGTGGTCAAAAGCGAGATGATCACCAGATCGGGGCTTGGCACCGCCCGGATCAAAATGCCGATGAAACCCGCAAATGCGATGAAGGCGAGGATCGATAAAAATCGGTTCATGCCGTCTCTCCTGCCGTATCAATCCAATCGTAAAGCCATTGCGCGGTGCGCAGCAGCCGTGCATCGCCGCCACGTGGGCCGATCAACTGCACCCCCAGCGGCATGCCGTCCACCTCCAGTATCGGGATGGTCACGGCAGGCGTTCCGCACAGCGTCCAGATCCCGTTGAACCGCGGATCGCCGGTTGTCTCACGCCCCGGGGCGGGGCCAAGGGCGGCCGGGCACAAAATCGCATCGCAGCGCTGGAACACCTCATCCAGCATGGCATTCAAAAGCTTTGGCCAATCAAGTGCGGCGATATAATCGCGGGCAAGGATGGTGTTCCCCTCGGCAATCGCCTCGGTAATGGCCTCGGAAAGCCCGCCCCGCGTGGCATAGGCGTGGTAACAACGCGCCATCTCGGCAAGGTTGATGCGGCGGCGTTCTGCCTCGGCCTTGGCGAACAGATCGGGAAGGGTGATATCGAACGCCTGCTCCCCCAATGCCGCGCCCAGCTCGGCAATCGCGGCAAGGGTTTGTGGATCGGCGCGCTCCGATCCCGGCATTTGCAGGCAGGCAAAAATCGGAGGCAACGGCGCGCCCGCCATCACAGTACGCAGCAGGCCGGGCGGCGGCACGGGAACGCCGTTTTGCTCAGGTGCAAACAGCACATCACAGATCAGCGCCGCTTCACGCGGGGTGCGGGCAAAGACGCCCATCGTATCAAGGCTGGGCGATTGCACCAGCGCCCCTTGCGTAGAGATCGCGCCGAACGTCGGCTTGAACCCCGTCGTTCCGCAAAATGACGCGGGCCGGATGACAGAGCCACCTGTTTGCGTACCCACCGCCAAAGGCACCATCCCCGCCGAGACCGCCGCCGCCGACCCCGAAGACGACCCGCCGGGCGTTCGGTTCGGGTCATGCGGGTTGCGCGTGGTGGAGGGCTGCATAAAGGCCAGCTCTGTCGATACGGTTTTGCCCATGATCAATGCGCCCGCCGATTTCAGCCGCTTGACCAGATCGGCATCAATGCGCGGCACCCGCCCTGCATCCAGCGGCGTGCCGTTTTCGGTGGGAATGCGCGCGGTGTCGATCACATCTTTCAATGCGACCGGAACCCCGTGCAACGGCCCTATGGGCCGCCCCGCCTGCCGCATATTGTCCATCGCCTCGGCCTGACGTCGGATATGATCGGCGTCATACCATGCAAAGGCACCGATATCCGGCTCGACTGCAGTGATGCGTGTCAGATAGCCCTCGGCGGTATCCGCAACGGAAGTTTCCCCCTTGGCCAAGGCATCCCGCAGGGCCAAGGCATCGGTGTAAGTGCGATCAATTCCCATAAAACTGGCTCGGCAGATAAAAGACGATTTGCGGGAAGACATACATCAGGATCATCGCGATGAACACACAACCCAAGAACGGCAGGCACCCCGCGAAAATCTGCGTCAGCTTCACTTCCGGCGGCGCGATCCCCTTGAGGTAATAGGCCGACATCGCCATCGGCGGCGTCAGGAAACTGGTTTGCAGATTCAACGCCACCAAGACGCCAAAGAACAGCGGGTCAATTTCGAATATCACCAAAAGCGGCAGGAAAATCGGCACAAAGATGATGATAATCTCGGACCATTCCAGCGGCCAGCCCAGCAAAAAGATGATAACCTGCGCGAGGATCAAGAACATCAGAGGGGTGAGGTTAAGCGATTGCACGAACTCGCTGATAACATGCTCTCCGCCCAAGTATGAGAACACTGAGCTGAAGGTATAAGAGCCCACGAACAGCCAGCACACCATCGCCGTGGTCCGCAACGTCAGATAGACGCTTTCGCGCATCCGTTGCCATGTCATCGCACGGTACAAAAACGCAAGCAAGATCCCGCCAAGCGCGCCGATAGAGGCGGCCTCGGTGGGCGTGGCAAGGCCGAACAGAATGGAGCCAAGCACGGAAAGGATCAAGAAGGCCAGCGGCACGAATGAGGTGATGACCATCCACAGCAGCTTGGCTGCGGGCACATCCGGCACCTCATCTTTGGTGGGGCGTGGGGCCACGCTTGGCTGCAGGATCGACCGCCCGATCACATAGGCCAGATACAGCCCCGTCAGCGTCAACCCCGGCAGCAAGGCCCCCGCATAAAGCCGCACGATCGACACATTGGACGCTGCCGCATAGACGATCAGCATGATCGACGGCGGGATCAAAATCCCCAAGGTGCCGCCTGCACAGATAATCCCGCTGGCAAAGGACGGATCATAGCGCGCCTTGAGCATCGCAGGCAGAGCAAGCAACCCCATCAAAGTTACCACCGCACCCACGATCCCCGTGGCCGTGGCAAACAATGCGCAGGTGATAAGTGCCGCCACCCCCATGCTGCCCGGCATCCGCCGTGACGCGATATTCAGCGTGTCAAACAGCCGGTTCACGATATTGGCACGCTCGACAATATAGCCCATGAACAAGAACAGCGGCACGGCTGTCAGCACCTCGTTGCTCATGACATTATAGGTTTGGTTGACGAACAGATCGAATATTCGACTGTTGAATAACCCCTCCCACCAAGCGCTGGTCTGATCCCACCATGAGGCCGTATCAGCATCCAGCCGATCATAGGATCGCCACATCCGGCGCGTATCGAAATAGGCGTAATAGCCAAAGCCGATCCCCATTGCCATCAGCGTAAAGGCAATCGGAAAGCCAAGGAAAACGAAGACGATAAACAGCCCCAACATGAAAAGGGCGATTTGCGGATCGGTCATGAATGGGCGTCCTTTTCGGCTTTGCTCGCCTGCTGCATCAATAGGTCTTCGGTCTCGAATACGTCTTCATCCGCCTCTAGCCATTCGCCGGTGCGGATACAGTGAATGCAGCGAAATACCTCGGCAATGCCTTGGATAAACAGCAACACACCGGCCACGACGATCACGGTTTTAAACTGGTAAATCGGGATGCCAGCCGGGCTGCTGACGGACACCTCGCCGTATTGCCACGACCGTGCCGCATACTTCCAACCGGCAAAAATCAGGGCCAGAACGCCGGGGAAAAAGAACAGGATGTATAGCACCAGATCCACCCGTGCCTGCCAGCGTGTTGACCATAGCCGGTAAAGGAAATCCCCCCGCACATGGCCGCGCCGCGACAAGGTATAGGCCCCGCCCATCATGAAAAGTGTGCCATACATGATAAAGGACATATCCAACGCCCAAGCCGTCGGGCTGTTAAGGACGTAGCGCACGAACACTTCATACCCCGTGCCAAAAGACATCAACACGATAAGCCAGGCGAAGGTTTTGCCGAACCATGCAGAGACAGCATCGGCGAACCGGATATAGCTATACATTAAAAGTTCCCCAAGGTTTGCGAAAATGCCCCCGCCGCAAAGGACGGGGGCCGCGCCATCAAAGCTTCAGGCGATCAGGGAAGTAGTGATTATACGCAAGCCCGTAATCCGGCGCGTTCATCAGCTCATAGAACACGACGTCCTTGACCCAGGCGCGCTGGCTGTCGAGGCACTTCTTCATATAGGGATCGGCCTCCAGCTCTGGGATCAGCTCATCCCAAGCGGCGATCTGGGCGGCCAGAATCTCATCCGAGGTGCGGACGATATTGACCCCTGCCTCTTCCTCTAGCCACTTCAGGTCGGCGGAATAGCGGCGCGCGGCCTTGGCGACGTTGGCCGTGGAAACCGCCTCAACCCCGTGGATCAGGATCGCTTTCAGATCCGGTTCCAGATCCTCCATTAAAAGACCGTTGAACAGGAACTCAAAGCTTTCCGAGGCTTGGTGATAAGACGCCAGCAAATAGTTCTTGGCCACATCCTGCGCGCCAAAATCGCGGTCCGAGGACGGGTTGTTGAACTCGAACGCGTCGATCACGCCACGCTCCATCGCGGGGACAATTTCGCCGCCCGGAAGCTGGGCCACCGACATGCCAAGCTTGGCCATCAGATCAGCGGCCAGACCTACAGTACGGTATTTGAAGCCCTGAAGCTCTGCCACGCTGGAGACGGGATTTTTGAACCAGCCAAAGGGCTGCGCTGGCATCGGGAAGGCCATATAGCCGTCGATATCAAGGCCCATGATGTCTTGTGTCAGCTCATCATAAAGCGCCTTGCCGCCGCCTTCATAAAACCAGTTCATCATCGTCGTGGCCGACCCGCCAAACACGGGGCCGGTGCCAAAAAGCGATGCCGCCTTATGCTTGCCGTACCAATAGACCGGCACGTCATGGCCGATATCCAAAAGCCCGTCATTCACCGCATCAAGCACCTGAAACGCGCCGACAACGGCCCCCGCAGGCAACAGGTCAATCTTGAGCCGCCCGCCCGACATCGCCTCGACGCGGGTCACATAATCCTGCGCCATTTCTTGCCAGACGTTGGACGATGGCCAAGCCGATTGCATCTTGAGCACTTTAGGTGCCTGCGCCAAAACCGCAGGTGCGGCCAATGCACCAAGGCCCGCAGCCCCACCGCCCAGTGCGGATTTTTTCAGAAATGACCGTCGGCCCATATTTCGAGTATCTGTCACGTCAATCCTCCCAGATTATCCAAGTCTGGCGCCACGAAAGGCACCGACCATTTTGACATCACAGGCCACCAATCCGGCGGCCTTCTACCGATATAGCTGCCCCCGTTAAGGGGAAAGCTTTCTTCCTCCCACAACATGTCTAGGATGGAAATTTGACCGAGTAAACAAAAATGCTGCCCCCGCAGATTATCACATGATCCGCGCTTAAACTTTGGCCCGTGAGGCTGACCGACCACGGCTTGCCCTTGCGCGCATGCCATTACGGCAGGATGATTTTGGTGTTTTCCGCGCCTAGGGCCGCCGCCAATGCGCCATCGGGGCGCCTATCGGTGACAAGATGCCCGATCTCGGCGATATCCGCGATTTTGACCAGATGGCGCTGCCCGAATTTGCTGCCATCCATTAAAAAATACCGCGTGGCGCTTTGCTCCATCATCGTGCGCTTCACCGCTGCAAAGCCGTCGATTGCCTCGCTTACGCCCGCCTCGCTTAGGGCCGAAGCCCCCAGATAGCAGGCATCAACATGATAGCGCCGCAGAAAGTCACAGGTCTCGGTGCCGACCAAAGCGGCCTCGTCGTTCAGATAGCTGCCCGGCGTCATGATCACCGTTGTCCCCTCGGACGACCCAAGGATCATTGCGACCTGCAAGCTGTTCGTTACAACCGTGACCTGCCTGTGCAAAACGGCAAGCGCGCGGGCAAACTCCATCACGGTGGAACCGGCGTCGATCATCAATTGCTGACCGTCCTGCACCAGATGGGCCGCTTTATGGGCCAGCCGCCGCCGTTCCTCAAGACGCTCGCGCTGGCGTTCGTCCAGCACCCGACGCGTGCCCGATGCGCAAGGCGATGCCCCGCCATGGGATTTTTGCAAAAGCCCCTGCGCGCTCAGATCCGCAATATCACGCCGCACTGTTTCGGTCGTAACGCCAAACTTGGCTGCCAGATCAACAACGCGCACATGCGGTGCCAATCGCAGCTCCAACAAGATTTGCGTATGACGCTCCGATTTCTTCAGATTGGGGTGATCAGGGTCGCCGCTCATTGTCGTCTCCCGATTATATTTCTGGATATTACCAAATCTATTAGCGAAAAATGTTGCAAACAGAAAGATAAAGTGTTGCTATTCACAACAATCGTCCCGCCGATCCTATGCGGGAACAACCAGGGAGGAGACATAAATGTCCAAGGACAGAATTTTCACGACGAGCCTTTTGGCAGCCCTTGCCATGACCGGCACGGCCGCCTTCGCACAAGAGGATTGCGCCGAGCGTGGCGCGCTGGATACCATGTTTTGTGACGCAAACGGCGACCTTGTTGCCGATGCACCGACAGACGCCAGCAAGCTCAAAGACCCATCGACGCTGGTTTTCGCCTATACCCCCGTTGAGGACCCCGCAATTTACGCCGACATCTGGACGCCTTTCATTGACCACATGAAAGCGGTCACCGGCAAGGACGTGCAATTCTTTGCGGTTCAGTCAAACTCTGCCGAGGTTGAGGCAATGCGCTCCGGCCGTTTGCATATCGCGGGCTTTTCCACCGGGCCAACGCCTTTTGCGGTCAACCTTGCCGGTGTGGAACCCTTTGCCATCATGGGCGCGGATGACGGCCAGTTCGGCTATAAGCTGCAAGTTTATACGCAAGCCGATAGTGACATCAAGGAAATGCCCGACCTAAAGGGCAAACGCGTGGCGCATACCTCGCCCACGTCGAACTCTGGCAACCAGGCACCCCGTGCCCTCTTCCCTGATCTGGGTGTTATCCCCGATGAAGATTATGAGGTTACCTATTCCGGCAGCCACGACCAATCCATGTTGGGCGTTGTCGCAGGCGATTATGATGCGGCCCCCGTTGCCTCTGAGGTTGTTGACCGGATGGCGGAACGCGGCCTTTACGACCCCGCGGACGTGCGCATCATCTGGGAAAGCGATCCCTTCCCGACGACCTCTTACGGCTTGGCCCACGACCTTACACCGGAGCTGAAGGACAAAATCAAAGAGGCCTTCTTTACCTTTGATTTCGCAGGCACCGCCTTGGGTGAGGAATTCGCTGGCGTCAGCAAGTTCGTCCCGATCACCTACAAGGACCAATGGGCTGTCATCCGGCAAATCCAAGCGGCAAACGGTGTGGAATACACACCACAAGGTCTTGCTGCGGAATAATTTTTCTTGTCGAGGCCGGTCCTTGGGATCGGCCTCGCTAATAAGGCGTCAAACATGCTGAAAATTACTGACCTCGTCAAACGCTACGGCGACGGCGATCCGGTGCTCAAGAACCTCGACCTGACCATTGAAGGGGAAAGTGTTGTCTCCATCATCGGGTCATCGGGGGCGGGCAAAAGCACCTTACTGCGCTGTATCAACCGGCTGGTAGAGCCGACCTCCGGTTCGATCAACCTGAACGGGGTTGAGCTGACCGGCCTGCGCGGCCGTGACCTGCGCGCGGCACGGCGCAAGATCGGCATGGTCTTTCAGGGCTTCAACCTTGTTGACCGGCTGACCGTAATGGAAAATGTGCAATCGGGGCGGCTCGGCTATATTTCGACATGGGCCGCGATGACCCGGCGCTACCCCAAAGAGGATATCCGCCGCGCCTATCAATTGATGGAACGCGTGGGCATTGCGCAATATGCTAACACCCGCGCCGACCAGCTTTCGGGCGGGGAACGTCAACGTGTCGGCGTCGTGCGCGCACTGATGCAGGAACCCGATATCTTGCTAGCGGATGAGCCGACAGCCTCGCTTGACCCGAAGACCTCGGAACAGATCATGGGCTTGCTGCGCGATCTGGCCGGAGAGCTGAAGCTGCCCGTGCTGATCAACATCCACAATGTGACCGAGGCCAAGGAATATACCGACCGGATTGTCGGCATGCGCTATGGCCGGATCATCTTTGACGACAAGCCCGCCATGCTCGACCAGGCCGCCATGGACGAGATCTATGCCGGCAGCCCCCATGCCGACCGCGGCAAGGTGGACGCGACATGAGCATCGAGCGCGACACCTGGACCAAGCCCCCCTTTATCGCCAACCCTGCCCTGCGGTGGGCCGTCTATCTGGGCGTGATCGCCTATTTCGGCTGGGTTGGCATGAGTATGCCCATCGATTGGCAGCGCGTTTCCGAAGGCATCGGACGGGCGGGTAAAATCTTTAGCGGGGCATTTCCTCCCAGCTTTGAGCGTAGTCAGTTGCTGATTGACGGCTTCCTCGAAAGCCTCAAGATCGCGGTGCTTGCCACGGCCGGCGGGGTGCTTTTGTCGATTCCTATCGCCTTTATGGCCGCCAGCAATATGGCCCCCCGCCCCGTTTTCTATCTGGGCCGCGCCATCATCATCATCGCGCGCAGTTTCCACCCCGTTATCGTCGCGATCCTCTTTGTGAAAGCCGTCGGCTTTGGCCCCTTTGCGGGCGTGTTGACGCTGATCGTCTATTCCATCGGTTTTGTCGCCAAGATGCTGGCCGAACGGATCGAAGAGATCGACTTCGGGCAGGTAGAGGCCATGCGCGCCGCCGGTGCGCCTTATCTGTCTACGTTGATCTATGCGATTTTCCCGCAGATCATACCGCGCCAGATCGGTTTGACCATCTATCAGTTGGATTCGAACCTGCGCGCCTCGGCTGTTGTCGGGCTGGTAGGTGCCGGCGGGATCGGGGCCACGCTTGCCAATGCATTCGGGCGCTATGATTACGATTTCGCATTGGCCATCACAATTGTCATCGTTGGCGTGATCCTTATCTCTGAGGCGATCAGCGGCATCATCCGGAAGCGTATCCAATGACCAGTCTTTCAGAACAGTTTGGCCGCGACGAATGGGCTCGCTTCACGTTCAAACAACGTATGTCACGTTATGCCATCTTGCTTGGCTGCGGACTAATAATCGCTTGGGCGCTGACCTCGATTGAGGTGATCTGGCCATGGGTCTGGGGCGCACCAGAACAGATCGGCGATCTGTTTGGCCGGATGTATCCGCCAGATCCCAGCAACCTTGCCAGCATCCTAAGTGTGCTTTGGGATACGGTGAATATCGCCAGCTTTGCGACCGCCTTTGCGGTGCTTTTGTCGCTGCCGGTCGCCTATATCTCGGCGCAAAACACCACGCCCAACCGCGCAACCTTGTGGCTGGGGCGGTTGATCTTGGTGACCTCGCGTTCGGTCAATACGATCATCTGGGCACTGTTATTTGTGGCCATCTTCGGTCCGGGCGTCGTTGCCGGCATCATCGCGATCATGTTCCGCTCTATCGGCTTTATCGGCAAGCTTTTGGGTGAGGCCATCGAGGAAATCGACAAGCGCCCAGTTGAGGCGCTGGAGGCCACAGGCGCATCGCGTTTCAAGGTGATCCTCTATGCCATCGTGCCGCAAGTTATGCCCACGTTTTGGGCGGTCGCGATCCTGCGTTGGGATATCAACCTGCGCGAATCCACCGTGCTGGGCCTTGTCGGGGCTGGCGGTATCGGGATTGTCCTGCAAGGGGCCATCGATACCTTCAACTGGCCCGAAGTCGCGACCATTCTGCTTGCCATCATTGTACTGGTCATCATTGGCGAGGTCATCTCGGCCTTCCTGCGGCGGCGGATCCTGTGACAGGGCATCATGCGATTGATCCGGCCAAGGCCTTCGCGGCTTACCTGAATGTGCGCCACCGCCTGCCAAAGATGACGGGCCGCGGTGGCGCATCACAGGCTGCTTTCGCCGATATTACCGCCCCTTTCGATCTGGTCCTCTTTGATGCTTATGGGGTGCTTAATGTCGGGGAAACCGCGATTCCCGGTGCGGCGGCATCGGTCCGTGCGTTGCGCGCCGCGGGGAAATCCGTTGCCGTTGTCTCGAACTCGGCCGCCTACCCCAAATCCCATATGATGGCGCGCTACCACAAGCTTGGCTTTGACTTTGCCGAGTCCGAGGTTGTCACCAGCCGGGACGCGCTCTTGCAACGCATCGCGGCAGAGCCGGAACTGCGCTGGGGCTTGATGCTGAACCCCAACGTCGCGTTGGGTGAGCTGGCGACCCTCGATGCGATCGTGCTGACCGACGATCCGGCAGCGTATGATGAAGTTGACGGCTTCCTCTTGATCGGCGCTGACGGCTGGACCGAGCGCCGCCAGACCCTGTTGGAGGCAGCACTTGCCCGCGCCCCGCGTCCCGTTTTTGTCGGCAACCCCGATCTGGTCGCCCCGCGCGAAAACGGCCTATCGCTGGAGCCGGGCTGGTTCGCCCATCGCCTCGCGGATCGGATGGATATTGCGCCCACTTTCCTTGGCAAACCTTTTCCCGAGGTTTTTGATCTGGCGATGACGCGCCTTGCAGCACCGGTCGCGGCCGACCGAGTGCTGATGGTCGGGGACACGCTCCACACCGATATCCTTGGCGGGCGTCAAGCAGGGTTTGCCACCGCATTGGTGACCGCGCACGGATCGCTGGCCGGCCTCAACGTGGATGATGCCATTGACGCCTCCGGCATCACTCCCGATTTTATCGTCCCGCATATTTAATCGCGAGATCCATTCATCGGAACCGGAAGCAATGCGATTGTAGCGCAAAGCTTCCGGTAACTGTTCTATGTGGCATCCCGCAGTTAAGGGACTGCTAGCCCTTGTTTCACCTTAGATACCATATTGTTCGCGCGCGATGTCGCCAAGACCGACCGCATCAAGCTTGGCCAAAGGTGCCAGAAACGTCACCTGGATCACACCCGGCGCACGCCCGATTTCGATTGCGCCATTTATCGTTGCACGATTCCGGACCTCGGCCACGCTCATTTTCAGCAATGCGGCGGCTCTTTCAAGGCCGTTGTCGATCGCGGCATTCATGCCCGCGGCAGTCCCGATGACCGAGATCGGCGCTGTGGCCTCGATGGCCTGCACACCGTATTTCTCCGCGAGCTTCTGCGCTTTGGCGGTTTCTGCGGTCGAGAACGGACGCGCCATAGGTGGGAGATCTTCGAGCAGTGGGAAGAGGACCGGACCATCAATCGGCCAATCTTTTAGCACCGAAACCTGCAACGTGACGGAACCGGCGACATCCATCGTATGGCCGGCAATCTCGCCGTCACCTTGGCCCGCGTGCATATCCCCCATGTAAAGCCCGCCACCGGCAACCTTGACCGGACACACCAGAACCGCACCTGCGCGGACCGCGTCAATATCCATGTGACCGTCTGTCTTGTTGGTGATGATCTGCTCATGCGTCAGCCCATAGGCATGCGGAGCGTTTTCAAGGAAAGCGCCGAAATCACCCGCGTTATGGCTGTCTGGCATCGCGATGGAAGGACAGGTTCCAAGCTGCCCCATGAAGGGGCGCATACGGACCATGACACCGGGCATATCAGACGGCGCATAGGTCAGGATCGAGTGCTGGCGGGAATTATCGGGCAATGCCGCATAGTTGGCGGCGTCCTTGGCGATGGCGTCCGCCGCCGTCTTGGGCAGGGTCAGGCCTACGGCTCCGGTCGGGTCGAAGGTGACCGTATAGCCATGCACAATCTCGAACGGGGTGACCGAATTGCCGCATTTGTCACAATGTACGGCTTTGGGGCCGATCCCTTCGATATGGGTTTCCGGCCAGACTTCATCACAGGTCGGACAGCGTGCCGCGACATACGGGTCCCCAAGGCAAAACCCTTCGGGAGAGCTGTCATGCCCAGATGACGTCGCCAGCGATGTCACTGTCACATCCCGGATGTGCACGATCAACGCATCTCCCGGTTCTGCACCATCAACATGGACGGGACGAGTCACCTCATGTCCGCCACGTAGCCGTGGGGTAATCATTGGCCCCCAACAGCCCGGCGCGGTATTGGCAATGATCGTTCCCCCATTGGCAAGTGGGCCAAGCATCGGCTGATCGGGATCCAGCACCGAATTGGTGAACTCGTTGACGACAATGCTGCGGCGTAACGAGGGGGTCGGGTTTCCATCTGCCATGGTATTTCCTTTCGATTTAGATGCATGAATTCACGCACGTATCACACCAAGCTTGGTCCCCCCAAAGGGGTGCTGTCAAGAACCCCAACTCAAAGCGCGCGCCCCATGTCCAAAATTCAGGCGCTCGCGACAAAGACGCCGTCGGCGTAATCAAAAAGGTGACCGCTCAGCCGGTTTTGGAAGCCCGGGAATGGCCCTCTATGCGGACCGTCGTGCGCAGAGGCGGTCGCGGGAATTCGGACCAGTAGCTCAGGTGGATCAACTTGTGAGAGAGATGATCCAACATGACGAAACGAAAGAACCATTCGCCAGATTTCAAGGCCAAGGCTGCGCTTGAAGCGATCCGTGAAAAAATAACAATGGCGGAGTTATCGAAGAAGACCACACAAGCCCTGGCAGGCTCTGCTGCGACGACGAAGCGCCTCAGGAAGCATCGCCGCGCAATGGCAGGGCCGACGATGACGCTTGACCACATTGAACAGAACCGCAGCGAACGTCTGAAAACCGCCGTCCCGCTGCTGGTCGTAGCGGGCCTGATCGTGGCTCCGGGTTCCGGTTGACCGGCAAGGTCGACATCGCAAACCTTCTCTGAAACGCCGGGGTCATTCCCCCGCCCCACACGATATGGCGGCCTCCTGTCCCTCGTTCAGAAAACGGCCCGAAGGGTTGGAGGATGATCGGCTGCTATCACGCTAAAGACCGCGAGAGCGGCTTTCTCAACGATGTGGCATTCCACAATCAGATCGTGAGTTTCGCGGGAAATGATGTACTGAAGGCGACCCATACGCATCTTACCAGTCCCTCTCAACGGGGACTTTTCTTTGCGCCGCGGTTTTCCAAGGTCAAGCAGGATGAGGCGATGGCCACACATCAACAGCTGATTGCCGCCATCATGGATAGCGACACTCCTGCCGTTTCTCAAATCATGCATGACCATGTCGTACGAACCGGCATTTTTGTGCTTGATTCAATCTGGATAGGACAAGCCGAGAAGGGGTAACCCCTCGACAGTGAAAGCTTGCGCAGAACGCCAGCGATCCGATTAAATTGCAACCGGAAGATCAACTATCACACTGAAAAGGCTTGGCAGGAGTTGAGGGACTCGAACCCACGACCCTCGGTTTTGGAGACCGATGCTCTACCAACTGAGCTAAACTCCTAAGCCTGTGCGGTCGATATGCTATGTTTGGCAGAAGATCAAGTTGGTTTCTTTACCAATCCGCATTTACATCAAAAAGCGGTCACAAGAGATGATCGAAAAGCCAGCATTGCCTTCAAATACCCCGCCCAGGCCCATGTTGGTGAGGAAAGCCCAGGGCTACATTTCCCGGCGCCGCCGCGCAGCAAGTCCAAGCGGCACCAAAGCCATTAGAATCAACGGCAAACCGGCCGGAAGCGGCACAGGAACTGGAATGGGTGAAGCGCTTATCCTATCCCATTTGCCGGAACTGGTAAAATAGCTGCCCGGAATGAGGGAATATAGCTGCTCAGCGCCAAAACCAAACAGATCCCCACGGCCCGTTTAAATACTAAGGTAAGAATGCCAGTAAAGTGAGGTTATTTCTTCGTCGCTGTTCATCGAGGCAAAAGCGCAATAGAACGTACACACGCCTTCTTCCTCATACCACCCCGATCCGCTCGCCACCACGATAGGTGTCCAAACCGCCGCGCGTATTGGTTGAGGTACCATCATCACCGGGCGATACGTAAACCTTCATCCGGGCCTGACACCGGAAATAGCCCTCACCGACTTTGGCATAATCATGACATCGCGCGTCATTTGTGCCAAAGTAATATGTCGCAGCTTGCGCCGACGCGCCAGTAAACATCAAAGCCACCGCCAACAGCAAATACCTGAACATTATCAATCTTCTTTCTGCCCATGAAAGTGCTGCGGGACATGCAGCCTCTACATATGCATTAAACATACGTTAACTATACGTCGACTCGCGCCTGAATGGTATGGATTTTATCTTTAGGCAGGTACTTCTCTGTGCTACTGCCGAGGCTTGATATAAAAGCCACATTTGCAAAAACGGGCTGGCGGTTGGCCATAGCATCGCCTTTGCTCAAGCCTCTCGCACATATGGCGTCCCTAAACGCAAAACACGCGAGCTTTGGCCCGCGTGTTTCAGATTGCGCGAGGGAAGAGACCCTTAAGCGATAATTTTCGAAACGACGCCAGCGCCGACGGTACGGCCGCCTTCACGGATGGCGAAGCGCAGTTTTTCTTCCATGGCGATTGGGGCGATCAGTTCGACTTCGAACTTCAAGTTGTCGCCCGGCATAACCATTTCAGTGCCTTCCGGCAGGAACACAGTCCCGGTTACGTCCGTGGTACGGAAGTAAAACTGTGGACGGTAGTTCGCGAAGAACGGTGTGTGACGACCGCCTTCTTCTTTCGTCAGAATGTAGGCCTCAGCCTCAAACTTCGTGTGTGGCTTGACCGAACCAGGCTTACACAGAACCTGACCACGCTCGATGCCCTCACGGTCAACACCGCGCAGCAAGAGACCAACGTTATCGCCGGCTTCGCCTTGATCCAGCAACTTGCGGAACATTTCAACGCCGGTACAAACCGTCTTCTTCGTGTCACGAATACCAACGATTTCAATCTCTTCGCCGACTTTCACGATGCCACGCTCAATACGGCCCGTTGCAACAGTCCCACGACCAGAGATCGAGAACACGTCCTCGACAGGCATCAAGAACGGCTGGTCAACAGCACGTGCAGGAGTTGGGATATACTCATCCACAGCGGCCATCAGTGCCTTGATCGACTCTTCGCCGATTTCAGGACGCGTGCCGTTCATGGCGTGCAGAGCAGACCCACGGATGATCGGGATATCGTCGCCGGGGTAGTCATACGAAGACAGAAGCTCGCGGATTTCCATTTCCACCAGTTCCAGCAGCTCTTCGTCGTCAACCTGGTCAACCTTGTTCATGTAGACAACCATGTAAGGGATGCCAACCTGACGGCCAAGCAAGATGTGCTCACGTGTCTGCGGCATAGGGCCGTCAGCTGCGTTCACAACCAAAATCGCGCCATCCATCTGCGCAGCACCGGTGATCATGTTTTTCACATAGTCAGCGTGGCCGGGGCAGTCAACGTGGGCGTAGTGGCGTGCCTCGGATTCATACTCAACGTGCGCAGTCGAGATCGTGATCCCACGAGCCTTCTCTTCGGGCGCGCCGTCGATCTGATCATAGGCTTTGAAATCGCCAAAATATTTCGTGATCGCTGCCGTCAACGTCGTCTTGCCGTGGTCAACGTGACCAATCGTGCCGATGTTTACGTGCGGTTTGTTACGTTCAAACTTTGCCTTTGCCATCGTGGAATGCCTCAAACATTGGGGGGGACCACAACGGACCCCGTTCTATCTCGGGCGCGACATATCCATTTCAGACAGGGAAATCAAGCATCACTTCGATGAAACCGCTGTGTTCTTTGGTTTTGGTGGCAGGCCGAACCATTCAGGATTCTCTGAAAGCCAGCGCTCAATCCGTTTGGCGGCGTTGAAGCTCAGTTTCTCCATCTGCTCTTCGGCCGTGCGCGTTAGGCCGGAACCGATCATGGTATCCCCGTCGATGCCTTCAAACACGGTGAACTGTTCGCCCTCATTGATTTTTTTGCCAAGCGCATCATCCCAAAGCGTCGCTGTAACCACCAGCGCGGATTTGGGCGATAGCACCAACGGGATGCCGGGCGGGGCAAGCGCATAGGCATCGACCGAAACACCAAGGTTATAAAACTTGTCGCCGTCATAGCGGCCAAGACGTTCATCAAGCGCGGCTGTCAGGCTGTCATCCCAATCTTGCGGATCGGCATTCCGTGAAATCGGAACCTTTTGCGGGTTGTCGGCGACGACAATGTTATGGCCCAGCTTGAAATTGCCCAGTGCAACCGGGCCCTCGACCACATCCTGTCCGGCACAGGCCGACAGCAGACCAAAGGCAAGGCTTATGGCAGTAAGACGGGCGACAATCATATAATGCTCCTTGGTCAAAACCTGACCTTTGGCATAGGCTATGGAAAGGAATGGCGCAACCATGACCCATTTCCTCATGCGCAAAACGCCCTATATTCAACCCGTAGCTTCCCTGTTTAATGAGAGAGTGTGATGCAAAATCCGTCCCCCGCAACACCCCGTGAACGGACCCCGGCGCGCGTCCCCCTCCATAACGTGCCCTTGGGGATTCTGGCATCCGCCAAGGCGGGGCAGCGCAATGTGCTGGAGCTGATACCCGAAATTGCAACGCGCCAGCCGATGCTTTCGGGTCGCACCGGCAAGCGCTGGCACATGGTGATGGAGCCGGGCGCGCTTAAGCGTGTGTTGCGCGATAGGGTAGAGGATTATCCCAAATCCACCGTCACCAAGCTGATCCTTGAACAGGCGATCGGCGACAGCCTGTTTGTGGCCGAAGGGGCGGAATGGCTTTGGCAGCGGCGCACGGCGGCACCTGTTTTCAGCCACCGCAATGTTGCGGCTTTGGCGCCGGTGATGACGGCAGCGGCCGAACGGTCAAGCGCGCGGGTTACGGCCTCAAACGGGCGAGCGGCGGATATCTTTGCCGAAATGGTCGCCGCGACCTTTGAGGTGATTTCGGATGTGACATTTTCAGGCGGCGAAGGGTTTGATCGCAACGCCGTTCACCGCGCGATCGAAGATTACATCGCACAGGCGGCCAAGGTTTCGGTGCTGGATTTGATCGGCGTACCGGGCTGGGTTCCTCGACCGGGGCGGATGATGGCGGGGGCGGCAATGCGGGAAATGCGGCGCATCGCGGATACGGCGATAGAGGGGCGCAAAACCGCGCCGCGCCATGAGGTGCCGGATCTGCTCGATCTGCTTTTGGCGGGCGAAGATCCGAAAACCGGCCGCACGATGACAACATCAGAGCTGCGCGACAATCTGCTGACCTTCATCGTGGCGGGCCATGAGACCACCGCACTGACGCTGTCTTGGGCGTTATATTTATGCGCTTTTGATAAAGATGTGCAGGACGGCGCGCGCGCCGAGGCGCAGGCCGTTCTGGGAACCCGCGCGGCGGTGGCCGAAGATGTGGCAAAGCTGCCCTTGATCCGCCGGATCATTGATGAGGCCCTGCGCCTGTACCCACCCGCCGCCTTCCTGTCGCGCACCGCGATGGCGGCGGATACCCTATGCGGCCGTGAGATACGGGCGGGCGATACCGTGATTTTGCCGATCTATGCGCTGCACCGGCATCATATGCTTTGGGACAACCCCGATCAGTTCGACCCATCGCGTTTTGAGGAGCCGAATGCGATCGCCCGCTTTGCCTATCTGCCCTTTGGCGATGGGCCACGGGTCTGTATCGGGGCGAATTTCGCACTGCAAGAGGCTGTGATCATTCTGGCAACGCTTTTGGCGCGGCACCGCTTTACCCCGGTTGCGGGCAAAGAGCCCAAACCCGTGATGATCCTGACATTGCGGCCCCAAGGCGGGGTTTGGCTTAATATCGAGACGTTATAAGCGGCGCCATTTAGTTGAACTTGTTATCACGCGGGAAACCACGCGGGGCCATGCGACCAGCCGTGGCCCGTTTTGCGCGCCATTCGTCAAGCTCGGTCTGGTTGCGGGTCCGGCCTGCGGGGTCTTTCCAGCTTAGCCCCTCGGAAAGGGTGAAGGTCGTGGCATCCGACATCCCGCCGTCCTTGTATTTTTGCAGCCGAACACCCTTGCCCTTGGCCATTTCAGGCAGCTCATCCAGCGCAAAGACCAGCACTTTGCGGTTCTCGCCCACCACAGCGACATGATCGCCGGTCACGGGTTTGACCACCAGCGTTTTGGCATCGCCGCGCAAGCTTTGTACCTGTTTGCCCGCACGGGTCTGGGCCACCACCTCATCCGCCGGGCAGATGAAACCATCCCCTTCCGAGGAGGCGACCAGCAGTTTGATCCCCGCATGATGGATCATCAGATCGATAATTTCCGCCTCATTGGGCAGATCGACCATCAGGCGCACAGGTTCCCCCATGCCGCGCCCCCCCGGCAGGTTGGCGCCAAGGATGGTGTAAAACCGGCCATTGCTGCCCACCAGAATGATCCGGTCGGTTGTCTCGGCGTGGAACAGGAAGCGGCCTTCGTCGCCATCTTTGAACTTGGCCTCGGTATCAAGCGAGACATGACCCTTCATCGCGCGAATCCAGCCCATCTTGGAACAGATCACCGTGATCGGCTCGCGCTCGATCATCGCCTCATAGGGCACTTCCTCGACCTCGCCCGCCTCGGCAAACATCGTGCGGCGCGCGCCTTTGGCCCATGTTTTGCCAAAGGTTTTCTGCACATCCTTGAGGTCTGCCCCGATGCGCTTCCATTGCAAATGCGGATCGGCCAGCAAATCCACCAGCCCGGCACGTTCCAGCATCAAGGCGTCACGTTCCGCAATCAGCTCCATCTCTTCAAGCTTGCGCAAAGACCGCAAGCGCATGTTGAGAATGGCCTCGGTCTGAATTTCCGTCAGCGAACCCTTACCCGGGACCGGAGGGGCATAATCCTTTTCCGTCATCGCACGCGGCGGCGTAAGCGACCAATCCTGCGCCATCAGCGCACGCTTTGGGTCCGCGTCATAGCGGATGATATCGATCACACGGTCAAGGTTCAGGAACGCGGTGATGAAACCTGCAAGCACCTCAAGCCGGTGGTCAATCTTGTCCATCCGGTGCTGGCTGCGCCGTTGTAGCACATTGCGGCGATGGTCCAGAAACGCGCGCAGCACCTCTTTGAGACTGCACACTTTTGGGGTACGCCCGTCGATCAACGTGTTCATATTCAGGCTGAAGCGGATCTCCAGATCGGAGTTTTTGAACAACATCCCCATCAGCATATCCGGATCGACCGTGCGGGTCTTGGGTTCAATGATCATGCGCAGATCCTCGGCGGATTCGTCGCGCACATCGCCAAAGATCGGGATCTTTTTGGTGTGGATCAGCTCTGCCAGCTTCTCGATCAGCTTGGATTTCTGAACCTGATAGGGGATTTCGGTGACAACAATCTGCCATTGGCCACGGCCCAGATCCTCGACCTCCCATTTCGCGCGCAAACGGAATGATCCGCGGCCCGTGCGGTAGGCATCCAGAATATTCCCGCGCGGCTCCACGATCACGCCCCCCGTCGGGAAGTCGGGGCCGGGGATCAAACCCACCAGCGCGTCATCCGCGATCTCGGGATCTTTGATCATGGCTTGGCAGGCGTCGATCAGCTCATGCAGGTTATGCGGCGGAATATTGGTCGCCATACCAACCGCAATCCCCGTTGAGCCATTGGCCAACAGATGCGGAAAGGCGGCGGGCATAACCACCGGCTCTTCCAGCGTGCCGTCATAGTTGGGGCGGTAATCGACGGCGTTCTCCGTCAGGCCTTCCATCAGCTTTTCGGCAATCGCGGTCAGTCGCGCCTCGGTATAACGGCTGGCGGCAGGGTTATCGCCGTCAATGTTGCCAAAGTTGCCCTGCCCGTCGACCAACGGATAGCGCACGTTGAAATCCTGCGCCAAACGCGCCATCGCATCATAAATCGCACTATCCCCATGCGGGTGATAGTTCCCCATCACATCGCCCGAGATTTTGGCCGATTTGCGAAAGCCACCAGTGGGCGAAAGCTTCAGCTCGCGCATCGCATACAGGATACGGCGGTGCACAGGCTTCAGACCATCGCGCGCATCGGGCAAGGCACGGTGCATGATCGTCGAAAGCGCATAGGTCAGATACCGGTCGCCGATCGCACGGCGCAGCGGTTCCGAGGTGGTCATGGGCGGTGTGTCGGGGTGATCGGGCGATTTTGTCATGGTTAGCGGTGTAATGGCCCCGCACGAAACGGTCCAGCCGAAATCCCGCCCGTGCGGCCAAGATAACCGGTCCAAGCGTGATAACTTGTGGATAAACCGTTTCCACGTGGTTTTTGCGTGTTTTCTGACGGCCTAAAGTGCCATAGTGCAGGCATTAACAAATCGTAAAGACGCACAACGGGGTAATTGGTATGTGGAAGTTGGTGGTTTTGCTGGGAGTCGGCATGTTCGTAGCCCTGATGTTGGGCGGCGAGGACAAAGGCCAACTTCGGCAAGGCCTTGTCGGGGTTGATCCCGCGACAAGCAAAGTGCTGCGCCCGCCTCAGGTGGTGGAAACGACCCCTGTGGAAGCGGTGGCACGGGTCAATTTCACCCCCGTCACCGTACAAAAAACCCAATATACCGGCCAGGCACCGATCACAGGCAGCTTTGTGCTGTCTTCGGTAGAGGCAGGCACCCCTACCCCTCAACCCGTTTCCTTGCAAAGCGACGCAGCCCTGCCAGTGATGTATATCAACGCCTCGGCGGTGAATGTGCGTGGCGGACCATCGACCGATTACGGCGTTGTGGGCCGCCTCACCCGCGATGAGGCCGTGGCCGTGGTTTCCCCCGCGCAAGGTGGTTGGGTGCAGATTCGCATTGAGGGCGACGGGGTGGACGGCTTTGTCGCCGCACGCCTGCTAACCAATATCGATCCGCTTGATTGACCTATAGCTGCCATTGACGCTAGGGCTTTACCCAAAAGGGGCCTTGGCATGACACAAAAATCCATTCTTATCACCGGCTGCTCATCGGGCATCGGGCTTGATGCCGCGCAAACCCTGCATGCACGCGGCTGGCGGGTGTTTGCGACCTGCCGCGCCGAGGAGGATTGCCAGCGCTTGCGCGACGAGGGGTTGGAAAGCTTTGTGCTGGATTATGACGATGAGGCCAGCATCGCCGCCGCCGTCGATGAGACCCTGCGCCGGACCGGCGGCACGCTTGATGCGCTCTATAACAACGGGGCCTATGCCTGCCCCGGCGCGGTAGAGGATTTGCCCCGCGATGCGATGCGCGCGATATTCGAGACCAATCTCTTTGGCTATCACGACCTGACCCGGCGGATCATCCCCGTGATGCGTGCGCAGGGACACGGGCGGATTATCAACTGTTCCTCGGTGCTTGGCTTGGTGGGCATGCGCTGGCGCGGGGCCTATGTCGCGACGAAATTCGCGCTGGAGGGATTGACGGATGTGCTGCGCATCGAGATGCGCGGAAGCGGCATCCATGTGGTAATGATCGAACCCGGCCCCATTCCCACCAAGTTCCGCCAAAACGCGGCCGCCCAGTTCGAACATTGGGTCGATTGGAAAAACTCGGCCCACCGCGCAGACTATGAAACGGTTAGGGCGCGGTTTTACGCCGCAACAGGCCCTGACAGGTTCGAACTGCCGCCAAGCGCTGTGACCGACAAGCTTATCCGTGCACTAGAGGCAGACCGCCCCAAAGCGCGGTATTTCGTGACCACAGCAACCTATCTGATGGACATCGCACGACGCATCTTGCCAAATGCCGCCCTCGATTGGTTGATCGCAAAAGGCTGAGCCGATGTTTTGGGTTCGCTTTTCCCCGCGTTGCGCTTACATCAGGATCAAAGCTGCAAAAAGGAGACCCTGAATGCTGAACGATCCGCTTTTTATCATTGCCGCTATTGCCTGCCTGACCGTTGTGGCCATCTTGATTTTGGGCATCGGCACATTTGGCAAAGGCGGTGAGGGGTCTGCGAAACGCTCAAACAAGCTGATGCGTTACCGCATTTACGCGCAGGCGGTTGCGGTTGCCCTGATATTGCTGTTTGTCTTTATGCGCAGAATGGGGGGCTGAACATGGTTGTACTGTCAAAGATCTACACCAAGACCGGCGACAAGGGCGAAACAGCCCTTGGAAATGGCGACCGCGTGGCCAAGCACAGCCTGCGTGTGTCCAGCTATGGCACCGTGGATGAGGCCAACGCCACCATTGGCCTTGCGCGAATGCATGCGACCGGCACTGTCGATGAGGCGCTTGCCCGTATTTCCAACGACATGTTCGATCTGGGGGCCGATCTTTGCACCCCCGACCGCGATAAAGATGCCGAGGCGCCCTACCCCCGCCTTCGCATTGTCGACGCGCAGGTTGACCGGCTCGAATCCGAGATCGACGAGATGAACACCAAGCTAACACCTTTGCGCAGCTTTATCCTGCCCGGGGGCACCGCGCTTGCCGCCCATCTGCACCTGTGCCGCACCGTATGCCGCCGCGCCGAACGGATGACCGTGGAACTGGCCGCCGAAGAGGATGTGAACCCTGCCGCCGTCAAATACCTCAACCGCTTGTCGGACTGGTTTTTTGTGGCAGGCCGGATCGCCAATAACGACGGTGAGGATGATGTGCTTTGGGTGCCGGGCCTGACGCGCTGACCGGGAATGTTACGAATCCTATCCGCTTTAACGGGGATCTGGTATCTACCGCCCCATTTTCAAGCCTAAAAACGTAAGAATGTTGTCGCTAACATGGCGCTTTTGGACTGTTTATTCCCTACGCAAGATTATATCAAAGCGATGAGCGTTTAAGGGGCCTTCTGCCCCACCCCAAACCAAGGAGTCCGCGCAATGAAGGTTCTTGTACCTGTCAAACGTGTGATCGACTATAACGTGAAAGTCCGCGTCAAAGCGGATGGCAGCGGTGTTGATCTTGCCAACGTTAAAATGTCGATGAACCCGTTTGACGAAATTGCCGTCGAACAGGCTATTCGCCTCAAAGAGGCCGGCAGCGTTGAAGAAGTCGTGGTTGTTTCCATCGGCGTCAAACAGTCGCAAGAAACCCTGCGTACCGCTTTGGCCATGGGGGCCGACCGGGCGATTTTGATCATCGCCGCCGATGACGTGCACAACGACATTGAACCGCTGGCCGTTGCCAAGCTGCTCAAGGCTGTGGTGGACGCGGAAGCACCGGGGTTGGTGATCTGCGGCAAGCAGGCGATCGACAATGACATGAACGCGACGGGGCAAATGCTCTCGGCACTTCTGGGCTGGTCGCAGGCGACATTCGCGTCGGAGCTGGCGATTGAAGGCGACAAGGCCGTAGTCACCCGCGAAGTGGATGGCGGTTTGCAAACCATCAAGGTGAACATGCCAACGGTCGTGACGGTCGATTTGCGCCTGAACGAGCCGCGCTATGCCTCGTTGCCCAACATCATGAAGGCCAAGAAAAAGCCTTTGGAAGAAAAGACCGCCGCCGATTACGGCGTCGACGTGACCCCGCGCCTGACGGTGATCAAAACCGCAGAACCGGCAGGCCGCAAAGCGGGGATCAAAGTCGGCTCGGTTGATGAGCTGATTGCAAAACTCAAAGACGAAGCGGGGGTTATCTGATGGCTGTTCTTCTTTTGGGTGAAGTCACCAATGGCACATTGAACCTCGACGCGACTGCCAAGGCAGTTATGGCGGCGAAACCTTTGGGCGATGTCGTTGTGCTATGTGCCGGCGCCTCTGCGGCAGATGCAGCGGCAGAAGCGGCGAAAATCTCTGGCGTGTCCAAGGTGCTTTGCGCCGAGGATGCAAGCCTTGGCCACCGCTTGGCAGAGCCTACAGCCGCGCTGATCGTTGGTCTGGCCAAGGATTACAGCCACGTGATTGCGCCCGCGACAACGGATGCGAAAAACGTGCTGCCACGCGTCGCGGCCTTGCTGGATGTTATGGTGATCTCGGATGTAACCGCGATTATCGACGCCGACACGTTTGAACGCCCGATCTATGCCGGTAACGCGATGCAAACGCTGAAATCCAGCGATGCAATCAAAGTGGCCTCGATCCGGACGGCAAGCTTTGATCTGGCAGAAATGGGTGGCGCTGCCCCTGTGGAAACCATTGGTGCTGCTGCCGATCCGGCGCTGTCGTCTTGGGTTGAAGACAAGGTTGCGAAGTCAGACCGTCCAGAGCTGACCAGCGCTGGGATCGTGGTCTCGGGTGGTCGTGGTGTCGGCTCCGAAGACGATTTTGCCTTGATCGAAAAGCTGGCAGACAAGCTGGGCGCGGCTGTTGGCGCATCCCGTGCGGCCGTTGACAGCGGCTATGCCCCGAACGATTGGCAGGTTGGTCAAACCGGTAAGGTTGTCGCCCCGGATCTCTATATCGCTGTTGGGATTTCGGGCGCTATCCAGCATCTTGCCGGCATGAAAGACAGTAAGGTGATCGTCGCCATCAACAAAGATGAAGAAGCGCCGATCTTCCAGGTGGCCGATTACGGGCTGGTTGCCGACCTGTTCACGGCTGTACCGGAACTGATCGAAAAGCTGTAACCTGTTATTCAAATGCCAAAAGGGGCGCCCGCTTTGGGCGCCCCTTTTGCGTTCTACTTGGGCTTACGCGGCAAGCAGTTGATTGATTCCCTCACTCAAGGCATCCGCAACCTCTTTATGCGCCAAGGGGCCGGGGACACCTTCGGCGGCGTGCCGCTCCAACCCTGAGAATACCATATTTTCGACCCCCTCATGATTCGCGTCATCACTGGTGACCACCTCCATATAGGCGCTGGCATGCTGGCGCACCTGATTGACCATCCCTGCATGAACCAAAACAGGATCAGCATAGGGATTTGCGTCGGCACGCGGTGAACATGGCGCATGATGCGACATCCACAAAAGCAATGTCTTTCCCTGGATGCTACGGAGCAACTGGATCATGCGTTCCACCCAGACAGCCTGCAATTGTGCAGCAACAGCCACAAAACGATGCGGCGAGACCTGAAACAATGTTTGCAACATATGCCGCGTAAAGTGGAACTCCGTGAAATCGACGTCGCGGTACATATTCTGAAGGCTTGGATTCGCCCGTAAAAAGCGGTCGTTCCGACGCGGGTGAACCGCATAGAAAGGATTGCTGAGGTTCGCGGCACCCACGACCTGCACGATTGTCAGCGCCGCCCCCGAGGTAATATCCAGCACTTCTGGATCTTTCAGGAAGACATCCGGCCCGGCATTCATGCAGCCAAGGTTAACCACTGGCATGCCAGACCCTGCCGACAACAGATTCGGAAAGGGTTCCTCTACGAACTTCCCATAAGTTTCCGTACCGCCCAACGTGACATAATAAGGCCGTACAAGATCATGCTTTGGTCCCCGGAAAGTAAGTTTTGATGTACCATATCGGCACGTTTGATAGTCGAGCGTAACATCGCTCGGATACACATAGGCCATTTCACCCACCATTTAATTTCAACACCCAACTCCGAGATTGACGCAGAGTCCTTTAAAAATGGCTAAATCCTGAATTTGTCACGAATTCTTAGGATTATCACGGAATCTGCATCTTTCAGACACACGGCCTTGCACGCCCCCCCGCACCGGGCATATGCTCCGCTTTGACAGGATGCAGGAGAGCGGGATGTTGGAGATCAAGTCAGTCGGGATCGTCGGTGCAGGACAGATGGGCAACGGAATTGCGCATGTTTTTGCGCTTGCGGGGTATGACGTTACCCTCACCGATATTAGTCAGGACAGCTTGGATAAGGCCGTGGCGCTCATCGACCGTAACCTTGAGCGGCAGGTGTCACGCGGAAAAACCTCTGCCGAGGATAAAGCCGCAGCGATGGCGCGCATTAAAACCACGCTCAATCTCATCGAGATCGGCCCCTCTGACCTGATTATCGAGGCCGCGACAGAGCGCGAAACCGTGAAACAGGCGATCTTCGACGACCTGCTGCCGCACCTGAAGCCACATACGATTCTGACCTCCAACACCTCATCCATTTCGATCACGCGATTGGCGAGCCGCACCGACCGGCCGGAAAAATTCATGGGCTTTCACTTCATGAACCCCGTTCCGATCATGCAGTTGGTGGAGTTGATTCGCGGCATTGCGACAGATCGCGAAACCTATGACACGCTGATGGCGGTGGTCGAACGGCTTGGCAAAACTGCGGCAAGTGCCGAAGATTTTCCCGCCTTTATCGTTAACCGGATCCTGATGCCGATGATCAATGAGGCGGTTTATACGCTGTATGAGGGTGTAGGTTCGGTCAAATCCATTGATGAATCGCTAAAGCTTGGTGCGAATCATCCAATGGGGCCGCTGGAGTTGGCAGATTTTATCGGGCTCGACACCTGTCTCGCGATCATGAACGTGCTGCATGATGGCTTGGCAGACACCAAATACCGCCCCTGCCCTTTGCTGACCAAATATGTTGAAGCTGGCTGGCTGGGTCGCAAAACCAAGCGCGGATTTTATGATTACCGTGGTGAAACGCCCGTTCCAACACGGTAACATGCGGCGAATATAGACCCTAGAAATCTTCGCCAAAGAGATTTTTGACCAGAGCATCAAGCGCTTCCATCAAGACTTCGGCCTGCGGGCCGGAGGTTTTGACAGAAATGCTGGTGCCACGCGAGGCCGCAAGCATCAGCAGGCCCATGATCGAGTCGCCCGAAACGCTCATCCCGTCTTTGGAAACTTCTGCGGTGGCATCAAACTCTTCTACCACTTCGACAAATTTGGCCGAGGCGCGGGCATGAAGCCCTTTTACGTTTTCAATATGCAAAATACGCTCGCTCATGGGAGGTCTCCTTCTTCGCCCAGATCGAGGCTGTTAATATATTTTCGGCCAGCATCCAGCGCCAAAGTCACGGCGTCTTGCACCGCAAGGTGGCGCGATTTTGTCAGTTTTATCAGCATTGGCAGGTTTGCCCCATACAGGATCCGCCGACCGCGCCCAATACAAGCCATGAGCGACAGGTTAGAGGGGGACCCACCGAACATATCGGTGACAACCACCACCCCGTCATCGCGGTCCACAGAATTGGCAGCATCACAGATTTCAGTCTGCTTCTGCGCCCGGTCGTGATCTTCCTCGATCGAGACCGCAATCATATCTTTTTGTTTTCCCACAACATGTTGCACTGCAGAAAGATACTCGCGTGCAAGCCCGCCATGGGCAACAATAACAATCCCAATCACTCTTTGATCACCCTGTCCCGTTTGCGGGCAGCACTGCGGCCCGTCGCTCAAGCTCCCGATGCCGTTTTGCCACCGGCCAGCCTGCTTGTGCAAGCTTTGATGCGATCAGTTCCGCCACGGCAACGGATCTGTGTTGCCCCCCGGTACAGCCAAACCCGATGGCCAGATGTGCTTTACCCTCATCCAGCTGGGCAGGCATCAGGAACAGAACCAGATCGTTAACCTTTTTAATGAATTCAGAAAAACGCGGATCATCCGCGATATAGTCAACTACCGCAGAATCGCGCCCGTCCATATCGCGAAGCTCCGCCACCCAATGCGGATTGCGAAGGAAGCGGCAGTCAAAAATCATATCCACGCCGCGCGGCACGCCCCGCTTATAGGAAAAAGACTGAATAGAAACGGCCAGTCCCGGCACCTCCGACTGGCCGAACCAGCGCCCGATTTCAGCCCGCAGATCATGCGGTGACATCTCTGTCGTTTCGATCAGATGATCCGCACGAACACGGACGGGCGCCAAAAGATCCACCTCCCGAGAGATACCGATCAAGGGCGTGCTATCCGGGGCCAATGGATGACGCCGCCTGGTCTGGGCAAAGCGACGGATCAGTTCGTCCGGCGCGCAATCGAGATAGATAACGCTGAGTGAAACGCGTGGATCAACCGTCAATTTGTCAATCAAAGCAATCAAAGCGGCTGCATTGAATTCCCGGTTACGCGCATCCAACCCCAACGCCAAGGGCCGTCCTTGGCTATCGCCACCAATCAAGCGCGGCACAAGGCTGAGCGGCAGATTATCAATCGCCTCGTAGCCCATGTCCTCTAGCGCGTTAACCGCTGTGGTACGGCCCGCCCCTGACGGCCCAGTCACAAGGACAATACGATGTTCCATAGCCCACACTCGCCCGCTTAGTTCCGCATCAATTCCAGCGCCCGCCATGGGCAAGCTGCAACAGCCCATATGGAAGGTGGCCGGATGTCGCCCCGAATACAAGGTCTATCGGCACCCCAAGCAGAAGAGTTTGGCGTTTTGGCGGCAGTCTTTCAGACTCAACACAGTCGAGATCGACAACAAGCGCGATTTTCGCCTCATCCAAAGCATCCGCAGCCAGCAAACCAATTCCCCGTGCCTCGATAGCGCCTCGGATGGCGGGCGGGCATGTCGCCCAAACCGTATTATCCTGCCGCCGCAAAAACGTCTGGTCATCAGCAACCAGCTTTGCACCATGCGCCATAAGGCGAAGCGCAAGGCTGGACTTTCCTGTCCCGGATGCGCCACGGATTAAAATGCCAAAGCCGCCAACATCAACCGCAGTTGCATGTATCAGCTCATCCCCGGCGTCTTTCACGTGCCAAGCCCAATCAAATTGGCAAACCCACGACAAACCGCGCGCCAAGGGGCTCAGACGTCGCATCAACCGTGGTAGGCCTAATGTTTTCGGCCCAGATAACACCGCCATGTGCCTCGATGATCTGCTTGGAAATCGCCAGCCCGAGGCCAGAATGATCACCGAATTGCGAAACGGGCCGTTCCGAGTAAAACCGCTTGAACACCTTTTCCAAAGCCTGCTCGGGAATGCCTGGTCCCGTATCTTCGACCACAACCAAAACACGGTTTTCACGCCGACGCGCCCAAACGCGAACGGCATCGCCCTCTTCGCAGAATGACACCGCATTCGAAATCAAATTGACAAAAACCTGTGCCAAGCGCTCTTCCAACCCACGGATGACAATTGGTTCGGCCGGCAGGTCGGTGATGAAATCGACCCCGTTCTGTCTGGCCTGATCGCCCAAATGTTCCGAAAGGTTAAAGATGGTTTTGATGAGGTTGAACTCATCCTCTTCCTCTTTCACCAACTCACTGTCGAGCCTAGAAGCATTGGAAATATCGCTCAGCAATCGATCGAGGCGGCGCACATCATGTTCAATCACAGTCAACAATTTCTCACGCTGGTCATCCCGTTTTGCCACCCGCAATGTACCCACTGCAGATCGAAGACTTGCCAGTGGGTTTTTAATCTCATGGCTGACATCAGCCGCAAATTGTTCATTTGCATCAATCCGGTCGTAAAGGGCTGCTACCATGCCACGCATCGCAACCGAAAGGCGGCCAATCTCATCCGTACGCGAGGCCATATCGGGGATGCGCACACGCCCCGGCGCCATGTTCCTTGCATCCCTGTCACGCCCCAATTCAGCAGCCGCAGCCAGATCAGACAGCGGGTTGGCGATGGTGGAAGCCAGAGCAAGGCTGAGTCCGATAGACACCAGCAATGCGATCACAAACATTTGCAAAACCTGCTCGCGCTCATGCCGGACAAGACGGTCGATCTCCCCCTCGGCAGAGGTAAGCGCAACGACGCCAATAACTTCGCCCCCGTTCCAAATCGGCGCGGCGACCGAGAACAGCGTGCCACCGGCAGAATCCCGCGCCATATTAGAGGTGGTTTTACCGGCAAGTGCCGCTGCAAATCCGCTACCTGCAAGCCCCTCGGAGTCGACTTGTTCCGTTTGCCCGTCCTTGGCGGACAAAACGCCAGAGATCGTTTCCCAGATCGCGTTCAAGAAATCCGTAATCAATGTTGACTGGGTATTCGTCCCGTCAAGGATAGTGCCGCGCGGCGGGCCTTCCTCGGCCGCAATCACACGGCCCGACTTGTCAAAAACAAAGGCATCTACCCCCGGACCGATAGTCACTGCGGCAAGGGTTTTACCAATATCAACAGACAGGGGATCGCGCGAAACCTCCGGTTCTGTGGTCGGCAGCTGTGCCTCGAACACATCGGCGATCAGCTCTGCCTCCGTCACAAGCCCCTGTTCGCGTTGTAAAACAAGGCTGTCCCGGAACGGGTTCACGAATAAGACGCCAGCCACCAGAATGACTGTCCCCATCATGTTGAAAATGATGATCTTACGCGCCAAAGGTGACCGGTTAAGCGCAACAACACCCTTCAGGCCACGATGCGCACGCCGCTTTGCCCCCGCACCCGTTGCCCTGGAATCTTCTTTCATCGGAACATCATCGCATTCGGGCGCGGCAGTTTCAGACCTATGGGGAGAGATGTTTGGCGCTCGCGTCATATGGGCGCATCACTCCTCATTATAACGGTAGCCGATACCGTATAACGTCTCGATTGCGGTGAATTCATCATCTGCGGTGCGCATTTTCTTGCGCAAGCGTTTGATGTGGCTGTCGATTGTCCGGTCATCGACATAAACCTGCTCATCATAGGCCACATCCATCAGCTGATCGCGGCTTTTCACAAAGCCGGGCCGTTGCGCAAGCGCCTGAAGCAGCAAAAACTCGGTAACGGTCAAGGAGACATCCCGACCTTTCCAAGCAACGGCATGGCGCAGCGGGTCCATCCGCAAATGCCCACGCTCCATCACTTTGGTTTCTTCGGTGACGGCAACCTCATCCGTTGCAATCGCGACCTGCCGGCGCAGCAATGACCGGATACGTTCGACCAAAAGCCGCTGGGAGAACGGCTTTTTGACATAGTCATCCGCACCCATCCGCAAGCCGAGGACTTCATCAATCTCATCATCCTTGGATGTCAGAAATATGATCGGCATCATGGTTTTCAAACGCAGGCGTTGCAACAGGTCCATCCCGTCCATGCGCGGCATTTTGATATCCAGAACCGCCATATCCGGCATACGGCGCGTAAACGCGTCCAACGCGGATTGCCCGTCATTGAAGGTTTCCACCTCAAAACCTTCCGCCTCCAGTGTCATCGAAACCGAGGTCAGAATATTTCTGTCATCGTCCACAAGGGCGATCCTTGGCATCGGTATTTTTCCTAGACTGCTCATTCAGATTTTTCCTTAATTTCATATTTTTGCCGCAAAGAATCAACTCCAAACTGCGAATCGTGCGTCAAGACCGGTTCAGTTGGCCACAAAATTACGAATGAATGGCTAATTTGCCCCATTCACTCACTTGATTGCGCTAACTTGAATTTGATTGCGCTAACGATGCGCAACCGTCCTGTTACAATATTGAATCGCCGTGCTATAGGCGTGGTGTCGGCCTCGGCTCCGGGGGCGACCGGGGCGCAAGCGGATGCTTGGCGTACCGCTTCAAAACCCAAAACTTGTCGTAATCATCGGCATCGGGAGCTTGCATTAGATGAACACCGGACGCGTAAACCCAAGCCATACACTTGAAAATCAAGGCATCACTGGACTTGGATCTGTCTCTTACAACCAGATTGAGCCTGCCCTCATCGAAGCCGCAATCGCGCGCGGCGAAGGGAAACTGGGCATTGGCGGGGCATTCCTCGTCTCGACCGGGAAATTTACCGGCCGGTCCCCGAAGGACAAGCACATTGTGCGCTCGCCCTTGGTCGAAGACACAATTTGGTGGGAAAACAACGCCGCTATGGCACCAGAAGCTTTTGACGTCTTGCGCGCCGATATGCTGGATTACATGAAGGGCGGCGATTATTTCGTCCAAGACCTTTACGCAGGCGCCGACCCCGAGCACCGTCTCGACGTGCGCGTCATCACAGAACTTGCATGGCACGGGCTGTTTATCCGCCACCTCCTGCGCCGCCCCGCCCGCGATGAGCTGGAAGGTTTTGTCCCGGAATGGACGATCATCAACTGCCCGGGCTTCAAGGCCGATCCCGCGCGTCACGGCTGCCGTTCGGAAACCGCGATCGTGATGAACTTCGACTCCAAGGAAATCCTGATCGCAAACACCGCCTATGCCGGTGAAAACAAGAAATCCGTCTTTACCTTGCTGAACTATCTGTTGCCCGAAAAAGGCGTGATGGCGATGCATTGTTCTGCCAACCACGCAGTGGATGATCCCGATAATGCCGCCGTGTTCTTTGGCCTGTCAGGCACCGGGAAAACCACCCTTTCCGCTGATCCTTCCCGCACCTTGATCGGCGACGACGAACATGGCTGGTCCGACAAAGGCACCTTCAACTTCGAAGGTGGCTGCTATGCCAAGACCATCAACCTGCGTGCCGAGGCAGAACCGGAGATCTATGCAACCACCCACCGCTTCGGGACCGTGGTTGAAAACATGGTCTATAACGAAGAAACGCTGGAGCTGGATTTTGATGATGACAGCCTGACAGCCAACATGCGCTGTGCCTACCCGTTGGAAGCCATTTCCAATGCGTCGGAAACCGGCATGGGCGGTCATCCCAAAAACATCATCATGCTGACCTGCGATGCATTCGGTGTCTTGCCGCCCATCGCGCGTCTGACACCTGCACAGGCGATGTATCACTTCCTCTCCGGCTTCACCTCCAAGGTGGCGGGTACAGAGCGCGGCGTGACAGAGCCTACGCCGACCTTCTCTACCTGCTTTGGCGCGCCCTTCATGCCACGCAGGCCCGAAGTGTACGGCAAGCTGTTGCAAGCCCAGATCGCCAAGCATGGCGCAAACTGCTGGTTGGTGAACACCGGCTGGACGGGTGGTGCCTATGGCGTCGGCTCGCGTATGCCGATCCGTGCGACACGGGCCTTGCTGACGGCCGCGCTGAACGGGACATTGTCAAACAGCGAGTTCCGCCGCGATGCAAACTTCGGCTTTGATGTGCCTGTCGCGGTAGGTGGTGTGGCCGATGAACTGCTGGATCCGCGTCAGACATGGGAAGACAAAGACGCCTATGACGCACAGGCTGCCAAACTGGTGCAGATGTTTGCCGATAACTTCGGCCAATATATGCCCTTCATCGACGACGACGTGAAAGCCGCCGCGATCTGATTATACCGGGGGGCTCCATTGGCCCCCCGCTTGGTTTTGCGGGCATAGTGAAGTGATCAGCACATCTCCGGCCAAAATCCACCGCGACACATTCGGTCGCATCCCCTCCACTCCTTGAAATCTTGTTGCGCTGCAGTTGCAAAGGCTCTATTCCTTTCGCAAGCGCAGAAAGATATGAAAGACGGAGCGACCAATGGCCCATGACGGACACCCCCTTGCAGATGCCGACAGCCCGATCCTGACCGATCTTTTGGGATTGACCGAGGCAGCCCTGCCCGAAATCAACACCCTGTTTACGCAAGCCCGCGAAACCCTGCGCGCTATGGTCACCCAAAATGGCAAGGTTTCCGCCCCATTGCTGGAGGCGCACCAATCTGCCGCCCACGCCCTAAGCTGGCTGGCCACCTATCAGCAAAGCCTTGTACAGATGCACGCTTGGGCCGGACGGCTGGCCGAGGTTGGCACTTTGGGCGATATGGAGCGTTTGCTGCTGCAAATCAGCTTTGGCGAATATCTGGCGCAAATCGCAGGCGGCATTCCGATGTCGCAGGGCGAGATTGCCCGCCTGTCCGATCTTGGCGCCGAATGGACGCCTAGCCCCGCTGCGGCACGGCTGATCGCGCTTGGCAACTCGCAAGCCGCGCGCACCGCCCTTGTGGGTTTGATGCAAGACAACCACGGTCGCGCCACCTTTGGCGTAACCGGCCTTGATGAAGAGCTGGAAATGATCCGCGATCAGTTCCGCCGTTTTGCCGACGCCGAGGTCACCCCCCACGCCCACGGCTGGCATCTGCGCGATGAGCTGATCCCGATGGATATCATTGAAAAGCTTTCGGAAATGGGCGTTTTCGGCCTGACCATCCCCGAGGAATTCGGCGGCTTTGGCCTCTCCAAAGCCTCGATGGTTGTCGTAAGCGAAGAGCTTTCGCGCGGCTATATCGGTGTGGGGTCCCTCGCCACCCGCTCCGAGATCGCCGCCGAGCTGATCCTTTGCGGCGGCACCGACGATCAAAAGGCGCATTGGCTGCCCAAGCTTGCCAGCGGTGAGATCCTGCCAACGGCCGTCTTCACCGAGCCGAACACCGGATCCGACCTTGGCAGCCTGCGCACCCGCGCGGCAAAGGACGGGGATGACTGGGTCGTGACCGGCAACAAGACATGGATCACCCATGCCGCCCGCACCCAAGTGATGACCTTGCTGGCGCGCACTGACCCAGACACCAGCGACTATCGCGGGCTCTCGATGTTTCTGGCCGAAAAGACCGCCGGCACCGATGCGGACCCCTTCCCCACCCCCGGCATGACTGGCGGTGAGATCGAGGTTCTGGGCTACCGCGGCATGAAGGAATATGAGCTGGCCTTTGACGGTTTTACCGTAAAGGGTGAAAACCTGCTGGGCGGTGTGCCGGGGCAAGGCTTCAAACAGCTAATGCAGACCTTCGAATCGGCCCGCATTCAGACCGCCGCCCGTGCCATCGGCGTGGCACAAAACGCGCTGGAGGTGGGGATGCAATATGCCATCGACCGCAAGCAATTCGGCAAATCGCTGATCGCCTTCCCCCGCGTTTCAAGCAAACTTGCGATGATGGCGGTTGAGGTGATGATCGCGCGTCAGTTGACCTATTTCTCGGCATGGCAAAAAGACCACGACAAGCGCTGTGATCTTGAGGCGGGCATGGCCAAGCTTTTGGGCGCACGTGTGGCTTGGGCTGCGGCGGATAACGCGCTGCAAATTCACGGTGGCAACGGCTTTGCGCTGGAGTATCAGATCAGCCGTATCCTCTGTGATGCGCGGATCCTGAACATCTTTGAAGGTGCCGCCGAAATTCAGGCGCAGGTGATCGCGCGGCGCTTGCTGGATTAATTAGCCCCGATCGGGCCTTTTTTTCAACAGTCGGATCAGTCGATGCCGCGCCTCTGGCAGGGCGTGGTTTCCCAAGCCCTGCATCAACTCTCGCGCAATAAAATGCCCCGTGATCGCCAGCCCCTGCCCGATTTCAGCCGTGCTTGCCGGTCCCTGCCCCATCAGGCACTGCGGCAACGGAAACAATCGGCCCGCCCAGTCGCCAGCACCCGCACGGCTGACGGCGCGGCCGGTCTTGGGGCTGACATAGGCCAGATCATCGCGCGCGCCCGTCACCGCACAGCGCCCCAGATCAAGGCCAAAGCCCAACTCCTCCAACAGCATCAGTTCCCACCGCAGATAGATCACAGGCCAGTCGGGATCATGTTCCAGCGCCGCCAACAAAGCCATTGTCGCACGCCACAGCGGCAGATGCGCCTCACGCTCGGCCAACGCCATACGCAGCATGGCGCAGATCGCCGTCAGCCCCGCAAGGCCCAAACGGTCGCCCAAAAGGGCCGCACGGCTTTGCAACGGCTCAACGGTATAGCTGCCGATGTGATCCTCCAGCCGTGCGCGCCATGTCACCGCAAGCTGCGTGCCCGGCTGCAAGGTCGCCGCCATCTTGCGCGAGCCGCCACCACGCACCACCCCCGCATGCCGCCCGTGGGCCGCCGTAAACACTTCGATAATCGCAGAGGCCTCACCATGCGCGCGCATGGAAATCAGCACCCCTTCATCTTGCCAATCCATCGCCAGATTATCGCAAGGCTAACGTCACTCCGCCAGCCCCTCTTGCTCCAATAGGTGACGGCCCTGACGGTCCTCGACCTCGATCACCCAAAGGTCGGGATCAAACTGGCGCTGACGGGCAATCGCGGCATCGACCTCAGGCTCTGGCCCTTGGGCCAGCACAACCCAAGCGCGCTGCCCGCTCATTAGATCAAAGGACCGTTGATAGGCGCAGGCGGTCCCGTCCAAAGGTGCCTGTTTAACCAGAACTGCCCCCGCCGTGGCATCGCCGCGCGCTGTAACGAAGGCCGGGATGCCCGCCAATTGCAAACGCATCAGATAGGCCTTCACCCAGAAATCAGCCGTTAGCCGAACTTCCATGCCGCCTCCTGCGCTCAATTCCCGTCCTTGAACTCCAGACCCATTTCCGAATAGCGCTCCGGCTCTTCCAACCAGTTCGGGCGCACTTTGACCTGCAAGAACAGATGCACAGGGCGGCCCAGAAACTCTGTCAGATCAACGCGGGCGGCTTGGCCTACGGATTTGATCGTCTCACCCTTGTTGCCCAGAACGATGCCCTTATGGCCGTCCCGCGCAACATAAACGAGCTGATCAATACGGGTAGAGCCGTCCTTACGGTCCTCCCATTTCTCTGTTTCGACCGTCAGCTGATAGGGAAGCTCTTCGTGCAAGCGCAGCGTCAGTTTTTCACGCGTTATCTCGGCGGCGATCATGCGCATGGGCAAATCGGCGATCTGATCCTCGGGGTAGAACCACGGGCCAGAAGGCAGCTCACCCGCCAGCCATTCGCGCAGCTTGTCAACGCCGTAGCCTTTTTCGGCCGAGATCATGAAGGTTTCCGCAAAGGGGAATTCCTCATTGAGCTTTTGCGACAGGGCAAGCAGCACCTCGGCCTTTACCCGGTCGATCTTGTTGATCGCAAGCGCCACCTTCTGGCCCTGCGGAATACGGTCGCGCATAGAGCCGATAATGGCAGCAGTGCCCTCGGTCAGGCCGCGATGCGCCTCAACCAGCAGCACGATAATATCGGCATCAGCCGCCCCGCCCCAAGCAGCTGCGATCATCGCGCGGTCAAGCCTGCGGCGTGGCCGGAAAAGACCGGGGGTATCGACGAAAACGATCTGTGCCGTGCCCTGCATCGCAATACCGCGAATACGCGCGCGTGTGGTTTGCACCTTATGCGTTACGATCGACACTTTGGAGCCGACCATACGGTTCAAAAGCGTGGATTTCCCTGCGTTCGGCTCCCCAATCAGGGCGACGAAACCCGCACGGGTGTTGCCGTCACCGCCGACGGGGCCGCTGTTGGGCTGGCTGGTGGGCTGTGTTGTCATGTATCTTGCTCCAACCGGGTCAAAAGCGCCCGGGCTGCGGCCTGTTCGGCGGCGCGTTTCGTTCCGGCAGATGCCGTTTCGGTTTCATTATTATCAAGCAGTACCGCCACCGTGAACACCGGCTGATGATCAGGGCCGGAGCGGGCTTGTTCGTTGTATTTCGGGGGTGTCATGCCACGGGCCTGTGCCCATTCCTGCAGCGCCGTTTTGGGGTCGCGGGCATCTTCCTTGACGCTGGCAATCCGGCCCTTCCACAGACGGGTAATCAATTTGCGCGCAGCATCAAAGCCGCCGTCAAGATAAACCGCCGCAATCACCGCCTCGAGGGCATCGCCCAGCAGGGCCTCTTTGCGCCGCCCGCCCGACATCATCTCGGAACGGCCCAGCTTCAGCACGTCCCCCAGCCCGATTTCGCGGGCAACATCGGCACAGGTCTCTTTGCGGACCATCGCGTTGAAGCGCGGCGCCAGCAGCCCTTCGGCTGCCGCCTTATCCGCCGTCAGCAACGCCTCGGCCATCACAAGACCCAAGACGCGGTCGCCCAGAAATTCCAGCCGTTGGTTATCGGGGCGCGTCGCCGAGGAAATCGACGCATGGGTTACCGATTCAACCAGCAGCTCGGGGTTATGAAAGGCATGACCCAAGCGGCTTTCAAAAGCGCGCAAATCAGCAGCAAGTTTCATTCGACCGACCCTTCCTGAACAACAGGCTTGGCAGCCTTGGAAAGCGGGCGCGGATGGTTCGAGCGGGCAGTCATCGTTGCATTACTCAACCGCCTTGAAAAAGCGGTCTGCGCGCCATGTCCAGAAATAAAACAGCGACGACCCGGCCGAGGAGAACATGATACGGTCCGCACGCCCAATCAGGTTTTCGGCAGGCACAAAGCCTACACCACCAACAGCCTGCCCATAGCGGCTATCTTGGGAATTGTCGCGGTTATCGCCCATAAAGAAGTAATGCCCCTCCGGTACGGTAAACACATCGGTGTTATCGGCAAAACCATTGGTGTCGATGTTCAGCACCTCATAGCTGCGCCCGCCCGGCATGGTTTCGGTATAGCGCGATTTGGTACAGCTTGCACCCACACCCACAGCCCCGGCAGAGTTTTCGCAACGCGGCAAATTGCCCATTGGCCCTTGACGGTCGTATGTTTCAACAAACTCACCCGCCGGGACCTGCGGCAGCTCGGTACCGTTCAGGATCACCTTACCATCGCGCAGTTGCACGGTATCGCCCGGCGTCCCGATCAGGCGCTTGATGAAATCCGAGCCGTTCACAGGGTGGCTGAACACCACGACATCGCCGCGCTTTGGTTCCGAAAACAGCACACGGCCCGATACCGGACACATCGCGAAGGGGCAGGAGTATTTGGAATAGCCGTAAGCCATTTTATTGACGAAAAGGAAATCTCCGATCAGCAAAGTATCCTTCATGGAACCCGACGGAATCCAGAAGGGTTGGAAGAACAACGTCCGGAAGATGCCTGCAATCAGCAGGGCATAGACAATGGTTTTCACTGTCTCGACAATGCCGCCGTCGGATTTTTCTTTGCTCGCCATCAATCTTTGCCTTTTTCTACTATGCCGCGCTACATGCGCGCGGGGGGCCTGCGTGTCAAGCAGGCAGCGCCCCACTAGGGCTTCAACCTAGCCTCTATCACCACAAAGGCCTGCGCCCAAGGGTGATCGTCGGTCAAGGTGACATGGACAACCGCCTCATAGCCCTGCGGCGTCATTTCGGCCAGACGCGCCGCAGCCCAGCCCGTAAGCTGCATCTGTGGCTGGCCGCTGCGCATATTGGTCACGGCCATATCCTTCCACGAGATCCCCATGCTCAACCCCGTGCCAAGCGCCTTGGAACAGGCCTCCTTGGCGGCCCAGCGTTTGGCATAGGTTGCAGCGACAAGGCCGGTGCGGCTTTCGGATTTGCGCTGCTCTTCGGGGGTGAAGACACGTTCCCGAAAACGATCACCGAAACGGGCAAGCGTGCCTTCGATCCGTTCGATATTCGCAAGATCAGAGCCGATACCAAGGATCATAAAGCGGCCTTAAGATACGGCACGGTCAGCGCCGCCACGCGCAAGATCAATCCGGCGGCGCATTTCTTCAATCGCGGGGCCAAGGCCACGGAAAATCGCCTCGCCGATCAGGAAATGTCCGATGTTCAGTTCCACCACTTCGGGGAAAACGGCAACCTTGGCGGCCGTTTCAAAATCAAGCCCGTGTCCCATATGCACCTCCAGCCCCAGCGAATGCGCGTGGGTGGCCCCGAGACGCAGGGCGGCAAGCTCGGCTGCGGCCTCTGCCTCGGCACCCTCGGCGACCATATCGCAATAATGGCCGGTGTGCAGTTCCACCACCGCCGCACCGACACGGGCAGAGGCCTCTATCTGGGCCGCTTCATGGCCGATGAACAGCGACACGCGGCATCCGGCATCCCGCAAAGGGGCGATAAATTTGGCCAGATGCGCTTCGTCCTTTACCACATCAAGACCGCCCTCGGTCGTGCGTTCCTCGCGCTTTTCGGGAACGAGGCAGACGGCGTGGGGTTTGTGGCGCAGGGCGATGGCCTGCATCTCGGGCGTGGCGGCACATTCAAAATTCAGCGGGACAGAAAGACCGGCGACAAGCGCCTCGATATCTGCATCGCGGATATGGCGGCGATCCTCACGCAGATGCGCGGTGATCCCGTCAGCGCCCGCAACCTCGGCCAAAAGGGCGGCGCGCAAAGGCTCTGGCAGGGTGCCGCCGCGTGCGTTCCGAATGGTTGCCACATGATCAATATTAATGCCTAACCGCAACTGTTCCAAAACCATCACTACACTCGCCCTTTTTAATGCCCCGACTGCGGGGATACTCAACCAAAGGTTAACGCCTTACTTCCCCTACGTCATCCCCTAACGGCGGGTCAATCCCCTCATCGTTGCCTTCTGCCATCTCGGCATCGCGTTTGGCCAGACGCTTGGCCAAAAGGTCGCGCAGTTTTTTCTTGCGGCGGTTCTGATAGGCAATGATCAAAGGCAAGCTGACATAATAGCCCGCGATACCCGCAATCAGCCCCGGCAAGATGCCCCCCACCAGATAGGGCAGATATACCCGAAAGAAAAAGCGGTGCAGCCGGTCCCAATGGGCAACATCATCGGTGAAGATCGACGAGACATTATGCCAAAACTCCGCTCCCGCACGTCCGAAATCGGAAAAGATCTCCAATGGGGACATGACGCGGGGGTGGCCCATCAGGAAATTGCCAAACTCCACCCCGAAGGCCGCGATGAAAGGGAATGTGATCGGGTTGCCAACAAAGGTCGCCATAAGGGCTGCAAGAATATTGCCGCGCATGACCCACGCCAGAAACGCAGCGCCCCCGAAATGCAAACCGAAAAGCGGCGAGAAAGAAATCAATATGCCGGCAAATATCCCGCGTGCAATCCGGTGCGGCGCATCAGGCAAACGGCGCAATCGGTGCTTCATATAGATCGCGGCACGGTTCCACCCCCCGCGAGGCCAAAGCGCCTCAAGGCCAAGTCGTACCCATGACCGTTTATCACGCCGCTTGAATACCATTTCCCTGCCGTTTCCCTTTTCCCGATCAGGGCTTACGCTGGGGATCGCGCTTGCGGCCCAGTTCGGCCACATCTGTTTCGGCTTCGAGCGCTGTCATGACCATATGCAGATGCTCTACGTCCCGCACATCGACGTCAACCAGTAACCTGAAAAAATCCGGTTTGCGATCAACGAATTGCAGGTTGGAGATATTCGCTTTTTGCTGGCCAATCAAGGTGCAGATCCGCCCCAAAACGCCGGCGTCATTGGAAATCGTCAAATCAAGGCTAACGGTATTGACGGCGGCATGCCGCCCCGACTGCCAGTTCAGATCCACCCAGCGTTCGGGCTCTTCTTCCAGCTCGGCCAGAACGGGGCAATCTATCGCATGGACCACAACGCCCTTGCCGCGGTAAGTGATGCCGACGATACGCTCCCCCGGAACCGGCTGGCAGCACGACCCCCGCTGAAAGCTCTGATCCGCACTCAACCCGATAACGGGTCGGCGGGCGTCGACCTCATCGCCGCGCTCTTGCACCAGCTCGGGATAGAGCGTGGCAACCACTTTGCGGGCAGGCACCTCGGCGGAACCGATGCGGGCCAGAAGGTCATTTTCATCGCCAAGCGCCATCATCTTTGCGGCCGTGCGCAGCGCCTTTTCAGTGGCTTTGCGCCCGACATGCTCAAAGGCCACGCGGGCCAATTCGCGGCCCAGCTTGACGAAACGGCCACGATCCTCTTCCCGCAAGGAACGGCGAATGGCGGCCTTGGCGCGGCCCGTTGTCACCACCTCGATCCAGCTGGCCTGCGGCTGCTGCCCCTCGGCGGTGATAATTTCGACCGATTGGCCGTTTTTCAACCGGGTCCAAAGCGGAACACGGATACCGTCAACCTTGGCCGAAACGGTAGAGTTGCCGATGCGGGTATGGATGGCATAGGCATAGTCAAGCGGCGTCGCCCCGCGCGGAAGCTGGATAACCTCACCCTTGGGGGTGAAGCAAAACACCTGATCGGTGTACATTTCCAGCTTTACGTTTTCCAAAAAGTCGTCGTGATCCTCGGCGTCGAGGTTCTCGGTCAGCTTGAGAACCCAACGTGCCGGATCAACCGCAAAGGGATTATTCGCGCGCACGCCCTCACGATAAGACCAATGCGCCGCAACGCCGGCCTCGGCCACCTCATGCATCTGCCGCGTGCGGATCTGCACCTCTACCCGTTTGCCATCGCGCCCCGATACGGTGGTGTGGATGGAGCGGTAACCGTTGGTTTTCGGCTGGCTGATGTAATCCTTGAACCGTCCTGGAACCGCACGCCAGCGTTGATGGATAACGCCCAAAACACGGTAACAATCGGCCTCATCCTGTGTGATGATGCGAAAGCCGTAGATGTCGGATAGGCGCGAAAAGGAGAGATCCTTCTCCTGCATCTTGCGCCAGACGGAATAGGGCTTTTTGGCGCGCCCGTAGACATCGGCATCAATTTCGGCACGGTCAAGCTCGGTCCGGATATCTGCGGTGATCTTATAGACCACATCGCCCGCCTCACGCTGCAACGTGATAAAGCGGCGAATGATGGAATTGCGGGCCTCAGGGTTCAGCACCCGAAAGCCGAGGTCCTCCAGCTCTTCACGCATCCATTGCATGCCCATACGACCTGCAAGCGGGGCAAAGATTTCCATGGTTTCGCGGGCTTTTTGGGCCTGCTTGTCGGGGCGCATGGATTTGATCGTGCGCATATTATGCAAACGGTCGGCCAACTTCACCAGGATCACCCGCAGGTCCTTGGACATCGCCATGAACAGCTTGCGGAAGTTTTCAGCCTGCTTGGATTGGGTCGAGGACAACTGAAGATTGGTCAGCTTGGTGACGCCATCGACCAGCTCTGCGACTTCCTCGCCGAAAAGCTCGGCAACATCGCTATAGGTGGCCTTGGTATCTTCGATGGTGTCATGCAAAAGCGCTGTGATGATGGTGGCATCATCCAAGCGCTGCTCGGTCAAAATCGCGGCAACCGCGACCGGATGACTAAAGTAGGGTTCCCCCGAGTGGCGGAACTGCCCGTCATGGACCCGCAAGCCATAGGCATAGGCTTTGCGGATCAGATCGGCATTGGCACGCGGATTATAGTTGTGGACAAGAGCGACCAGGTCTTCGACGTCGATCATTCCTGCCACTTCCTATAATCGGGCTGTTGCGCCTCAGTTGCCGCCTTGCGCTTCCATCAAAGCGCGCAAAAGCCGCTCTTCGGACATGTCGTCGGTCGCAGGACGATCCGCTTCACCACCCATAAGCAGGGCCATTTGGTCTTCTTCAGGCTCATCGACCTCGATCTGGGTCTGATGGCTTTCGATCATCCGCTCGCGCAGATTGTCCGCAGTTTGCGTTTCCTCGGCGATTTCACGCAGGGAAACAACAGGGTTTTTGTCGTTATCGCGATCGACCGTCAGCGGGGAACCCGACTGGATCTCCCGGGCGCGATGGGCGGCAAGCATCACCAGCTCGAACCGGTTCGGTACTTTGTCTACGCAATCTTCAACCGTGACGCGGGCCATGGAGACACCCTTTCAGCTATGGAATTAAGAGTGCCCTGTGTAAGCCTTGGTAATTCCCTTGACAAGCGCCTTCTCCCCTCCGATTGCCCTCTAATGCGTCAAAATGGTGTGAAAGGGCGAGTCGCACCCTCCCTGCACCGCGAATCACCGGCCATTCGGTAGGGGGCGAACGGCAGCCAAATCGGCGGTCGGCAGCGCGTCGTGCATCTCTCGCACAGTTTTTCCCGACACCGGATGACGCCAATCCGGGGCGATATCCGCCAGCGGCACCAGAACAAATGCCCGCTCTGCCATTCGCGGATGCGGCAAGACGAGCTGATCGGGGGCAAGCCGCAACTGGTCAGTCAAGGCAAGACCGCGCCATCGCCCATAGGTTGCAAGGTTCGGCAAAACCTGATCGCCCACGGCCAGCAAATCGAGGTCAAGCACCCGCCCCGCCCAACGGGTTTCACGCGTGCGACCATGCGCGGCCTCCACCTCATGCAGCAAGGCGAGAATCTCTTGCGGGGTTTGGCCGGGCGGCACATCAAACACAGCGGCAGCATTCACATAGTCCGGCCCCGCCCCGGCCGGAAAGCAGGGGGTCGCGAAAAACCTGCTTTGTGAAACCGCTTGCAACCCACGCGTGCCAAGGTCCGCAATCGCTGCGCGCAGACTATCGGCAGGGACACGCGCAACACCCCCCTGATCACTCGGCAGGTTCGCGCCCAAAGCTACTAAAATACGAAGTCCATTCACTTTTTTGTTCATCCTCCGTTAAAAACTTGTCTTGAAATTTTTCGAATCCGCCCGATATTAACCATGATTGCAGCCGCTTCCGTTTTCACATAGAGACGCTGTTCAACGCTTTAACTGCACGCTTTTTTAGGGAAATTACAATGTTCTACAAGGACGAAAGGCTTGCCCTTTTTATTGATGGATCCAATCTATACGCGGCAGCGAAAGCGCTCGGGTTTGATATCGACTATAAACTGTTGCGCCATGAGTTCATGCGCCGTGGCAAACTGCTGCGTGCATTCTACTACACCGCCCTTCTGGAAAATGATGAGTATTCGCCCATCCGACCGCTTGTCGACTGGCTGAACTACAACGGATATTCAATGGTGACCAAAGTCGCCAAGGAATTCACCGACAGTCAGGGCCGCCGCAAGGTCAAAGGCAATATGGATATCGAGCTGGCCGTCGACGCAATGGAACTTGCCCCGCGCATCGACCACGCCGTGATCTTTTCCGGTGACGGCGACTTCCGTCCCCTGATCGAAAGCTTGCAGCGCCAAGGGGTGCGGGTTTCTGTTGTCTCCACCATTCGCAGCCACCCCCCGATGATCGCGGACGAGCTGCGCCGCCAGGCCGACAACTTCATCGAGCTGGACGAGCTGCGCGACGTCATCGGCCGCCCCTCCCGCGAGCCACGGTTTGAGGCAGAGGAAGATCACCGCACCCCCGAAGAGGTGAAGTAAGCCGCCGGCACATTTAGCCTTTGCACCCCGCCCCTAACTGCGGCAAGGGCGGGGGATGGTTTTGCTCTCATCACTCTTGGGGTTATTCGCTGCGGCCTTCATTGCCGCCACCCTTATCCCCTTCCAATCAGAGATTGTGTTCGTCGCCCTGCAACTGGCCGGACAGGTGCCGGTGGTGTCCTTGGTGATCGTGGCCAGCATCGGCAACACCTTGGGCGCTTTGGTGAATTATTACATCGGGCATGGAATCACACGGTTCGAGGGCAAAAGCTGGTTCCCCGCCACCCCCGCACAAATGGCACGGATGGAGGTATGGTTCGCGCGCTGGGGCAAATGGGTGCTTTTGGTCAGCTGGCTTCCGGTGGGGGATGTAATGACCTTGGTCGCGGGGGTGATGCGCACGCCGGTCTGGCTGTTCTTGATACTTGTGGGCATCGCCAAGACCACACGCTATATCGGCCTTGCCCTGATCACGGCGGGATTGATCGGCTAGTCATATTTTTGCCCCTCGGGCTGGACCTGCCGCCGCGCGCGCTTTACGTGTAGGGCCTGACCATGAACGGAGATCAGGCCATGAGCTTGCCGCCATTAACGCTTTATCTGGCCGCACCGCGCGGGTTTTGTGCGGGTGTGGACCGCGCCATCAAAATCGTAGAGCTGGCCTTGCAGAAATGGGGCGCGCCGGTTTTCGTGCGCCATGAGATCGTGCACAACAAATTCGTGGTCGATAACCTGCGCGCCAAAGGGGCGGTCTTTGTCGAGGAGCTTTCCGAATGCCCCGATGACCGGCCCGTTATCTTTTCGGCGCATGGCGTGCCAAAGTCGGTTCCCGCAGCGGCCGAGGCCCGTGCGATGATCGCGGTTGATGCAACCTGCCCCTTGGTCACAAAGGTCCACAACGAGGCCGCGCGCCATTCCGCCGAGGGCTTGCAGATGGTGATGATCGGCCATGAGGGCCACCCCGAGACCGTCGGCACCATGGGGCAACTGCCCGATGGCGAAGTCCTCTTGGTCGAAACCGAGGCTGATGTGGCGCATTTGCAGGTCCGTGACCCCGAACGGCTGGCCTATATCACCCAGACCACCTTGTCGGTCGATGACACCGCGGGCATTGTCGCAGCCCTTCAGGCGCGCTTTCCCGCCATTCTGGGGCCGCATAAAGAAGATATCTGCTATGCCACCACCAACCGCCAAGCCGCCGTCAAGGCCATCGCCAATAAGATCGACGCGCTTTTGGTGATCGGCGCGCCGAATTCCTCCAACTCCAAACGTTTGGTTGAAGTCGGGCGCGCTGCGGGCTGTGCCTATGCGCAACTGGTGCAGCGCGCGGATGATATCGACTGGCGCGCGCTGGACGGCATCAAGACTGTCGGTATCACTGCTGGTGCCTCGGCGCCCGAGGTCTTGGTCAATGAGGTCCTTGATGCCTTTCGCGCCCGCTATGCCACATCGGTGGAACTGGTCGAGACCGCACAGGAAAACGTGGAATTCAAAGTGCCCCGCATCTTGCGCGAGGCATAATCCCCCAGACGCCCGGCTGGACCTTTGGCCCCGGCTTGCATAAGGGTGGCGCGACCTAAATGGAGACCCCCATGCCCGAGCTATACGCCTATACTGATGGAGCCTGCTCCGGCAATCCCGGCCCCGGCGGCTGGGGCGTTTTGATGCTCGCACGCGAAGGCGACGCGGTGCTGAAAGAACGCACCCTTAAGGGCGGCGAACCCGATACAACCAACAACCGAATGGAGCTGATGGCTGCCATTTCGGCGCTAGAGGCTTTGGCCCGCCCCTCCGATATCATCGTTGTCACCGATAGCGCTTATGTCAAAAACGGGATCACTGAGTGGCTGGCAGGTTGGAAACGCAAGAACTGGCGGACGGCGGCGGGATCGGCGGTCAAGAATGTGGACCTTTGGCAAAGGCTGGATGAGGCGCGCCAACGTCACACCGTGGAATGGCGCTGGATCAAGGGCCACGCAGGCCACGCCGAAAACGAGCGCGCCGATGAATTGGCCCGCGCCGGAATGGCCCCCTTCAAGCCCGAGGTAGGGAAATGACCCTCCTCGGCGCGCTTGATTACGCCTCCGTGGCGGTATTTGCGCTAACGGGGGCGCTGGTTGCCTCGCGCAGCCAGCTCGACATTGTCGGCTTCATCTTTGTCGCCTGCCTGACGGCGGTCGGGGGCGGCACCATTCGCGATATCCTGCTCAACCGCGACCTCGTGTTTTGGATGGCAGAGCCGGAGATTTTACTGGCCGCCGTTGCCGCGGCAATTGTGGTGTTTTTTGGCGCGCATCTGTTGGAAAGCCGCTACCGTGCAGTGGTCTGGCTCGACGCCTTTGCTCTGGCGATTGCGGTGCCTGCGGGTGTGGGCGTCTCCATGGGATTGGGGCAGCATTGGGCCGTCGTTATGGTGATGGGGGTGGCAACTGGATGTTTCGGCGGGCTGATGCGCGATGTCGTCTGCAATGAGGTGCCGCTGGTCCTGAAACAAGGAGAGGTCTATGCCACCGCTGCCTTTGCCGGGGCGGGTGCGGCCGTGCTAGCCGCGCAGCTTGGCTATGCGCCGGGTCTGGCCTTACTGGCCAGTGGCGGCGTGACCTTTGTGCTGCGCGCAGGCAGTATCGCCTTCAACTGGGGGCTTCCGGTCTATAAAACCCGCGCCCCCCGGCCCGAAAGCCCGAAACAGCACTAGTTATTCTTCGGCCTTGCGCAGGTCGCGCCCCCGAAACCCCGTTGCCACCACAAATTTCTCGGAACTGTCGGTACGGCTTGCGGGGGGCTTTACATTCGCAACCTTCTTGAAGTGTTTTTTCAACAGGTTCTGCATCCCGATCTCGGCCCCACCGGCCAAAACCTTGGCGACAAAAGTGCCATCTTCATCCAGCACGTCAAAGGCAAATTCCAGCGCCGCCTCCACCAAGGCGATAATCCGCAAGTGGTCGGTCGATTTATGCCCCGAGGCAGAGGCCGCCATATCCGACATCACTACATCGGCCTTGCCGCCCAGCCAGCCCTTGACCAAGCTGTCTGCTTCCTCGGCAAGGAAATCGAGCTGGTGGATTTGCGCGCCCGAAATAGGCTCCACCTCTTGCAAATCCACACCCAAAACCGTGCCGACCGGCTTTTTCGGGTTTTGACCCAGCGCATTCACCCGCTCTACCGCGATCTGGCACCAGCCCCCGGGCGCACAGCCAAGGTCCACCACCCGCGCGCCGGGGACGAGGAAGTGGTACTTATCATCCAACTCGGCAATCTTATAGGCCGCGCGACCGCGAAAGCCTTCCTTCTTGGCACGCACCACATATGGGTCGTTCAACTGCCGCTCCAGCCAAAGCGTTGACGAAAGCTTGCGCCCCTTGGCGGTTTTCACCCGAACGCGCAAATCGCGCTGGCCCCGGCCTGATGTCTTTTTCTCGGTCATAATCTCGCACCGTTATTCATAAGGCCCATCCGTCAGCACGCCATCCGCGCTCATCTGGGCATAAAGAAGACCTTCGCGCAGGCCCCTATCCGCGACCGATAGTTGGTCCGTGGGCCAAACCCGCATCAAGGCCTGTAAAATCGCTGCCCCCGACATGATCAAGCTATGCCTGTCGCGCCCGATCCGAGGGTCCGTTCGCCGCCCCTCCGGCCCGAGGGCCAGATATTCGCGGATAACCGTATCTATCTGATCCGACGACATGCGCAACCCGTCCACCTTGGTCCTGTCATAGCGTTTGAGCCCCAAAAACGAGGCCGCAACCGTTGTCACAGTGCCACTTGTCCCGATCACCTGAAAGCCTTCGCGCCCGTTTTCAAGGTTATAGGGCGCAAAACTGGACAGGTTTTCCTCAAAAAACCAGCTCATCAGGGCAAAGCGGGCGGCGTCATCTTCCACATCGGCAAATTGCTCTTTTAAGGTCGCCACGCCAAGCGGTACCGAGATCCAGTCCACGACTCGCGCCTGTCCCAACCCTTGCGGGGTAAACCCGGCATGAAGCCGCATGATGGCGCGCGGCCGGTCCGACGGCTCCACCCCGGTCATATCGATCCAGACCAGCTCGGTTGATCCGCCGCCAATATCGACCACCAAAAGCTGCTCGGTCTTGCCGCTTACCAAAGGTGCGCAGGAAATAACCGCCAAACGCGCTTCTTCCTCAGGGGTGATGATTTCAAGCTGCAAACCGGTTTCGCGCCGCACTTGCCGCAAAAAATCACGCGAATTCTTGGCCCGACGACATGCTTCGGTCGCGACAAGACGCATGCGCTTGATCTTGTGTTTTTCCAGCTTTTTTTGGCAAATCCGCAGCGCCTGAACAGTCCGGTTGATCGACCCACGCGACATCCGGCCCGTGGCTTCAAGCCCCGTGCCCAACTGAACAGCCTTTGAAAAGCTGTCAACAACCTGAAACTGGCTGCCCCTTGGTCGGGCAATCAGCATCCGGCAACTATTCGTTCCCAGATCAAGCGCAGCATAAAGCTGGCCCGACCCGGGTTGGGGGGAGGCAGACGGTTCGACCATTACATCTGCGGCGCCATTTGGCCGCATCTGCTCTGGGATCGCGTCCTCCTCCCGGGGACGCTCGGGCGTCATACTGCGCCCTCCATTCGTGGTTGAAACCACCGTACGCCTGCCTTGCGCATGGTGCAAGCACCCAAGCAACCGCCTGCCTCATATTATTGCGCACAGATTCGATGCGCCCGCAGATATGAAATCCCATCAGGTCGCTCTACGCCGCCGCCATGTCGAAAAACGTCAATGAGCCCGCAAGACTGGCGTTACAAAGAAAGACAGGCAACCAGGGAGAATCGCAAAATGCCAGAGGTGACGATCGTTTATTGGCGCGATATTCCGGCGCAAGTCATCGTTGGCAAAGGGCGCAGTGCCGCGAAAATGCCCCTGCCGGAACGGTTCGAACAGGCCATCGACCGCTGCGCGATGAAGATCGGCGCCAAGGATGCAGATCTTTACCTTGCCGAATGGCGCAAAGCCGCGCCCTACCCGATGGAAGGCACCCCCGCCGATATCGCCGCAGCCGAGGCCAACCGCCTTGATGCCGAATACGACAAGGATCGCCTGAAACAGATCATCGAGACTGCAGGCTGGGCCTGACGTTTTTGGATAAACCCTCGTGACCAAAACAATATGGGAGACAGTCGTGGCGCTTTTCTTCAAACCTGAGACCATCCAGACCACCGCCGCACTGCTGGAGGGGTTCTTGCAGGACTACTCCATCGAGGTGATGCCCCGCACCGCCGAGAAGGTTGAGGATTTCCGCACGCTTCTGCCGCAAAAGACCCGCGTCTATATCGCCCATATCGAAGGCACGCCGATTGCGGATATGGTCGCCACCGCCAAGCGTCTGCGCCAAGAGGGCTTTGACGTGATGCCACATTTTCCGGCCCGTATCATCCCCGACCGCGCCACGCTGGCCGATTGGATTGCGCAATACCAAGGCGAAGCGGATGTGAAGCAGGCCCTCCTGCTGGCTGGCGGCGTCAGCACCCCGACGGGAGACTTTGACAACTCGATGCAACTGCTGGAAAGCGGTCTGTTCGATGGGTTCGAGCGTCTGCATTTCGCGGGCCACCCCGAGGGCAACCGCGACATCGACCGCGATGGCGGCGACCGTGTGGTGATGGAGGCGCTGAAATGGAAACAGGCCTACGCCAACCGCGCGGACGCAAAAATGGCGCTGGCCACCCAGTTCTGCTTTGAGGCAGGGCCGGTTATCAAATGGGCGGACCGGCTGGCGGACGAAGGCATTGATCTGCCGATCCATATCGGTGTGGCAGGGCCAGCCAAGCTGCAAACCCTGATCAAATTCGCCATTGCCTGCGGCGTCGGGCCGTCGCTCAAGGTGCTGCAAAAGCGCGCCATGAATGTGACCAAACTGCTGCTGCCCTACGCGCCCACCGAATTCGTAACCGATCTGGCCGCCCATAAAGCGCGCCACCCCGATTTCGGCATCCAGTCGGTGCATTTCTTCCCGCTGGGTGGTATCAAGACGAATGCCGCTTGGGCCACTGAACATGGCGGGCGCGCCGCGCAACCTACCTCTCACTCTTAAGGAATAGAATTAACTATGACCCGTACTGTTATTGAATCAAAGACAAAAACGGCCATCATCGGTTTTGACGAACCCTTTTGCGTGATCGGCGAGCGGATCAACCCGACAGGCCGCAAAAAGCTTGCCGCGGAATTGGAGGCCGGAAACTTCGAGACCGTTTTGCGCGACGCATTGGAGCAGGTCGCCTGCGGTGCCACGGTGCTTGACGTCAATTCCGGCGCGGTTTTCACCAACAAAATGGCCAGCGACCCGCGCTATGCCGATAACAACTTTGTTGAGCCGCCCTTGATGCACGAGCTTATCACCCGCATCCAAGCCGTGACCGACGCGCCCCTGTGCATCGACAGCTCGGTCCCCGGCGCGCTGGAGGCCGGGCTAAAGGCCGCCGAGGGTCGCCCCCTCCTCAATTCCGTCACCGGAGAGGAGGACCGGCTGGAGCTGGTTCTGCCTTTGGTCAAAAAATACAATGTGCCGGTTGTGGCGATCTCTAACGATGACACCGGCATCTCAGAAGATCCTGACGTCCGCTTTGCAGTTGCCAAAAAGATTGTGGAACGTGCTGCCGATTTTGGCATCCCCGCGCATGATATTGTCGTCGATCCCTTGGTGATGCCGGTGGGCGCGATGGGCAGTGCCGGCATGCAGGTATTCGCATTGGTACGCCGTTTGCGCGCGGAACTGGGCGTCAACACCACCTGCGGTGCGTCCAACATCTCCTTTGGTCTGCCGCAGCGCCACGGCATCAATGCGGCCTTCCTACCAATGGCGATCGCGGCTGGCATGACCTCTGCCATCATGAACCCCGTGCGCCTGCAAGAGATGGAGGCAATCCGCGCCGCCAACTTCTTGATGAACCACGATGCCAATGGCGGAGAGTGGATTCGTTTTGCCAAGGTCATGGAAGCGGTTGAGGGCGGGATGAGCTTTGCCGAGGCTTCCGCCTCTATCGGGGCTGCGGGGGGGCGTGGCGGCCGCAGAGGTGGGCGCCGGGGCTAAGCAACCCACCGCTGGACAATTCCCCGACGGCGCGCCATGAAGATAGCGATGACCGAACAAAACCGCCCCCTTGCTGCTGCCGTTTGGATGATCGGCTCCATCGCTGCATTTCTTGCAATGGCGGTCGCCGGTCGGGAGGTGTCTGCCACCCATGACACCTTCGAGATCATGGCCTGGCGCTCGTTAGTCGGGTTCATCATCGTGACGGTCGCGGCCCTCGCCACACGCCGTATCCATGAGGTGCGCACCGACCGCCTGCCTCGCCACTTGCTGCGCAATACCATGCATTTCACGGGGCAAAACTTGTGGTTCTGGGCGCTGGCCATGATCCCCTTGGGGCAGGTTTTCGCACTGGAGTTTACAGCCCCCATCTGGTTGATCCTGCTGGCCCCGATCTTTCTGGGTGAAAAGCTGACACGCATGAAACTGCTGGCCGCGGCCCTTGGCCTAACCGGCACGATGATCGTCGCACGCCCCGATTTTTCGGCCTTCAATCCCGGCATCGCTGCCGCCGGTGCCGCCGCCATTTGCTTTGCCGCCACCAATATCGCAACCAAAGCGCTGACCCGGCACGAGACGATCACCTCCATCATGTTCTGGCTGACCGGCATGCAGCTTGTCATGGGGGTGGTCATGGCATGCTATGACGGCGAGGTCACGCTGCCCACGGTACAAACCCTGCCCATCCTTGTCCTAATCGGTCTTTGCGGCCTGATCGCGCATTTTTGCCTGACCACCGCCCTGTCGCTTGCACCTGCAAGCGTCATTATCCCGGTCGATTTCGTGCGCCTGCCGGTGGCGTTTTCCATAGGCTGGCTGCTGTATGGCGAGACGCTGGAACTGCCGGTGATCCTTGGGGCTGCCTTTATCTTGACCGGCATCACGATCAACCTAAAGTCAAGCAGAGCTTCTGCAAAACGTGTATCCCTGCAACAACCCCCTGAAACCAATCCGTAACGTAGCGTAAGAGTTTGACCAAAAAATTTTGGCTGTTAACCATACCTTCAGTAAATGCATCTTAATGTATTCAGGACAGGTTCGGGGGAGGAACGGCCATGAAAAAACTAGCGATCACATTAGGGGCCATAGCTCTTTCGGCATCCGCCGCTCATGCGGCCGGGATTGAACGTTCACGCCTCGCCTATGGCACGTTGTTTGAAACGGGGACCTATCTGGAATTTGGCGCATCTCGTGTCGCGCCCAGCATTTCCGGCACCTATAGCAATCCATCCTTCGGCACCACAACCGGCAGCATGGCCGGGGATTACACAACCCTGTCTTTCAGCTTCAAACGCGATATCAGCGAAAAGCTGGCTTATGGCGTTTTTGTCAATACGCCCTACGGTGCGCTGGCTAGCTATAATGCCGGGTTTTATACTGGGCTCAATGCGGAATGGAAAAATCGACAAGCCGCCGTTCTGTTCAAATATAAGGTTAACCCGAATGTCTCCGTCTATGGCGGGCTCAAGGCTGTCCGCTCTCAGGCAACGATTGAGATCCCCAGTTCCATGATTGCAGGTGGCTTGGCGCAAGCGCAGGCAGTGGGTGCAGCACCGGGGGCAACACCGGAACAAGTCGCCGCTGGCGCGAATGCCGATGCCATTCTGACGGCCAGCGGCGGTACGGGGTTGGAGTATTCCGCCTTTGGGCCTGCGGATACCCGCTTGGGCTACATCATCGGAGCCGCTTATGAAAAACCAGAAATCGCACTACGCGTTGCCCTGACTTATGAATCAGGTATCAGCCATAAATTTAGAACCACCGAGACCAGCATCATCCCCGGTATTGCGCGCACCGATATCATCAATATCGAAATGCCCGAAAGCCTGACACTGGATTTCCAATCAGGCGTTGCCAAGGACACATTGGTTTTCGGCTCCATCCGCTATGCGAAATGGAGCGTTTGGGAAGTACGCCCAACAGGCTATGACGCATTGACCGGAGGCAATATTACCGACTTTGCCGACAATGTGACCAGCTTCCAATTAGGTGTGGGCCGCAAGATCAACGATCAGTTTTCGGCCTTCATCCGTGCCGGATATGAGAAGTCGAACAGCGGCACATCATCGCGGCTTTCCCCGATTAACGGTGTCCGCAGCATTGGTATCGGCGGATCCTATACCCACGATAACATGAAGATCACTGCCGGGCTTGAGTATGCAAAACTGGGTGACGCAGTGGATGCCACCGGAACGCGGTTTTCCGGGAGCAAGGCCGTAGGTCTTGGTGTGACAGTCGGCTACCGATTCTAAGCTCTGCCTGTTTTCGGATCAAAGCCCCGCCGCCGCGCGGGGCTTTTTGCGTATATCCTGCGGCAGATCCAGCCATAACGCCCCACTGCGGAAATTTCCTTTAATCAAAAGGTCCGGCAGCGCGACCTCTGGAAAGTCATCAACCCAATCGCGAAAGCGGTCATTGCTGACAACACGCGCGCCCTTTTCGCGCGCGGCTGTCAAGATGAATGAATCCGCCTGCACACCTTTTGGCACGACGAACACGCGGCTTGCAGGAAGGCTTAACTGTCTCGCCAAGACCTCGTCGTGCATATAACGATCCGCGAGCAGATAACCCGCATTGGCATCAAACATCACAGCAGGTGCATAACCGCGCTTGATCAAATCTTGCACCACCTCTTGCACGGCCTCAATCTTTGGCGCGCCACCCTGCCAATACATTACGTTGGACCCGTCGATTATAGCCCATTTGTGCGCCTGCCCCAGTCGCTTGCGCCATGCCAACAGCAGCAAAACCACGCTCGCCACGGCTGAAAGCACCGCCAACAAAAAGAAATCCGGCAGCCCCCAAGTCACGGCCATCGCAAGAACCGAAAAAACAAACAAGATAAAGGGTACAATCATAGCGCAAAATTATGCGCGCACCGCTGCCTTGCCAAGCTACATTTGCGCAACACACAGTTTTCGCGTGAACTTCACCGCGCCCCGCGCTATCACTCCCCCGCAAGGAAGACCTCGGAGGCTCGGATGATCTATCAATCGTCACAGGACTGGATGCAGGACAGCACCAAGAGAGTGCTGCTTTTTGGCATGTCGGGCCTTGGGAAAACCCATCTTTCCAATATGCTGCGCGATGATGCGGGGTGGTTTCACTACTCCATCGATTACCGGATTGGCACCCGCTATATGGGTGAATATATCGCGGATAACCTCAAGCGGGCGGCGATGGATGTCCCGCTGCTGCGTGAACTTTTGCTGTCGGACAGCATCCATATCCTCTCAAACATCACGTTTGAAAACCTCGCTCCCCTGTCCACCTATCTGGGCAAACCGGGCAACCCCGCGCTTGGCGGTGTGGCATTTGACGAATATTGCGCCCGTCAAATGCAGCACCAAGAAGCCGAGAAAGCAGCATTGCTGGATACAGAAAGCTTCATCCACCGCGCACGTGAGCTTTACGGCTACAGCAATTTCGTCTGTGACAGCGGTGGCTCTATCTGTGAGGTCGTCGATGCCGCTGATCCTAACGACCCCATCCTTAGCGCTTTGTCGCGCAACCTGCTTTTGGTCTGGATCGAGGGCACGGATGCACATCGTGACGCGTTGATCGCCCGCTTTGACCGGGCGCCAAAGCCGATGTACTATCAACCCGAATTCCTGTTGCGGGTCTGGAACGATTATCTGGCGGAACAAAACGTAACCGAAGACCGCGTCAACCCTGACGCTTTTCTGCGCTACGGCTATGCACGTCTGCTGGATCATCGCCGCCCCCGCTACCGTGCGATGGCAAACTGGGGTATCAGCGTAACGGCGGATGAGGTGGCCTCGGTCAAATCCCCCGCCGATTTCGACGCGCTGATCGCCACTGCCCTTGACCGCAAAACGACCTGAACCACCGGAGCGTTCCAATGCCCATCACTCTGCCCCAAGATCTGCCCGCTTTTGATGTCTTGACCAAAGAGGGCGTCATGGTGATCTCGCCCGACCGGGCGCAAAGTCAGGATATCCGCCCCCTGCGCATCGCGCTTCTGAACCTGATGCCCAAGAAAATCCAGACCGAGAACCAGTTCGCGCGCCTGATCGGGGCCACGCCTTTGCAGATCGACCTGCACCTGATCCGCATGTCCGAACATCAGGCCAAGAATACCGCAGCCGAGCATATGGAAGCGTTTTACCGCCCTTTTGAGGAGGTGCGTGACCAAAAATTCGACGGCCTCATCATCACCGGCGCCCCGATCGAGCATCTGTCATTTGGCGATGTCACCTATTGGGACGAGCTGCGCGAGGTTTTGAACTGGACGCAAACCAATGTGCATTCCACCTTTGGCGTCTGCTGGGGCGGGATGGCGATGATCAACCACTTCCACGGCGTGAAAAAACACATCCTGCCCGCCAAGGCCTTCGGCTGTTTTCGCCACTCCAACCTGGATCCGACCTCGCCGTTCCTGCGCGGTTTCTCGGATGATTGTGTGATCCCGGTTTCGCGTTGGACCGAGATGCGCCAAGCCGAGATTGACGCCGCCCCCGGCCTGCGCACCCTGCTTGGATCGGATCAATCCGGCCCCTGTCTGGTTGAGGATCCGGCCCATCGCGCGCTCTATATCTTCAACCATTTTGAATATGACAGCGACACGCTGAAACAGGAATATGACCGTGACATTGCCAATGGCACGCCGATCAACGTGCCGATGAACTATTACCCCAACGACAATCCGGCAATGAAACCCCTGAATCGCTGGCGCAGCCATGCCCACCTTTTGTATGGCAACTGGATCAACGAGATATACCAGTCAACGCCTTATGATATAAGTGAAATTGGCATGTAACCTTGGGCCGCGTTGATCAGCGCAGCCCAGCTTGCCAAACCGCATGGAGCCCCTGCAATGGATCTGCCTTTCGACGGCGCAATCAGCAAGTTTCTGGCCGAGGAGGCCCCGAAGGATATCCGCAAAGCCATTGAAAAGGCGGATAAAGACGATATTTTGGCGGCCTCCTATCCCTATCCGCGCGAATTGAAACGCAAGGCTTACGCCCGCCAGATGGAGGGGCTGCAACGCCAGCTTGTGCGCATGCAGGCCAGCATCAAAGCCAGCGGCAAACGTGTGGTCGTCGTCTATGAGGGGCGTGATGCTGCGGGCAAGGGTGGCACTATTGGTGCGACACGCGAAAACCTCAACCCGCGCATGGCCTCGGTTGTGGCGCTTTCAAAGCCCTCGGATCGCGAGGCGACACAATGGTATTTTCAGCGTTATGTCGACTGGATGCCCGCCGCCGGTGAAATGGTGATGTTTGACCGCTCTTGGTACAATCGTGGCGTGGTGGAACATGTCTTTGGCTTTTGTACCGACAAACAGCGCGAGCATTTCTTTGCCCAGCTTCCAAGTTTTGAGGAAATGCTGGTGGAGGAGGGCATTGTGCTGGTCAAGCTCTGGCTCAACGTCGGGCAGGCAGAGCAGCTTCGCCGGTTTTTGGCCCGTGAAAATGACCCGCTGAAGCAATGGAAACTGTCTTGGGTGGATGTCGAGGGGCTGCGCAAATGGGATGCCTATTCCGCCGCAATCACTGAGACGCTCGCGCGCAGCCACACCCCCCATACGCCTTGGACGGTAATTCGGTCCGACGACAAGAAACGCGCACGGATTGCGGCGATCCAGACCCTGCTACACGCCGTGGAGTATGAGGGCAAAGACAGCAACCTGATCGGCCAGCCCGACCCCGAAATTTGCGGCAGTCCCGCAATGCTTGATGTCTAAGCGCGGTTATCATCACGGCAATCTGCGGCAGGCCTTGGTTGAGGCAGCGCTGGCACTGATCACAGAAAAGGGCCCGCAAGGTTTCACCCTGTCAGAGGCAGCAAAGCACGCGGGTGTCACCCCCGCCGCCGTTTACCGCCATTTTGTCGGCCGCGATGATCTGATAGCCGAGGCCGCGCGCCAAGGCTATGAGATCTTTGCCGCCCTGATGGAGTTTGCTTATAACAATGGCGAACCCAGCGCCCTTGCGGCGTTTGAGGCGACCGGGCGCGCCTATCTGGCCTTTGCGCGCAAATATCCCGGCCATTATCAGGCGATGTTTGAGAGCGGGCTGACGCTGAATGCCCATCCCGAGTTGGCAACGGTCGCGGCCAAAGCATGGGCTGTTCAGGAAACCGCAGCGCGCCAGTTGTCGCATCAGCTTCCCGTGGATCGGCGCCCGCCTGTGTCAATGGTCTCGGCGCATATCTGGGCGCTTAGCCATGGGGTGGTGGAACTCTTTGCCCGCGGTGCGCCGGGCGCCCAAAGCCCCTACCCGCCCGAGGATATGCTGGAGGCGGGCATTGGGATTTACCTGCGCGGATTGGGGCTTTTGCCCCCCGACAGTTAGCGGAACAGAACCAGCGCGCCGGGGGACCAAGCCACCCGCGTCCGCGTCCCGATCTCCAGCACCGGACGGCCAAAGACATTGCGCATCGAGATCCGCACCGCCCTATCGGTGCCGTCCAACTTCACATCGTAATAGGTCATATCCCCGTAATAGACGACCTCTTCGATCAAAGCGGTGGTCTCTCGGTCGGTGGATGTCTGCCCCTCAAAGAGGATGGTCAGGGTCTCGGGGCGGAACCCAACAGCGGGCCCCTCACCCGAATGCGCGCCCGGGGCCTGTTCGGCATCCAAAGTGGCCCGGCCAAAGCCCTTTGCCTCCACCTCGATCTTGCCATCTGCCTCGCTAATCACCTGCGCGGGAAGAAAATTCATTGTGCCGATAAATTCGGCCACACGGCGCGAATTGGGACGGCGGTAAAGGGTTTCGGGATCGGCAAGCTGTGCGATCTCACCCTCAAACATCACGGCGATGCGGTCCGACATCACCAGTGCTTCTTCTTGGTCATGGGTGACGAGAATAAAGGTGATGCCGACCTGCCGTTGCAGGCGGATTAGCTCTACCTGCATCTGCTCGCGCATCTTTTTATCCAGCGCCGACAAAGGTTCGTCCAACAGCAAAACCTTTGGCTTCAGGATCAGCGCGCGCGCCAAGGCGACCCGCTGGCGCTGCCCGCCCGAAAGCGCATGCGCCGCCCGCGCGCCGTAGCCCCCAAGGCCGACCATCGCCAACGCCTCCTCTACACGTGCGGCCAGTTCAGCCTTTGAAAGCCCCGCACGGCGCAGACCAAAGCCCACGTTTTCGCCCACCGTCAAATGCGGAAAAATCGCATAGGACTGGAATACCATATTCGTCGGCCGCTGGTTTGCAGGCACCCCCGCCATATTCTTGCCGTCGATCATCACAGCACCGGAGGAGATCCCCTCAAATCCCGCAATAGTGCGCAAAAGCGTGGTCTTGCCGCAGCCCGACGGCCCCAAAAGCGAGAAGAATTCGCCTGCCTTGATCGTCGCGGTGATGCCGCGCAAAGCATGGTAATCGCCATAGTATTTATGCACGTCCTGAAACGCGATCATGGTTGGTTTCTCGGTCACAGGAAGCCTCCGGTATCTTTTCCGCCCGATTTCGCGATGCCGCGGCGGCGGAAATATTCAGCAATAGCAAGCAAGACAATAGACAGACAGACAAGCACCGTCCCCAGCGCCATGATCACCGGCACCGCCAGCGGGAAACGGAACTGCGAAAAGATGTAGACCGGCAAGGTCGGCTCGGTCCCCGCAAGGAAAAACGCGATGATGAATTCATCCAGACTGATCGTAAAGGAAATCAGCAGCGAGGAAATAATCCCCGGCATCACCAAGGGCAGGATGATCAGCCGAAAGGTGCTGGCTGCGGATTCGCCTAGATCATAGGCGGCTTCTTCAAGGCTTTGATCCAGCGCTTGGAACGCCGAGGACAGGATGGCAATCGTGAAAGGCGTGCAAATCAAAACATGCCCCAAGATCACCGTCCAAAGCGAAAGGTTCACCCCTAGCCCCAGCAACACCACCAAAAGAGAGACGGCCACGATAATTTCAGGCAGCACCAAGGGCAGCATGATCAACCCCATCAGCCCTGTCTTCATCGGAAAGCGGTAGCGGGTCGAGGCGCGGGCCGCAAACACCCCCAAAGTCGTTGCCAAGATCGCGGTCGTCACCGCAATGAACAGCGAGTTTTTCAACGCGATCCGCAAGGCAGGCTCTTCCAGCATGGCGCTGAACCAACGGGTTGAAAACCCTTTTAGCGGAAAGGCGATGATCGTCGCATCATTGAACGCAAACATCGGCAGCAGGATGATCGGCGCGTAAAGAAACAGCAAATAGCCGATCGCATAGACCTTGAACCAACCACCCTTCATGCGTTGCGCCCCTTCAAATAGCGACGGTTCAAACCGACAAAGATCAAGCTGACCAAGGTGACGACTGCCATCGCCGAAACCGCAATTGCCGACCCCAGCGGATAATTATCCAGCTTGAGGTATTGCAACTGGATCAGGTTCGCGACCATCCGCCCCTCCGGCCCGCCAACAAGCTGCGGGGTGACATAATCGCCAACGGTCGGGATAAACACGATCAGAACGCTGGCAATCACGCCGGGCATGGCCAGCGGCAGGGTGACGCGCAAAAAGGTCATGAACCGGCTTTCGCCCAAATCCTGCCCCGCCTCCAGCAGGCTGCGGTCAATCTTTTCCAAGGCCACAAAGATCGGCAAGATCGCAAAGGGCGCGTAGGCATGGGCCAGCGTGATCACCACGGAGTTGACGTTATAAAGGATAAATGTCAGCGGCTCATCGATCAACCCGATACCCAGCAGGCCAGAGTTGACCACCCCGTTATAGCCCAAAATCACCTTCCACAGGAAAACCCGGATCAGGTAGCTGGTCCAAAAGGGGATCGTGATCAGAAATAGCCAAAGTGATTTACGCGAGGGGCTGACGTGAAAGCTGACGAAATAGGCAATGGGAAAGGCGAGCAAAACTGTGACGGCCGTCACCACCATGGACACGCCCAAGGAACGGACCATCACCGTGCGGTAAAGCTCGTTCGTCCAAGCCTCGATATAATTCGCGAAAGTGAAATCGCGAATGATCTCAAGATAGCCATCTGTCAGAAAGCTATAAAGAACGATCGCGCCCAAGGGGGCCGCCAGCATCAAGATTGCATAAAGCGCCGTCGGGCTGATCATCAACAGCCCGCTGGCCGCCTCTGTCCGGCGCAATTTGGCCCACCGCGATTCTGTGCCCATCATCTACCCCAGCCCTGTTGCGTCAGATAATTTGTGGCACAGGTTTTCGGCTGTGGGAAGGGCAGAGTTTCAGGCGCCCAACCTCTCAAGGGCGATGGCGCGCTTGCCAACCTCTGTCAGCAAGGCCGGTACAACCTTTATCGCACCAACTGCATTGCGCAGCGCCTCGGCAAGCTGCGCCTCATTTACTTGCGCGCCTGCGACACGCCAAACAATCCGGCGGTTCGCACCATCATCATAGACGATTTCCATGCCGCCATTGCGCGCCTTGCGATAGCCAAGGAAATCTGCGCTCCCATTGGGGGCGTGAAAGCTGGTTTGCTGTCCCATTGTTCGGGTCTCTTTTTATAAACGGCTTCTATCCCTGCAAGATGGCCACATGGCCCGCATGGGTCAAGCCGCCGCCAGCGATTGCCGGCGGACGAGTCCGGAATGCCACAGTCAGACCGAAAGCTCGGCCGGGGGGCTGTCCAATAGGCGGGCAAGACGTCGGCAGGCCAGCTCTATCTGGAGGCAGCTGTGATTGCCGGGGATGGCCATGCGAACCGCATTGGGCGCGCGCCCGTGGACCAGCGCGAACTCATCAGCCGAGCGCAGCAAAACGCCCTCGGCCTCGGCCATGCGCGCAAAGGTTGAGGCGCGCCAGCCCGACGGAAGGCGCAACCACACGAACGGCAGCCCCGGTTGCCATGCCAGATCATAACCGCCCAACACATTGACAACTGCCTCCAGCCGGTCGGAAAAGCCGTCTTGCACCTTGGCGCGCAGGTCCGCGGCAACGCCGCTGGTCAAAAGGCTCAGGCATAAATCCGATATCGGGCGCGCAAGGCCGATAAAACTGTGCTGCGCGGTCAACCGCCCCGCCCGCCCCATCCCGCTTGGACAGACGATATACCCAAGCCGGAGGGCTGCCGAAACGCTTTTGGAAAAGCTGCCCACATGCCAGGTCCGTTCCGGCGCAAGCGCGCGCAAGGAAGGGATGTCGCTTTTGGCGATAGAGTAACAATCATCCTCCAGAATTTGCATTTCATAGGCACGGGCGATATCGGCAATCTCGCGCCGTCGGCTTTCTGTCATACGCACAGTGGTCGGGTTTTGCGCCTCGGTCGTAAGGCAAAGGATCTGCGGGCTGTGGCGGCGACAGGCCGCCTCCAGCACATCGGGGCGCAGGCCTTCGGCGTCGCCCTCCAGCGATTGCACATCGGCGCGGGAAAGGCGTGCGGCATGGCGAAACCCTGCATAGGCCAGATCCTCGATCAGGACCATCGGGCGATCCCCCCGCAAACAGCATTGAAAAATCAGGTTCACCGCATTTTGCCCGCCATAGCTAAGGGCTATGTCATCTGCTGTGACATCCCCCAAAACCCGCCCCTCCAGCCAATGGACAAGCGCCTCACGCAGGATTTCTTCGGTGTAATAGCTGGGGTAATCAAGCCAGTCGCGCGTCATATCCGGCGCGCCGCCCGCGAAGGCCGCGTTAAAGGCTGCCGCCTGCCCCACATCGGGTATCTTGGGCGCTCGCATATCGATACGTCCCGCCAGATGTGCCGGATCGCGCTCAACATAAAAGCTTTGCGTCGGGCCAAAGCGTGGCGTGGCCGAGGCGACAAAAGTGCCCCGCCCCACAGTGGCCGCCAAAAGCCCCTCTTGCGTGGCAAGCTGATAGGCCCGCGACACCGTGCCGGGCGTGATCTGCAATTGCCATGCCAATTCGCGCACAGTGGGCAGCTGGCTGTCGGGCGGCAAAGTGCCCGCACGGATCGCATCCCGCAGGGCACGGACCAGCGCCAGATACTTGGGGCCGGGGAATTGTGTCAAATCGGGCAGCCATGTTGTATTGGTCACAATGTTCCTCTGGCATAATTTGGCACATTCTGCGACATTGTACCCATCACGTCAATTCCGATTGTACCATTACAAAAACATGAGGGTTCCCATGGCTTACCAAAATCAGACGATCCGCACAGGCCAACCGCAGCAAAGCGCGACAGCAGTGGTTTTTGGATGGGCCGACACCGTATTGAAGCTGGCCCAACGCCAACGGACCCGTCGCGCCCTCAAACGTCTTGATGGCCATATCCTCAAGGACATCGGAATGTCCGCCGCTGTGGCACAGACTGAGGGCAACAAGGCGTTTTGGCAAGATTAATGCCGCACGCGGAACCTACGTTCGCGTAAAGCGCCCTGCACACTCCCCAAGCCGTGCAAATGAATGGACATTTCCCGCAACCGTCGCTTAAATGTCGGAGGAGACGTGCCTGATTTTGTCAGGCCGTTATCGCGACACAGTTCGACTTAGGGAGTATTAAATGGATCGTCGTTCTTTTATTCGTAGCGCCGGGGTTCTGGGAGCGGGCGCTGCGGCAACTACGCTGGCAGCACCAGCGGTTGCGCAAGGCAACATCACATGGCGCATGGTTACGACCTGGCCCAAGAATTTTCCCGGTCTGGGCGTGGGCGCACAGCGTCTTGCCGACCGGATCACAGCAGCCTCTGGCGGCCGTCTGACGGTTCAGGTGTTCTCGGCAGGGGAGCTGGTCCCGCCATTGCAATCGTTAGATGCCGTGATCGATGGCACCGCCGAGATGAGCCATGGCGCCGCCTATTACTGGCAAAACAAATCCCCTGCCCTGTCGTTCTTTACCGGCGTGCCCTACGGCATGACCACGCCAGAGCTGACGGCTTGGGTCCGCTACCTCGGCGGTCAGGAAATCTGGGATGAGGTCTATGACCAGTTCGGCGTGCAGGGCTTCTTGTCCGGCAACACCGGCACCCAGACCGGCGGCTGGTTTCGCAATGAAATCAACAGCCTCGAAGATGTCAAAGGCGTGCGCTTCCGGACACCGGGCCTTGGCGGGCGCGTCTGGGAAAAGCTTGGCGCCACAGTCACCAATATGGCCGCGGGCGAGATCTTTCAGGCGCTGCAATCAGGCACGCTTGATGCGGCCGAATTTGTTGGCCCCTATAACGATCTGGCGCTGGGTTTCCATCAGGTCGCCAAAAACTACTACATGCCATCCTTTGTCGAATCCGGTCTTGCGACCGAGCTGGTCGTCGACAAGAAGAAATACCAAGAGCTGCCCGCAGACCTTCAGGCGATCATCCGCGATGTATCGCAAGCGGAATACGATCAGGTTTCGGCCGACTTTATCGCCAATGATCCACGCGCATTGCGCACATTGGTCAATGATCACGGCGTGATCGTGCGCAACTTCCCAGATGACGTCATGGAAGCAGGTGCAAAAGCATCGGTAGAAGTGGTTGAGGAACTGCGCAACAGCGATGACCCGCTGGTGAAAAAGACCGCCGAGAGCTTCATCGAGGCGCTGAACCTTGTGCGTACACGGACCGAGAACATCGACACGCCCTATGTCCGTGCGCGTCAACAGTTCCTGAAATACGACTGATCTGGAATTTTAACGACCAAAGCCCCCGGCGCAACGCTGATGCATTCGGGGGCTTTGATATGCCCCTCGCCTTTGCTGGAGTTTTCGGCAGAGGCGAGGGCGCACAAGCGTCAGCCCCATATCCCTAAAAATCTACAGCCTGCTGCATTTCACGCCCCCTACGGCAAACGGGGGGCCAAGGCCCCCCGCGTCGTTTCTTGACGTCTGTACGTTGCTTAGTGGTCAGCGACCGATGCCGCCTCACGCGCCTCTTCCGCTGTACCTTTGGCGCCGTTGAAAAACAGGTTCAGAAGCACCGCCGAGATTGATGCCAACAAGATACCGCTTTCGATCAACGGGTGCAGCGCATGTGGCAACCAGATCATAAAGTTCGGCGCAATCAGAGGGATCATGCCAAAGCCCAGCGAGACCGCCACGATGAACAGGTTGAACCTGTTGTTCGCGAAATCGACACCGGCAGCAAGAATACGGATACCTGTTGCCGCAACCATACCGAACATCACGATGCCCGCACCGCCCAGAACCGCAATGGGCAGCGCCTCTACCATCACCGCCATCTTCGGGATCAGGCCCAGAACGATCAAGATCAGGCCCCCCGCGATGCAGATATAACGGCTTTTGATGCCCGTCACGCCAACCAGACCGACGTTTTGCGAAAAGCTGGTGTAAGGGAAGGTGTTGAAAATCCCGCCAAGGATCGTCCCCAGACCATCAACCCGCAGACCCGCAGCCAAACGCGGTTGGGTGATCGTGCGGCCCGTCATATCGCCAAGCGCAAGAAACATGCCGGTGGATTCGATCATAACCACGATCATCACAAGCGTCATCGTAATGATCATCACCGGATCAAAGACCGGCATTCCGAAGTGGAACGGGGTGATCAGCGAGAACCATTTTGCCTCGGCGACACCATCAAAATGCATCATTCCCAAAAGGGCAGCCAACACACCGCCAATGACAATGCCCAAAAGCACCGCAATATTGGACACAAAGCCCTTGCCGTATTTTGCGATCAGAAGGATCGACAACAAAACAACAGCCGAAACCCCCATGTTTTGCAGGCTCGCATAGGCCGGGTTGTTGACCGTCGCGGTCAACCCAAGCCCCGGCGGGATCGCCGGCACAGCGGAGCCGGCAGCGCCGGCCAATTCACCCACTTCTTTCAGCCATGCTGCGTGTTCGGGGTTCACAGTCTTTACCGATGTCGGGCCAACAGGCACCCCAAAGATCCAGTTGATCCCGACGCGCATCAAGGTGACACCGATCACCAGAATGATCGTACCGGTCACCACCGGCGGGAAAAAGCGCAGCATCTTGGAAATGACCGGCGCGATCAGCAAAGCCATCACCCCCGCCCCGATGATAGAGCCAAAGATCAGCTGCGCGCCCGCATAGCCGGGATTGGCCGCCCCAATCGCAATCATTGGACCGACCGAGGCAAAGGTGACGCCCATCATCACCGGCATCTGGATCCCGAAATAACGGGTCATGCCCAAAGACTGGATGATGGTCACAATCCCGCAGACAAACAAATCGGCAGAGATCAGAAAAGCCACGTCTTGTGGTGCAAGCTGAAGCACCCGCCCGATGATCAACGGAACGGCAATTGCCCCCGCATACATGACCAGCACATGCTGCAACCCCAATGTAAACAATTGGGGTGCTGGTAGGATCTCATCTACCGGTTTCACTCGATCAGTCATTGAAAAACTCTCCCTGAGGTGTGGGGTATGATTTCAAGCACGATGCCGCCCCGACAACATCGCGCGTGCTTTGATGTTGCGCCAACAGCCCTCAGGACTCAAGCGCAACAGCAGCAGATACCGGGCCGGTCACGATCCACGGCACGTCAAAATAATGCTCTTCAAGGTTTGGCGTTGTCCCGATCCGGTCAACCACGGCGAAAAGGCCGGGGGCGTGAAGCGGGGTCAGAACCCCGTGCCAGACGCCGCGGTGCAGGTTGATGCCCTGCGCGCCATTGGTCAAAAACGCACGCGGGGTGGCATCGGGGCCGGTGGCCACGATCACAAGAAACGGATGCTCGGTCATCGGCAGGAAAGCTTGGGAGCCATCAGGATGGCGTTCCACCAGATCCAGCGTATATGGAAAGCTGCGCGGTTGGGCGTGAAAAATGGAAATGCCCGCGCGGGCCTCTGCAAAATCAAGCTGCGCGCGGTCATGAAAACGGTCACACATCCCTTGATTGATAATCTTATCCGGTGTGCCCGTGGCCTCCAACACCTCTCCGAAGGGGGCAAAAGCGGCGGCGGTCAAGGGCTCTGTCTGAATGGTTTTTGTCATGCGGACCTATGATTATTGACGGATCAGCCGGGCGCGCCCCCCTTCATGGGGGGGCAACAGTTGATTTCAGCGCGGGTTCAGTGGCCCGCGCAAATTGGCGTGGCGGTTCACGTCTTTGTAAAGCAGGTAGCGGAACGGGCCGGGCCCTGCGGCGTAACAGGCCTGCGGGCAAAAGGCGCGCAGCCACATGAAATCACCTTCCTCAACCTCCACCCAATCTTGGTTGAGCTTATAGACAGCCTTGCCCTCCAGCACATAAAGCCCGTGCTCCATCACATGGGTTTCCTCAAAGGGGATAACGCCGCCGGGCTGAAAAGTGACCACGGTCACATGCATATCATGGCGCAAATCATTGGGGTCGACAAAGCGGGTCGTGGCCCAAGCACCGTTGGTGTCGGGCATCGGGGTGGGGGTGATGTCCTTGTCGTTCAGCACCAGCACATCAGGCCGGTCAACGCCCGGTGCGGGCTCATAAATCTTGCGGATCCAGTGGAAACACGCGTTCCCAGCGCCGGTGTTGTGCAACGCCCATTTGCTGCCCGCCGGAATATAGGCATAGCTGCCCGAGGTCAGCGCGTAAGATTTACCCTCAACGGTCAGATCCGCACCCCCTTCGGTCATGAACAAGACCGATTGTACAGCGTCGTCATTCTCTGGCAGGTCAGAACCGCCGCCCGGTGCGACCTCCATCACATATTGGCTGAAGGTTTCCGAAAAGCCGGTCATCGGGCGCGCGATGATCCAGAGGCGCGTTTTCTCCCAGCCCGGCAAAAAGCTGGTGACGATATCGGAAAACACCCCTTGCGGGATAAAGGCATAGGCATCGGTAAACACCGCGCGGCCGGTCATCAATTGGGTTTGCGGTGGCAAACCACCTTTGGGGGCAAAATATCCGGTCATGGCAGGATGTCCTTCAGGCGCAGTTCCGCGATACGTTCAACCTGGGCGCAGGCGGTGGTGAATTCGGTTTGCGTGTCATGGCCGATACGGGTTTTGAACGCGGCAAGGATGCTGTCTTTGGTATTGTCACGCACGGCAATGATAAAAGGAAAGCCGTGTTTGGCGACATATTCGGTATTGAGCGCCTGAAAGGTTTCGCGTTCCGCATCCGTCAGCGAATCGAGCGCGGCGCTCGCCTGTTCGGCGGTGCTTTCTGCGGTCAGGCACTTGGCTGCGGCCAGCTTGCCTGCAAGGTCGGGGTGGGCCATCAAAACGCCCAGACGTTCCTCATATGACGCAGAGCGGAACATCCGGCACAACGCATTATGCACACCCACCGCACTGTCATGCGCGGGGCCCAGCTCCAACCCATGCGCGCGTTCGGCGATCCAGGGGGAATGTTCGAAGATGGTGCCGAATTTGGCGACGAAGCTCTGCGCATCCATTTCGCTGGGGCGCTCAAAGCGCTGGTGCGGATGGATGGCCGCCCAATGATCGGCGATATCCATCCGGCGCGGGAACCACACGCCCTCATGCCCTTGGGCATAATCGAGGAAGCGCATCAGCCCCGCGATTTTGCCCGGACGCCCGATCAACCGGCAATGCAGCCCGATGGAAAACATCTTGGCCGCCCCCGCCTCACCCTCGGCGTAAAGCACGTCGAAGCTGTCCTTGAGGTACTGAAAGAACTGCTGCCCCTCGATATAGCCCGGTGCCGTGGCGAAACGCATGTCGTTCGCCTCTAGGGTATAGGGGATGATAAGCTGGTCACGGTCGCCAAATTCCATCCAATGCGGCAGGTCGTCGTCATAAGTGTCCGCGATCCAGTCAAAGCCGCCCTCTTCGGCGACCAGACGCACGGTATTGACCGAGCAACGGCCCGTGTACCAACCGCGTGGGCGGGTGCCGACAACCTCGGTGTGCAGGCGAACGGCCTCTGTGATCGCGGCACGTTCCTCATCCTCGGGCATGTCTTTGTGTTCGACCCATTTCAACCCGTGCGAGGCGATTTCCCAATCGGCCGCCTTCATCGCAGCGACCTGCTCTGGGTTGCGCGCAAGGGCCGTGGCCACGCCGTAAATTGTTACGGGAATATCGCGTGAGGTGAACAAACGGTGCAACCGCCAGAACCCAGCCCGTGCGCCATAATCATAGATCGATTCCATGTTCCAATGGCGCTTGCCCGGCCAGGGCGCCGCTCCGGCAACATCGGACAGGAACGCCTCTGACCCGGCATCGCCGTGCAGAATGTTGTTCTCACCACCTTCTTCGTAATTCAGCACCAAGGAGACTGCAATCTTCGCGCCCTTTGGCCATTGAGCATCAGGCGGGTTGGCCCCGTAACCTGTCATATTGCGCGGATATCTGTTCACAAAACGCCTCATTCTTCCAATTCTGTGTGTTAGTATAAAGCGAATAGTCTCCCGTTATTCACAAATAAATTATGAAAGACTTTTAACACAAATAAGAGATCGTAACCAGCGCGACAATCCTGCACAATTACAGCGTAATTTTAAGGGAGAACAATAATGGCGGCAGGCAAACTGACGACGCATGTGCTCGATACCGCGCGGGGCAAACCTGCTGCGGGGGTGAAAATCACGCTTTACCGTGTCTCCGGCGAAGGCCATGCAAAGGTCACCGAAACCGTTACCAATGAAGACGGTCGCACCAATGCGCCAATGCTGGCAGGGGCCGCGCTGACGGTTGGCGAATATGAGCTGGTCTTTTGCGCCGGTGATTATCTGCGTGCCAGCGGGCAGGCCGGTGACGGCGTGTTGTTTCTGGATGAAATCCCGATCCGCTTTGGCGTGCCGGATGCCGACGCCCATTACCATGTGCCGCTGCTCATTTCGCCTTTTGCCTATTCGACCTACCGCGGAAGCTAAAGCTTGGCGCACGCCCGAATTTAGAAACGTTCTAAACCTTGACTTGTCGGGGTTTAGGGCGCATATCTGACTGGAACTGTCGGAGATATAAAATGTTCATCCAGACCGAATCCACGCCGAACCCGGCGACATTAAAGTTCCTTCCCGGCCAAACCGTGCTGGATATGGGAACCGCAGACTTTCCTTCTGCTGAGGCTGCCGAAAAATCCCCTCTCGCACGGCGCATCTTTGCGGCGGGTGATGTTGCTGGCGTTTTCTTTGGCAATGACTTTGTGACCGTGACCAAGACGGATGCTGCCGATTGGAACCATATCAAGCCCGCAATTCTGGGCGCGATTATGGAACACTACCAATCCGGCGCCGCCGTGATTGAGGGTGAGCAAGCCGCCTCTGGCCATGCCGAGCATAGCGGCGAGGATGGCGACATCGTGGCCCAGATCAAAGAGCTTCTGGACACGCGGGTACGCCCTGCCGTGGCCCAAGATGGTGGCGACATCACCTTTCACGGCTTTGAACGCGGCGTTGTTTACCTGCATATGCAGGGCGCTTGCGCGGGATGCCCTTCCTCTACGCTGACGCTGAAAATGGGCATTGAAAACCTGCTGCGCCATTACATCCCCGAGGTGCTGGAGGTGCGGCCCGTTGCCGCTTGATCGACCCCTTCTGGCCTTTGATACATCGGCCGCGCATTGCGCGGCCGCTTTGCTATGGCGCGGTGAAATCATCGCCGAAGCACGCGAGCCTATGGCCAAAGGCCAAGCCGAACGCCTAATGCCCCTTATTGAGGAAATGCTAACCTCGGTCGGGCGAAACTGGCGTGATCTCGGCGCGCTGGCCGTGGGCGTCGGCCCCGGAAATTTCACCGGCATCCGAATTTCTGTCGCTGCGGCGCGCGGTCTTGCCCTCGGGCTGGGTGTGCCCGCCGTTGGGGTGACCAGCACCGAAGCCCTCGCCAATGGGCAAACCACCCGCATCCGCGTGGCAACACCGGCCACTCGCAACGCGCTTTATGTGCAGGACTTTGACGCAGGCGCGCCGCTTGGCCCGATCCGCGAGGCAAAGCCCGAAGATGCCGATTTCTGGCCCGCGCCGAACGTGCAGCCCATCGGCGACTGGCCAGAGACGGACCGCGCGATCATCTGCCCCGACCCGCTTGCGCGGATCCGCGCGCTGGCCTTTGTCGGTGCGCAAAAGGTAGCAAAGGGCGCCCCCCTGCCCGCGCCGTTCTACCTTCGCGCAGCCGATGCCGCCCCGCCCAGCGATCCGCCGCCCGTCATTCTGGACGCCTAGATGACCCCCGACGATCTGGCCATACTTCACGCCCGCAGCTTCACCACACCGCCACCGTGGTCTGCCCAAGCTTTTGCCGCACTTATCGAAAGCCCCGGCACCTTTATCCGCGGTGATGCGCGCGGCTTTGTGATGGGTCGCGCTTTGGCCGGTGAGGCAGAGGTTCTGACGCTTGCTGTGGCCCCGGATTTCAGGCGCAAGGGCCATGCGCGCAGCTTGATGACGGCCTTCCACGACGCTGCCCGACCAGCTGCCGATACCGCCTTTCTGGAGGTGGCCGAAGATAACAACGCCGCAATCGCACTTTATCTTTCGCTGGGCTACGCCGAGGTCGGCCGCAGGCCGCGCTACTTCGAGGCCCCCCACGGCGCGCGCATAGATGCATTGGTGATGCGCCTTTCCCTTGCGCCATCTGCCTAACTCTGCGCACCAAAGCCTGCCTAAACTTGGCTGCACGCCCAATTAGCGCGTGCTAGCGTCATATTCCTATTGACCCCCCACCCCAATCGCGCCCAAATTTAATCATAGCCCATCCCCCCGTCCGCAAAGGATTCTGGGGATGGCAAAGAATCCAAACGGGAGACGACAAATGAGCCTCATGAAACATTTCGCCGCGGCCACTGCGACCATCGCCCTGACTGCAGGCGCGGCTTTGGCCGATCCGGCACTGATCTTCGACCTCGGAGGCAAATTCGACAAATCCTTCAACGAATCCGCCTATGAGGGCGCGCAGCGTTGGGCCAAGGAAACCGGCGGCTCTTATAAAGAGCTGGAGATGCAATCCGAAGCACAGCGTGAACAATTCGTACGTCGCATGGCCGAAACCGGTGCCAATCCGATCGTCGTCATGTCCTTTTCGAACATTGAGACGTTGAACACCGTCGCCCCGGATTTTCCCGACACCAAATTCGTGCTGATCGATGGCGTGGTCGAACAACCCAATGTGCGCTCTGTGATGTTTGCCGAACATGAGGGTTCATACCTTGTGGGGATGCTGGCGGCGATGGCATCCGAGTCCAACACTGTCGGCTTTATCGGCGGCATGGATATCCCGTTGATCCGCCAGTTCGGCTGCGGCTATGCGCAAGGCGTGAAGGCCGTGATACCCGATGCGACCGTCATCGCCAATATGACCGGCAACACCGGTGCGGCATGGAATGACCCGGTAAAGGGCGGCGAATTGGCGAAATCGCAGATCAGCCAAGGCGCGGATGTGATTTTTGCAGCAGCGGGCGGCACCGGCATGGGTGTTTTGCAAGCGGCAGCGGATGCTGACATCCTGTCCATCGGCGTTGACAGCAACCAAAATCACCTGCACCCCGGCAAGGTTCTGACATCCATGCTCAAGCGGGTTGATAACGCGGTTTATGAAGCCTTCAAGGCTGGTGACGCAGTGGAAACCGGCGCGGTCAATATGAACCTTGCGGCCCAAGGTGTCGGCTATGCGCTGGACGAAAACAACAAAGACCTGATCTCCGAGGACATGATGACCGCCGTGGATGCCGCCGCCGCCAAAATCGCATCGGGTGAGCTGATCGTCCACGACTACTACACCGACAATACCTGCCCCGCCGTTTCGTTCTAAGAATGGCAGCAGTGGAATCCTCGGGGCGGCAGGAAATTGCCGCCCCAGCTTCGGCCTCTCTCGCCATTGAGCTGCGCGGGATATCAAAGGCTTTCGGGCCGGTGCAGGCCAATAAGGACATCTCGATCCAGGTCGCAAAAGGGTCCATCCACGGTATTATCGGGGAAAACGGGGCCGGAAAATCGACTTTGATGTCAATCCTTTACGGCTTCTACAAGGCCGACGCCGGAGAAATTTATATCTCGGGCAATCTCACCCCCATCCCTGACAGCCAAAGCGCCATTCGCGCAGGTATCGGGATGGTGTTCCAGCACTTCAAACTGGTGCAAAATTTTACAGTTTTGGAAAATGTGATTTTGGGGGCCGAGGGCGGTGCGCTTTTGCGCGGGGCCATGGCTAAGGCGCGCAAATCGCTGGCCGATCTGGCGCGGGAATATGAGCTTGACGTCGATCCTGATGCCGTGGTCGAGGATCTTTCCGTTGGCCACCAACAGCGCGTGGAAATCCTCAAGGCGCTGTACCGCCAAGCCGATATTCTGATTCTGGATGAGCCTACAGGCGTGCTGACCCCTGCCGAGGCAGACCAGTTGTTTCGCATCCTCAACGGGTTGAGAGATCAGGGGAAAACCGTGATCCTGATCACCCACAAACTGCGCGAGATCATGGAGATCACCGACACGGTTTCCGTTATGCGCCGCGGCCAGATGACCGCCACCGTGAAAACCGCCGACACCTCACCGGAGGAGCTGGCAGAGCTGATGGTCGGGCGCAAGGTTTTACTTTCGGTCGAAAAGGCGCCCGCCACGCCCGGCGAGATGGTGTTGGAGGTGGAAGGCCTGCGGGTGCGCGATGATGCCGGTGTGGAACGCCTAAAAGGCGTGTCCCTGACCATCCGAGCCGGAGAGATTTTGGGTATTGCCGGTGTTGCGGGCAACGGCCAATCCGAGCTTCTGGAAGTTCTTGCCGGCATCGCGCGCGGCGAGGGCACCGTGCGGCTGAACGGGCAAGAGATCGCGCTCAATGCCACGGCCGATGGTCAATCCCGCCGCGCGCGTGGCATTGCCCATGTGCCCGAGGACCGGCAGCATCTGGGCCTGATCATGGATTTCTCTGCATGGGAAAACGTGGCCTTCGGCTATCACCACGCGCCGGAGTATCAACGCTCTGGCTTGCTGATGGACAATGATGCCATCCGCGCCGATACCGTCGACAAGATGGAGCGCTATGACGTGCGCCCGCCGATCCCGACACTGGCCTCAAAGAACTTTTCCGGCGGGAACCAGCAAAAGCTGGTCGTCGCCCGGGAGATGGACCGCAACCCCGAGTTGTTGCTTGTCGGGCAGCCGACGCGCGGGGTTGATATCGGCGCGATTGAATTCATCCACAAACAAATCGTCGCCCTGCGTGATGCCGGCAAAGCGGTGCTTTTGGTTTCGGTCGAGCTGGACGAGATCATGAGCCTGTCAGACCGGATCGCCGTGATGTTTGACGGGCGGATCATGGGGGAACGGGACCCGAAGATCACGAATGAACGCGAATTAGGCCTGTTGATGGCTGGGGTGGTAAAATGACCGCAATGCCGAAATGGGCCGATGCGATTTTGGTGCCGCTGATCAGCCTGCTGATTGCCTTCATCATCTCGGGCCTCGTTATCCTTGCGATTGGCGAGGACCCTGTCGCCGCGATGAAACTGATGGTCACGGGGGCGCTCGGCTCTACCTATGGCTGGGGATATACGCTGTATTACGCGACCAATTTCATCTTTACCGGCCTTGCTGTTTCGGTCGCATTTCAAGCAGGCTTGTTCAATATCGGCGGTGAGGGGCAAGCCACCCTTGGCGGGCTTGGCGTGGCGCTGGCCTGCCTTTTCATCCCTTGGCCGCATTGGTCGCTGGCGCTGATTGCGGCGGTTTTTGCCTCGGCACTGTTTGGCGCGGCTTGGGCGGCTATTCCGGCCTATTTGCAGGCCAAGCGCGGCAGCCATGTGGTGATTACCACCATCATGTTCAACTTCATCGCCTCGGCCCTTCTGGTCTATTTGTTGGTCAATGTGCTGCGGCCCGAGGGCGCGCTGGATAGCGCCTCGGCACGGTTTGGCGATGCGATGCGCCTACCGCGGCTGAACGACATTCTGGCGCTGGTAGGCATCCCCTTCAACAATCGCAACCCCGCCAATATCAGCCTGCTGATCGCGCTGGCATCATGTGTGGGTGTCTGGTTGCTGATGTGGCGTACGCGGCTCGGCTATCAGCTACGTGCCTTTGGGAAATCAGAAAAGGCCAGCGTTTACGCGGGGATAAACCCCGTTCGCATGACGATGTATGCCATGCTGATTTCCGGTGGCTTATCGGGGATGATGGCGATCAACACCGTGATGGGGGAGGCAGGCCGATTGCTCTTGAACTCGGTCGAGGGGGCCGGGTTCATCGGCATCGCCGTGGCCTTGATGGGGCGCAGTCACCCGGTCGGCGTGCTTTTGGCCGCGCTTTTGTTCGGGTTCCTCTATCAAGGCGGGGCAGAGCTTGCGCTTTGGACCAGCATCCCGCGAGAGCTGATTATCGTTATTCAGGCGCTGGTGATCCTGTTTACGGGGGCATTGGATGATATGGTGCGCCGTCCGGTGGCCGGTCTGTTTTTGTTGTTTCAAAAGGGGAAAGCGTGATGGATTTCGCAACCCTCATCCAGATTTTGGACAGCTCTATCCGGCTGGCAACACCTTTGCTGTTTGCCTGCCTTGCGGGCCTGTTTTCGGAACGCGCCGGTGTGTTTGACATCGGGCTAGAGGGCAAGATGCTTGCGGCGGCCTTTCTGTCAGGGTCGGTGGCGGCGGTGACCGGCTCGGTCTGGCTGGGCGTTCTGGCCGGTATCTTTGCCTCGCTTTTGATGGCGGGGATACACGGGCTGGCGGCGATCACCTTTCGCGGCAACCAGCTTATTTCCGGCGTTGCGATCAACTTTCTGGCCTCTGGCCTGACTGTTCTGCTGGGGCAGAATTGGTTTGGCCTAGGGGGGCGGACACCGGCGCTGACTGGCGATGCCCGTTTTGGCCCAATCACACTGCCTTTTGCCGATGTAATTGCACCGCTACCCTTCATCGGGCCAATCTATGCCGAGATGATCTCCGGCCACAGCGCGCTGGTCTATATTGCCATCGCCTGTGTGCCCGCCTCGGCTTGGCTGTTGTACCGTACGCGGTTCGGCCTGCGGCTGCGCGCCGTGGGGGAAAACCCGGCGGCGGTGGATACCGCAGGGGTGTCTGTCACCGGCATCCGCTATGCGGCGGTGGCGATTTGCGGTGTGCTTTGCGGTTTAGCGGGGGCCTATCTTGCGCTGGGGCTGGCGGCAGGCTTTGGCAAAGAGATGACGGCGGGGCGCGGTTATATCGCCTTGGCTGCGTTGATCTTTGCCAAATGGCGGCCGTGGTATGCCTTGGGTGCGACCCTGCTTTTCGGGTTTCTGGAGGCAGTCGGCAACCGTTTCCCAAGCATCGAGTTCGGCGTCATCACTTTGCCCGCGCAATTCATGCAAGCCCTGCCTTATGTGCTGACCGTGGTGATCCTTGCAGGCTTTATCGGCAAGGCCACCCCGCCCCGCGCCGGCGGAGAGCCCTATATCAAAGAGCGATGAACCCGCGATTGTATTTGCGTGGGCAAAAATCCGACACGCCGGATCAAAGCAACAATTCATTTGCACGGGGGTTTGACATCCCCCCCTAAGCAGCGCAATCCTTGGAAACTACTGACCCGCCCTTCGCCGCGCGCCCGTAACGCCGCCCCTGCCACCTCTGCCCGAGCATGATATGCAGCTTTACCTGCCAATCGCAGAACTATCCGTAAACGCTCTCGTCCTGTTTGGCTTGGGCGGGATTGTTGGGGTGTTGTCAGGTATGTTCGGGGTTGGCGGTGGTTTTATCATCACGCCATTGCTGTTTTTTATGGGTATCCCGCCGGCCGTTGCCGTGGCGACGGGGGCGAACCTTGTGGTTGCCTCCTCTGTCTCGGGGGTGTTGGCGCAGCTCAAACGCAAGGCCGTGGATTTCCGCATGGGGATGGTGCTGCTTGCCGGTGGTCTGGCGGGGTCTGCGCTTGGGATTTGGGTATTTGCATGGCTCACGACCTTGGGCCAGATCGACCTTTTTGTGCAGCTTTCCTATGTGCTGTTTTTGGGTCTGATCGGTGCCATGATGTTCAAGGAAAGCCTTGGCGCCTTGCTGCGCGCCCGCAAACCTAATGCCCCGATCCGGCGTTCCCACGTGCATTATTCGGTCCACAAGCTGCCGCTGAAGATGAAATTTCGGGCCTCAGGGCTGTATATTTCGGTCATTCCGCCCTTGGTGGCAGGGGCTGCGGTCGGGTTTTTATCGGCGATCATGGGCGTTGGCGGCGGTTTTATCATGGTGCCTGCCATGATTTACCTACTGGGTATGCCCACCAAGGTCGTCGTCGGCACCTCGCTGTTTCAGGTGCTTTTCGTGACCGCCTTTACCACCGTCATGCATGCCGTCACCAGCCAGACGGTTGATATGGTGCTGGCCCTGCTGCTGATCCTCGGCGGGGTTGTTGGCGCGCAGATCGGATCGCGGATCGGGTTGATGCTACGGGCTGAACAATTGCGCATTTTGCTGGCGCTGATGGTGCTGGCCGTGTGCCTGCGCATAGCTCTTGGCCTGCTTCTTACCCCGGATGAGCTATACTCCATCGCGCCGGGGAGGTTCCCATGAAGCTGCACGCGCTCTTGTGCCTGTTTGCGATGTCGCTGCCGTTGCAGGCCGCCGACGACCCCGTGGGTACCGGTGAGACGATCGTCGCCGGCCTAAGCCAGAACCTTGTGGCGATCACGGCCAATTTCACCGGCTCCGAGATTTTGATCTATGGCGCGGTACGGCGGGAGGTGCCTATTCCCAGCGGTTCGCCGTTGCAGGTGATTGCCACTGTCCAAGGCCCCTCTGGCCCGCTGACGGTGCGGCGCAAGGAGCGGCGGTTTGGCATCTGGATGAATGTGGATTCGGTGACCATCGGCCGTGCGCCCAGCTTTTATGCTATCGCCTCCTCTGCCCCGCTGTCCGAGGCCCTGTCAGCGACCGAGGATCTGCGCCATCAAATCACAATTCCCAGCGCGATCCGCGCTGTTGGCACCGCAGCCGAGGCCGCCGATGCGCCGGTATTTCTGGATGCGCTGATCCGGATACGCAAAGAGAACCTCGATTACAGCCTTGCCGAAAGCTCTGTCGATCTTTTGCAATCCACGCTGTTTCGCGCCGATGTTGCCCTGCCCGCCAATCTGGTTGAGGGGGAGTATAAGGTGCGTCTGTTCATCACCCGTGACGGCAATGTGGTCGACAAACACGAAGAGATTATCACCGTCAACAAAGACGGGTTTGAGCGCTGGATCCACAACCTCGCCCATGAACAACCGCTGATCTACGGGCTCTTGTCGCTGGTTCTGGCGGTTGCCGCGGGCTGGGGCGCCTCGGCGGCCTTCGGATTGCTGCGCCGCTAACCCCCCAATGCAAAACGGCGCGGAGGATCCCCCCGCGCCGTTTCTTGCTTTATCCCGTAAGGATCAGGCTTTCACTTCTGCCTGAAGCCCTTTTACGATCGCGTAGCATGCTGCCAAAAGCACGAAGGTGAACGGCAAGCCGGTGGAAACCGCCATGGCCTGCAAGGCCGCAAGACCGCCGCCCACAAGCAATGCTATCGCAACCAGCCCCTCAAACGACGCCCAAAAGATACGCTGTGGCAAGGGTGCATTCACTTTGCCCCCGGCTGCAATCGTATCGATCACAAGGCTGCCACTGTCAGAGGAAGTGACGAAGAACACGATCACAAGCACAATCCCGATGACCGAAGTAATCCCCGTCAGCGGCAGTTGGGTCAACATCTGGAACAGCTTCAGCTCAAGGGCTGCATCCTGCACGCCGGTAAACCCGTCGTTCACCAGTTGCGAAATCCCCGTACCCCCAAGCGCCGTCATCCACAGCACCGACAGAATGGTCGGCACGATCAACACGGCAATCAGGAACTCACGCACGGTCCGGCCACGGCTGACGCGGGCGATAAACATGCCAACGAAAGGTGACCAGCTGATCCACCAAGCCCAATAGAACGCCGTCCAGCCCGAGGTGAAGTTCGCATCCTCACGGCCGATCGGGTTGGAAAGTGCGGGCAGATATTGCAGGTAGGCACCAAGGTTACTGAAGAAGTCCTTGATGATCTGCATTGTCGGGCCAACGATGATGATGAACAGCAGCAAAATGGCTGCAAGGCCGATATTCAACTCTGACAGGATTTTCACCCCGCCATCAAGACCGCGAACAACAGAGCCAATTGCGATCAGCGTGATGAAGATGATCAGGAAGATCAGCATCCCGTTCGAGGTGCCAAAGCCAAAGAGGAAATCAAGCCCGGCTGCCGCTTGCTGCGCGCCAATCCCAAGGGACGTCGCAAGACCGAAGATGGTTGCAAAGACCGCAAGTACATCCACAAGGTGCCCCGGCCAGCCCCAAACCTTTTCCCCGAAGATCGGGTAAAAGCAGCTACGCAAGGTCAATGGAAGGCCCTTGTTATAGGCGAAAAGCGATAGGGCCAGTGCCACAACCGCATAGATCGCCCAAGGGTGCAGGCCCCAGTGGAAGATGGTCGCGGCCATGCCCAGACGGCGCGCGCCGTCGACATCGCCCGCAGCCCCGCCAAGCGGCGCCCAGTCGGTGCGCAGGCCATCCTCGCCGATGGTCACACCGCCGAATGCGCTGGAGTAATGCGACATCGGCTCTGATACACCGTAGAACATCAGGCCAATGCCCATGCCCGCCGCAAACAGCATCGCGAACCAACCTGCATAGCCGTAATCCGGCGTGGCCAGCGGACCACCCAAACGAACTTTACCCAAAGGCGATACGATCAAATAGAGGCACAGCAGCACAAACACATTGCCCGATGCGATGAAGAACCAGTCAAGATTGGTCGTCAGCGTATTGCGCAGCGAGGTGAATACCGGCTCCAGCTCTGTCTGAAAGATGATCGTGCACACGGTGAACAAGACGATCATAAGTGCCGAGAGCGGGAAGACCGGATTATGGATATCAAACGCGAAAAAGCGTTCACCGGCGACGTTATCCTGACCGATCTCAAAATCGGTTTCGATAATTTCAGTCACGCCTTCCGGTTCGGGAATGGGCTCAATTTCGGGAGTGTTGTCTGGGTCGTCTTGAACTGACGTCATCGCAACTTCCTTTTCTGTTAACGTTCCATCTGGCAGCTTGAACGGCCCACCCTGTTGCGTTCGGGCGAAATACGACTGCTCTTTTTCATTTTGCGGCCTTTTGCCACGGTTCGCTACAGAATTTAACCCCCAACGGCCTTTTCTTCGACCAATGGCCATTTGCGCCACATCGTAACGCCCCGCACGATATTAAGCACCATCAGCGCCGCCCACAGTCCGTGATTGCCCCAAAGCGGCACCAAAACCGCCAGCGCCACCCCGTAAGCGGCAACCGAAACCAGCATCGCCTGGCGCATTTCCCGCGTCAGGGTGGCACCGATAAAAATGCCGTCCAGCATCCAAGCCGCCACGCCCAGAACCGGTGCCAGCACCAGCCACGGCAAGAACTCGCGCGCTACAAGGCGTACTTCGGGGGCGGTGGTCATCACATCGATCAGGGCGGGACCGGTCACAAGATAGACCAGCGACAGCGCCAGAACCGATCCCACCCCCCATTGCGAACTGACCAATGAGGCCCGCCGCGCCGCCTTGACCGAGCGCGCGCCAACAGCCTGACCCACCAGCGCCTCGGCAGCAAAGGCAAAACCGTCAAGGAAAAACGCCGCAATCGTCAAGAACTGCATCAGCACCTGATTGGCGGCCAAGGTTACATCCCCAAGGCCCGCGCCAAGAAACAGAAAGCTGGTAAAGCTGATTTGCAACAAGATGGACCGGATCATGATATCGCCATTCACCGACGCCATATGCCGCAAGGCCGCGCTATCGCGAAGCCGCGCCATGGCGGGGGCGAGGGCGGCCCCAAAGGCGCTGCGGCACAGCCAAAGACCAAAGGTAAGGCCCGTCCATTCCGCAATCAGCGTGGCAATCGCCACCCCTTCAACGCCCCAACCAAGGCCAAGCACAAACCACAGGTCCAGCGCGATATTCACCCCGTTGATCCAGATCTGCAAGATCAGCACCGCCTTTGTGCGTTCGGTCGCGATCAGCCAGCCGGTCACGGCATAAAGCGCAATCGTGGCCGGCGCGCCCCAAATCCGCAGCTGCAGATAGCTTTGCGTCAGGCTTTCGACATCCATACTCCCGGGTGAAAGCCAAAGCGCGCCATGAAACAGCGGCCATTGCACAAGGATAAAGAACACCCCCGCCGCCCCGCCGATCATCAGCGCACGCAACAAGATCGCCGTCACCTCGGCGGTATTGCCCGCACCAAGCGCTTGTGAGGTCAGCCCCGTGGTGCCCATCCGCAAAAAGCCAAAGATCCAATAGACCGACGACAGGATGATCGCCCCCAGCCCCACTGCCCCGATAGGTGCCGCCAGCCCGATCTGCCCAACCACGGCCGTATCGACCGCCCCCAGCAATGGCACGGTGACATTCGCCAGCACAATCGGCACGGCAACCCGCATGACGCGGGCATGGGTTATCACCTGCATCCGCCTTGGACCTATGGTTCGTCAGCGCGCAACGGCATCAGGAAGTGCCCCGTTGCCTGCGCAAACAACCGGCTGCGATTGTCCTGCCACGCCTCTACATGCACCGAGGCATATCGCCGACCGGAACGATTAATCCGCGCGCGGGCGTAGGAATCCCGTGGCAACCCCGAACGCAGGTAGTCGACCGAGAAATCAATGGTTTTGGGCAGTGCCATCAACCCGCCGGCCGCAGGGTCCAAGGTGCCATCCTCCATCTGTTCCCACTGGGTTGACCAGCTCAGCTCGATAATCGCTGCGACTTCCAGAAAGGCGGCCGTAACACCACCATGAATGGCTGGCAGCGAGGGGTTGCCGATCAGCTTTTCGGAAAATGGCAGCACGGCTGTCAGCTCGTCTCCGCGGCGGTCAAACTGAATACCGAGGAACTGGATATAGGGCACGCCATCAACCAAACGGCCAAGGGCGGCATCGCGGCGTCCCTTGACGATTTGTACCGGCTCGGGCGTAGGTTTGCGGGTCATTTATTGTCTCCCTTCGCACGCTCGATCGTGAAGGCGCCGGTTGCGGTGGCCACGGGGCGGGATTTATCCTCATCCGTGGTGATGACCCGCACAAAGGCGACCGAGCGGGTGATGTGATAGCATTCCGCCCGCGCCGTAATCCGTTGGCCCGGCGTGGCGGGACGCATGTAGTCAATCCGCAGATCAATCGTCGCGGTGGACGCAGGCTGGCTGGGATGGCACATCACCGCCGCCCCCGAGGCCGTATCCATCAAGGCAGAAACCGCACCGCCGTGGATAACCCCCGTCGCCGGGTCCCCGATAAAACGGGCGTCATAGGGCATGGCAACCACCGCCACCCCGTCTTCCAGCGCCTCCAACACCATCCCCAGTGCTTTCAGATGCGGCAGCGCCTCGATGAAGTCGCGGACCTCTTGCTTGCTCTCAGTCATAATTGGCTTTTCCCTTGCTGCCTTACATGTTCCCCATTGTGGCACAAGCTGCAAGCCCGGTGATTGCAACACGCCCCGCTAAAGCCTAAACTTCGCCCTAGGGGGAATGCGTCAATGTCTGAGATCCAGCTGAGCTTCAAGGAAATGTGCGCCAGGTTTGATGTAACGCCGCGCACCTTGCGGTATTATGAGTATATCGAACTGCTCGCCCCCGAAAAGGAAGGCCGCGCCCGCTGGTACGGCCCGCGTGAGGTGGCACGGATGACCCTGATTCTGCGTGGCCGCCGCTTTGGCTTCAGCCTTGAGGAAATCCGCCAGTGGTTGATGATCTACCGCCAACAGGGCACCAAACCGCAGTTGGAGGCATGGGTCGCCCTTGCCGACCGTCAGTTGGCCGCCCTTGAGCGCCAACACGCCGAGCTTGACGTGACCATCGCAGACCTGCGCGCCCTGCGCGACACCGCCACATCAGAGATTTAGGCACCCAAAACCGGCTGACACCACGTCATTGTTGTCTTTGACGTCACGTTACGGTGACGCTTACGTCAATTCATCTGGTAACATATTCTCAACGCTGCCCATGTGACCTAAAGGAAGGAGGAATCGATCCTTTTAGGCAGATGAAAGAAGAATGATGACTGATACACCTATGACCATCCGCGAAATGTGCGATAAGTTCAATGTGACGCCCCGCGCCTTGCGCTTTTATGAGACGAAAGAGCTGATCTTTCCTACGCGCGAAGGCACCAAGCGTCTGTACACCCGCCGCGACTGCGTGCGCCTGGAGCTGCTCTTGCGTGGCAAACGGTTTGGCTTCAGTCTGGAAGATATCCGGCAATTGCTGGACATGTATGACCTTGAAGGATCAGAGCGCACGCAATTCATGCAAACCTATACGCTGGCCCAAGACCGTTTGGCCCAGATGGAACAGCAGCGCGAAGAGTTGACTGAAGCTATCGCAGAGCTGAAGAGCGAGCTTGCTGACAATGCAGAACAGTTCAAGGCCTATGCCACGGCTGACAAAAAATCCGCAGCTTAACCGCCATTACTTTAAGGGAGATTCCGATGCCCATCTTTAACGCCCCCGTTCAGGATATCCAGTTCGTGCTGCAAGACGTGCTGAAAGTCACCACGACAGGTGTCCCCGGATATGAGGATCTGGAGGCTGATTTCACCTCTGCTGTGCTGGAAGAGGCGGGCAAGGTGGCGCGTGATGTGCTGGCCCCGCTGAACGCCTCGGGCGATGCCGAGGGCTGCGTGTTGGAAAACGGTACCGTGCGGACGCCCAAGGGGTTTGACGCCGCCTTTGCCGCGATGAAGGATGGCGGCTGGACCGCGCTGGACTGTGATCCCGAATACGGCGGTCAGGGCCTGCCTTACTTGATGGGCACCGCAGTGGGGGAGATTTTCGTCTCCGCCAATATGGCCTTCAATATGTATCAAGGCCTGACCCACGGCGCCTATTCCGCGATCCACACCCATGGGACCGATGCGCAAAAGGCGATGTATCTGCCCAAGATGGTCAGCTGTGAATGGACCGGAACCATGAACCTGACCGAGCCGCATGCAGGCACCGATCTGGGCATGATGCGCACCAAGGCCGAACCACAAGACGACGGCTCTTATGCGATCACCGGCCAAAAGATCTTCATCTCGGCGGGCGAACATGATCTGGCCGATAACATCATCCATCTGGTACTGGCCAAAGCCCCCGGCGGCGGCGAAAGCACAAAGGGCATCAGCCTGTTCATCGTGCCAAAGTTTCTGGTCAATGAGGATGGCTCTCTTGGCGAACGCAACGGCGTCACGGTTGGATCCATCGAGCATAAGATGGGCATTCACGGCAATGCCACCTGTGTGATGAATTACGACGGGGCAAAAGGCTGGCTTTTGGGCGATTTGCACAAGGGTATGAAGGCCATGTTCACCATGATGAACGAGGCGCGTCTGGGTGTGGGCCTGCAGGGCTATGCCGTGGCTGAGGCGGCCTATCAGAACGCGGTGGTCTATGCCCGTGAGCGGCTTCAGGGCCGTGATGTGACGGGTACGAAAAACCCCGATGGGGCCGCCGATCCGCTGATCGTGCATCCCGATATCCGCCGCGCCCTGATGGACCAGAAATCCTTTGTCGAAGGGGCGCGCGCCTTTACCTTCTGGGGGGCGCATCTGATTGACCGTTCGGTGCGCATGGGGGATGCCGAGGCCGAGGGGCTGATCTCGCTGATGACCCCGGTCATCAAAGGGTTCCAGACCGACAAGGGTTTTGAGATGGCGGTACAGGCCCAGCAAATCTGGGGCGGTCACGGCTATATCGAGGAAAACGGCATGAGCCAGTTTGTCCGCGATGCCCGTATTGCCCAGATCTATGAAGGCGCGAACGGCATTCAGGCGCTGGACCTTGTCGGCCGCAAACTGGCGCAGGACGGTGGCAAACATGTCATGGCCTTCTTTGAGATTATTAAAACTTTCATCAAAGAGCATCAAGACGATGCGCAGATGAAACCTTTCACCGATCCGCTGAAGGCGGCCTCCAAGGATTTGCAGGCGGCGGCGATGTATTTCATGCAAAACGGCGTCAAGAATCCCAATAACGCCTTGGCCGGATCCTATGATTTCATGCATATGATGGGCCATGTCTGCCTTGGCCTGATGTGGGCGCGGATGGGTAAGGCCGCACTTGACGGGCTTGCGGCTGGCAGCGGCGACAAGGCGTTTCTGGAAACCAAAATCGCCACGGGGCGTTACTATATGGCCCGCCATTTGCCCGCCACCGGCATGCATCTGGCCCGTATCGAAAGCGGCGCCGATCCTGTGATGGCGCTGGCGGCGGATGCGTTCTAGGGTAAGATACCGCGAAACAGGCGGTGGACCACTTGGCCCGCCCCAGATCTCGTAATTGCCGGAGACCATAATGCCCAAACGCTTTCGCCTCACCCGCCGCTTTCCCTGCGCCATGACCGAGGACGGTTACCGCCGCCTGCGGAAATTCGCGAATGAGGCGGGGCTGGATGAGGGCGAGGCGCTGTCGTTTTTATTCGAAAATTTCACCTCGGTGATCGATGAGGACAACCTGACCCACCGTTTACGGCTGTTCAACTCAGAGCTGGAAGCGCGTAAGAAGTAGCGCACCACCTGATCCACCCAATACGGGCAGTCGGAAAGCCTCCGCCTTGCCAATCAACAGGAGCCGGACGTCATGAATGCCAAACTCTATTGTTTCGGGGAAAGCGGGCCCGCCTATAAGGCCGCGCTCGCCCTCACATTTGCAGATATGGACTGGGAGCCGGTTTACGTCGACTTTTTCAACGGTGAATCCCGCACCCCCGAGTTTCGCGAGATCAACGAAATGGGCGAAGTGCCGGTATTGGTGGACGGGGATGTGACGCTGACCCAATCGGGTGTTATCCTCGATTATATCAGCTCCAAAACCGGCAAGCTGGGCGGGCGCTCGGCCGCGGAACGGCGCGAGATTTTGCGCTGGATGTTCTGGGACAATCACAAATTATCCGGCGTCATTGGCTCCACCCGGTTTTTGCTAAACTTCATACCGCCTGAAAAGCGCCCCGAGGCGGTGATCTCCTTTCAGCAAGCGCGGTTAAAATCGGCATATGCCGTGCTTGACAAGCACCTTGGCGGGGCCGCCTGGATGGTCGGGGATCAGGTTACAATTGCCGATCTGTCGTGCTGTGGCTTTTTCTATTACCCGGAACCCTTCGGCTTTGACCGCAAGGACTGGCCGCATATCGACCGCTGGCTGGACCGGATCGCCGCCCTGCCCGGCTGGAAGGCACCCTATGACCTGATGCCCGGCAACCCGTCGGATCGGGCCTAAGACCTCTCTTATCTGGCCGCACCGTTTCGATGCAGCCTTTCGACCATTCGGAGATAAAACATGACCGAAGCTTATATCTATGACGCAATCCGCACCCCCCGTGGGAAGGGCCGCAAAGATGGCAGCCTGCATGAGGTGACATCGGTGGCACTCTCGGCCAATATCCTGAACGCGGTCAAATCCCGCAACGGGCTGGAGGGCCACGCGGTCGAGGATGTGATCTGGGGCAATGTGACCCAAGTGGGCGAACAGGGCGGCTGTCTCGCGCGCTCGGCGGTGCTGGCGTCCGATCTGGACCAGAGCATCCCCGGCCTTGCGATCAACCGGTTTTGTGCCTCGGGGATGGAGGCCGTGAACCTTGCCGCCAACCAGATCAAGGGCGGTGCGGGTCAGGCCTATATCGCCGGCGGGGTAGAGATGATGGGCCGTGTTGCAATGGGCTCTGACGGGGCGGCGATTGCCGTGGACCCGAGCCTTGCGATGAAAACCTATTTCGTGCCGCAAGGGATTTCCGCCGATATCATCGCCACCGAATACGGCTTTACCCGTGAGGCGGCCGATGCCCTGGCGGTAGAAAGCCAGCGGCGCGCGGTGCAGGCGTGGAAAGAGGGGCGGTTCGATAAATCCATCGTGGCCGTGACCGACCAGAACGGGCTGATCATTCTTGACCAAGATGAATATATGCGCCCCGGCACCGATATGGCCACGCTGTCGGCCCTTAAGCCCGCCTTCAAGGATATGGGTGAGGTGATGCCCGGTTTCGACAAGATCGCGATGATGAAATACCCGCATCTGGAGCGGGTGAACCATATCCACCATGCGGGCAACTCCTCAGGGATCGTGGATGGTGCGGCGGCGGTCTTGATCGGCAATGCCGAGTTTGGCCGCGCGCATGGCCTCAAACCCCGCGCCCGCATTCGTGCCACCGCCAAGATCGGCACCGATCCGACGATCATGCTGACGGGGCCGGTGCCCGTGACCCAAAAGATCCTTGCCGATCACGGGATGACCATCGGTGATATTGATCTGTTCGAGGTGAATGAGGCCTTTGCCGCCGTGGTCCTGCGGTTCCAGCAGGCGTTTGATGTGGATCCGGGTGTGGTTAACGTCAACGGCGGCTCCATCGCCATGGGGCACCCGCTGGGGGCGACCGGCGCGATCATCATCGGCACCCTTTTGGATGAGCTGGAGCGTCAGGACAAACAGGTCGGGCTTGCCACGCTGTGCATCGCCTCCGGCATGGGGGCCGCCACGATTATCGAGCGGGTCTAAGCCTTGCTCTGCAGCAATATTCCTGAAAGAAGGACCCTTGAAATGACCGATTTCACCTATGCCGTTGATGCGGATGCTGTGGCCACCATCACATGGGACACTGTTGGAAAATCCATGAATGTCATGACGCAAGAGGCGTTTATGACATTGAATGATATGGTCGATACCGCCCTTGCCGATGCGAATGTGAAGGGCATCATCATCACCAGCGCGAAAAAGGATTTCGCCGGCGGGATGGACCTGAACGCCATCGCCAAGATGAAGGAAGACGGTGGCGACAACCCTGCCAAGGCGGTGTTTGAGGGCGTGATGGGCATGCATACCATCCTGCGCAAGATTGAACGCGCGGGCATGGACCCCAAGACCCTCAAGGGTGGCAAGCCGATTGTGGCCGCCCTGCCCGGCACGGCGCTTGGCATCGGGCTGGAGCTGCCGCTGGCCTGTCACCGCATCATTGCCGCCGATAACCCCAAGGCCAAGATCGGCCTGCCCGAGATCATGGTCGGCATTTTCCCCGGCGCGGGCGGCACCACGCGGCTTGTGCGCAAGATGGGCGCGATGATGGCCGCACCGTTCTTGCTTGAGGGGAAGCTCTCGACCCCCAAAGCGGCCAAGGCGGCTAGCATCGTCGATGAGGTCGTCGCCCCAGAGGATCTTTTGACCCGCGCCAAGGAATGGGTACTGGGGGCCAAGGATGCCGATCTGGTGAAACCATGGGATGCCAAGGGCTATAAGATGCCCGGCGGCGCGCCCTATCACCCGGCGGGGTTCATGACCTTTGTCGGGGCCTCGGCGATGGTGCATGGTAAAACCATGGGGGTCTACCCCGCCGCCAAGGCGCTGCTCTCGGCGGTTTATGAGGGCGCACTGGTGCCCTTTGACACCGCGCTAAAGATCGAGGCGCGCTGGTTCACCAATGTGCTAATGAACCCCTCGTCCTCCGCGATGATCCGCAGCCTGTTCATCAACAAAGAGGCGCTGGAAAAAGGCGCAAACCGCCCGGCCGAACCGGATCAGAGGGTGCAAAAAGTCGGCATTATCGGTGCGGGCATGATGGGGGCGGGGATCGCCTATGTCTCGGCCAATGCGGGGATCGAGGTGGTGCTGATCGACGCCGCCCAAGAGGCCGCCGATCGCGGAAAATCCTATTCCGAGGGCATCCTCGACAAGGGGATCTCGCGCAAAAAGGTGACCGAGGCGAAAAAGGCCGAGGTTCTGGCCCGCATCACCGCCACCACCGATTATGCCGCCCTTGCCGGGTGTGATCTGATCGTAGAGGCGGTGTTTGAGGACATGAAGGTCAAGGCCGAGGTCACCAAAAAGGTCGAGGCGGTCGTGGGCGCGGATTGCATCTTTGCCACCAATACCTCCACCCTGCCGATCACCGATCTGGCCCATGCCAGCGCGCGGCCGGAGCAATTCATCGGCATCCACTTCTTTTCGCCCGTCGACAAGATGCTGCTGGTGGAGATCATTCGCGGCAAGGCCACCGGCGACCGCGCGGTTGCCAAGGCGCTGGATTTCGTACGCCAAATCCGCAAGACCCCGATTGTCGTCAATGACGCGCGCTTCTTTTATGCCAACCGCTGCATCATCCCCTATATCAACGAGGGCATCCGCATGGTTGCCGAAGGGGTCGAACCGGTTTTGGTTGAAAACGCCGCGAAACTGGTCGGCATGCCTTTGGGGCCGCTGCAACTGGTGGATGAAACCTCGATTGATCTGGGTGTAAAAATCGCCAAGGCGACCAAACTTGCCATGGGCGATGCCTATCCTGATGGTGCGGTGGATACGGTGCTGTTTGCCATGGCCAATGAGGGGCGCTTGGGCAAAAAGGCGGGTGCGGGCTTTTACGCCTATGACGAAAAGGGCAAGCGGGCCGGCCTTTGGGATGGCTTGGCCACCGCCTATCCCGTGGCCGATGCACAGCCAGAGCTAACCGAGGTCCAGCACCGTTTGCTGATGGCACAAGTGCTTGAGGCCGTGCGCGCGTTGGAAGACGGCGTGCTGATGGATATCCGCGAGGGCGATGTCGGTGCTATTCTGGGCTGGGGGTTTGCACCGTGGTCCGGTGGGCCGCTGTCTTGGCTCGACATGATCGGCGCGGCCCGCGCGGTGGCGATTTGCGATGATCTGACCGCACGCTTTGGCGATCGCTTCAAGGCGCCTGCCTTGCTGCGTGATATGGCGGCGAAGGGGGAGAGTTTCTATACCCGTTTCGCGCCAAAGAAACACGCGGCCTGATGCCAACACAAGGGCGCGCAACCTACCCCGCGCGCCCTAACGCATCCTCAAATCCATACCCGAAACGGGCGATATCCTCGGCACAATAATAGGCCAGAAGGGCGGCGTCGGCATCGGAATAATACCGCCGCCAATCGCGCGCCCGCTGTGATGCATTTCCACACGCCAGCGGGGTCAGCGAAAATCCCAGATGTGCCTCAAAGAGCGCGATATCTTGGTCCAGATGCTCCAACCGCAGGTATAGGCGGCAATGTTCTTGGCCCTTGGCATCGCGCATATAGACGCTTGCGGGCCAGTTTCGAAAACAGCGCAGGTTTGAGGATGGTTCAGTAACACAATAAAATCAATAACTTGCGCCAAGTCAACCGCCGGATGCTCAAAGCTTTGCGCTTGCAGCCAATGGTAATAACTTACCGCCCTGTCTCAAGGGGTGCGCACAAGGGCCAGGGTGAAAAGCCCGGCCAGCTCTTGTGCTGTGACCACCCCCCTCCATATCTGCCAAGGTTGCATGTTTCCACATCCGCCCCTTAGACGAGAGCCCTTTCAGCCGCCCCCTGCGCCGCCGTGCCTTGGGCGTGTCGCCGATCAGGAAATCATCCTTCATCGCGCGGTCTTCCAGCGCCATGGTCAGTGCCGTACCGCCCGTTTTGGGGATATGCACAAAGACATACCCCCGTCCACGCGAAATGATCACGGTCGCACGCCCGAAACCATTGCTAGACCTGATTTGGCAACGGTTTGCCTTCGAAAAACGCATGCAGGTTTTCGACGGCCATCAAGCCCATTGCCTCTCGTACCTCAAGGGCGGCGGTGCCAAGATGCGGCAGCAGGGTCACGTTTTCCATCAACATCAAGGCAGGCGCGACCACCGGCTCATGCTCATAGACATCAAGACCCGCACCCGCGATAACCTCATTTTGCAAGGCATCGATCAAAGCGGCCTCATCGACGATATCCCCGCGCGCGATATTGATCAGGAACGCATGCGGCTTCATCTGGGACAGCGCCTCTGCATTGATCAGATGCCGCGTTTCCGGCCCGCCGGGCACCGCAATGACCACGAAATCTGCCGCCAGCGCCTCTTCCATATCCACCTGCTCGGAAGGCATGCCGGGGTTGGCCACGGGGGAACGGTTGAAGAACCGCACCTGCATGCCAAAACCGTAATGCGCACGTTTGGCAATGGCCTTGCCGATGCGCCCCATGCCGATCACGCCAATGCTTTTGCCCGACATATGCGCGCCCAGTAATTGCGTGGGGTGCCAGCCCTCCCAAAGGCCGGCGCGTACCATCCGCTCGGCCTCTCCGGCGCGGCGGGCCGTCATCAGCATCAAAGTCAGCGCGATATCGGCGGTGGCATCGGTCACCGCACCGGGGGTATTGGTAACCACCACCCCTGCCCGCTTGGCAGCAGCAACATCAATATGATTATAGCCCACACCGAAATTCGCCAACAGCCTGCAACGGGGCGCGTGGTTTTCATCAAAAACCTGCGCATTATAGGGGTCGCCCAAAGTGGCCAGCACGGCATCATATTGATGCAGGCTGTCAACGCAGGCCTGATGCGTCATCGGCGTCACATCCTCACGGATCGTCAGTGAGAAATAGCGCAGCGCTTCGGCCACGACCTTGCCGGGCATGGGGCGGGTTATCAGGATCTCAGGTTTCAAAACAGTCTCCCTCCGTTTGGTACGTCGTGATCGGGGGTGACCAAGACCACCTCACCGTTTTCATCTGGCACCCCTAGGACAAGCACCTCGGACATGACCTTGCCAATCTGGCGCGGCGGAAAATTGACCACGGCCATCACCTGACGCCCAACCAAACCTTCGGGCGTGTAATGCGCCGTCAACTGTGCCGAAGAGCGCTTCTCGCCCAGCTCCCCGCCGAAATCGACCCAAAGCTTGATCGCGGGCTTGCGCGCCTCCGGGTAGGGTTCGGCGCGGGTAATGGTGCCGGCGCGGATATCGAGCTTGGCGAAATCATCAAAGTTGATCATTTCCCCAGCTCCTGCGCGCGGGTGGTGGCGGCCTTGACGGTGCGCGCCATCAGGTCGGGAAGCTGCGCCATCAGCACCTCCAGCCCCGCCGCCGTGGTGCCATTGGGCGAGGTCACATTCACCCGCAACTGTTCCGCGGATTCAGGCGATTGATGGGCCAGTTCACCCGCGCCGCAAACAGTGGCCCGCGCCAACTCCATCGCCAGATCGGGTGCAAGGCCCACGCCTTCGCCCGCCTTGGCCATCGCCTCGATCATATGGAACACATAGGCTGGCCCAGAACCCGACAGGCCGGTAACCGCGTCGATCTGCTGCTCATCCTCCAGCCGCACCACCTTGCCGACCGCTTGCAGCAATGCCTCGGCCAAATCGAGATGCGCCGCTGTGGCCACAGGATTGCCGCAGATCGCCGTAATCCCGCGCGCAACGGCCGCAGGTGTATTTGGCATCGCGCGGATGATCGGCGTTTGCGCGCCCAAGACCTGCTCATAATAACCAATAGTCGTGCCCGCCGCGACCGAAACGAAAAGCGTCGCGCCATTACCCAAGGCCGCAAGGCTGGGCAGGGCATCCGCCATCATCTGTGGCTTGACCGCCACCAGAACGATCGCCGGATCGGGCGGCAAGCCCGCGTTCAACTGCACGCCGGTCGATTGCAACCATGCGCTTGGGTGCGGGTCCTGAACCCATACCGAAGCCGCGCGCACCCCCTGCGCCAGCCAGCCTTCCAGCATCGCAGAGCCCATCTTGCCACATCCCAACAGCACCAAGCCGCGCGCGTTCACCTCTGATAAATCCATACTGGGCCCCCTATGATTTGCCCCAGCCTAACGCGAAGAAAACCAAAGCTGTAGCCCGTATTTTCACCGGTCCGCATATGGGCGGGGTCACCCCTTCATCAGGTTGCCAACCAAGCCCGGAAGTTGGCGAAAATCGTTGAAGGCCGCGTCATGGGGCAAATCATGCACAGGCGTTTTGCGGTACCCTTCGGTGTAGATCAGGAAGGGCAGCTTGGCCGCATCGGCCGTCGCCGCATCCACCTCGCTATCACCGACATAGATTACGCGGTCGCGGCCCAAATCCTTGACCGCAGCCAAAAGCGGCGCTGGGTCAGGCTTGCGCACCGCAAGGCTATCGCCGCCATAGACCACGGGGAAATATTCAGCCAACCCGAGATGGCGCAACACCGCATGGGTCGGGGCGATCGGCTTATTGGTGCAGATGCCCAAGGCGCAGCCCATCTCCACCAGCTGATCCAGCGCCTTTACCACGCCGGGATAGATCACCGTCATCTCAAAAGCGGTCTCATAGCGTTGGTTAAAACGCGCCTGCATCGGGGCATGAAGCGGCCCGTCTGGCACCTGCCCCGAAGCCTCCAGCACACAATGCAGCAGATGCCCCACACCCTTGCCGATAAATCCTTTTATCTGGGCGGGCGGCAGCACCCCAAGGCCCAATTCCTGCAAAACGGCATTGGTATTGGCCACAATATCGGGCGCGCTATCAATCAGCGTGCCGTCAAGATCAAAGATAACAGCGATCACAAAGCGCCCTCCGCTGCGGCCCGAATGGCGGCGATATTTGTCCCGTAAGGTGCCGGATTATCAACCGAGCCGCCCTTGAACACGGCCGACCCCGCAACCAACACATCGGCGCCCGCCGCAGCGACCAAAGGTGCCGTTTCCGTCGTCACCCCGCCATCGATTTCAATATGGATAGGCCGGTCACCGATCATGCGGCGCAAGCGCGCAACCTTGTCGATCTGGCTATGGATGAATTTCTGACCGCCAAAGCCGGGGTTCACGGTCATCACGCAAACCAGGTCCACCATATCAAGCAGATATTCCACCGCCTCCACCGGCGTACCGGGGTTGATCGCGAGGCCAGCCTTGGCACCGGCACCCCGAATGGCCTGCAAGGTGCGGTGGATATGCGGCCCCGCCTCAAGGTGTGCAGAAATCACATCGGCACCGGCGGCGGCAAAGGCATCGATATAGCTGTCGACCGGCGCGATCATCAGGTGAACATCCATCACCCCTTTGATATGAGGACGAATGGCGGCACAGGTTGCGGGGCCAAAGGTGATATTCGGGACAAAATGCCCGTCCATCACATCGACATGCACCCAATCCGCGCCCTCTGCCTCAATCGCGCGGCATTCCGCGCCGAAATTGGCAAAGTCGGCAGACAGAATGGATGGCGCGATTTTGATTTTGCGTGAAAACGTCATGGACAGCACTCCTTGGACCATTTGCTTGTGTTTCTACTGCGCATCACCACCCTAGGTAAAGCACCCCACCGTCGCTTTCTTTATGATTGAACGTCATTGAAGGGATTTACCAAGCAGCGGCGTCATGCGAGCGGCGCATTGCGGCAATGCGATAATGCCGCTCCTCGCCCATGCGCACATCTGCTAGGTAGGCCACAACGGCGCGGGGTTGGCAAACGGCACCCCAGCCAAGGATTTCATCAATACGGGCCACAAACACCCGCAACCGGAAGGGCATTGCTTTTCCGATATAGGAGAGTTGTCACATGACCAAAGTATCCCTCTTTCGCCGCGTCCTGAACTGGTTCACTGCAAGCAAAGGCCTGTCCGCCAAAGACCGTGCCGCGCTGATCGAACACCGCGATGTATGGCTGGGCAAACAAAGCCGCGTTGTCGCAAACGCAGGCCGCAACTACAGCTTCTGATCCCGGGATCACCGCATAAAAAAAGGCCCGGGCAATCGCTGCCCGGGCCTTTTTCATATCCTAAAGGCTCAAGCCGCCTTGAACAACCCGTCCTTGAGCAGTCCTTCATAGGTTTCATCCAGTGACTTGCGCGCCCGCTCAACCAGCGTGTCGATCTCGGCATGGGTGATCACCAGCGGCGGCGCGATGATCATGCGGTCGCCAACATGGCGCATCACCAGACCATTGGCGAAACAGCGGGTCCGGCACCGCAGGCCAACCGCGCCCTCTTTACCCGCAAATTTGGCGCGCTTTGCCTTGCCCGGTGTCAGCGCCAGCGTGCCCATCAACCCTACCGAATTCGCCTCTCCTACCAGCGGATGATCAAGCAATGTCGCCCATTGCTTTGCCAGATACGGCCCGACATCATCGTGCACCCGTTCTACCAGTTTCTCCTCTTGCAGGATCCGCAGGTTTTCAAGCGCTACGGCCGCCGCAACCGGATGGCCCGAATAGGTGTAACCGTGGTTGAAATCACCCGCGGCTGCCAATGTATTGGCGATCTCATCGCTCACCAACGAGCCGCCCATCGGAATATAGCCCGAGGTAAGCCCCTTGGCGATCGTCATGATATCGGGACGAATGCCCATGGTTTGCGACCCGAACCAGCTTCCGGTCCGGCCAAAACCGCAGATCACCTCATCCGCGATCAGCAAAATTTCATATTTGTCGCAAATCCGCTGGATTTCCGGCCAATAGGTGCTGGGCGGAATGACCACACCGCCCGCGCCCTGAATAGGCTCGCCGATAAAGGCCGCGACATTGTCTTCGCCAAGCTCAAGGATTTTTGCTTCAAGCTGGCGCGCACGTTCCAACCCGAATTCCTCTGGCGTCATATCGCCGCCCTCGTTCCACCAATGCGGTTGGTCGATATGGACGATGCCGGGGATAACCGGCACGCCCTGACTGTGCATCGGGGCCATGCCACCAAGGCTGCCGCCACCAAGGGTAGAGCCGTGATAGCCGTTCTTGCGCGCGATCATCACCGTCTTTTCCGGCTTGCCCTTCGAGGCCCAATAGTGGCGCACAATACGGATATTGGTGTCATTCGCTTCCGAGCCGGAGCTAGAATAAAACACATGGTTCAGCGTGCCCGGCGCCAGCTCTGCCAGCTTGGCGCTTAGCGCGATTACGGGCACATGGCTGGTCATGAAGAAGGTATTGTAAAACGGCAGCTCTTGCATCTGGCGGGCGGCAGCATCGACCAACTCTTGGCGGCCATAGCCGATGTTGACGCACCAAAGGCCGGACATCGCATCCATAATCTGATTGCCTTCGCTATCGGTCAGGGTCACGCCTTCTGCGCGGGTGATGATGCGCGCTCCGGACTCTGCCAGTTCATTCGCGTCGGTAAACGGGTGGATGTGATGTGCCGCATCCAGCGCCTGAAGCTCTTTCGTTGGCATGTGGTTTGTGATCGCAGGCATTGCAAACTCCTTACAAAAGGGCGCCGGATTTAACGCGTGAGAGGGGGACAGGATGAACCCAAATTGATTGTCGTCATAATATGATCATATTTTTGATAGTCAATGAATTTCAAGACCGGTTATGCCCCCTCGACCAGTGCGGCGGCGATCTGATCCTGACCTTGAACAATGTCATCGTGAATGGCCGCAGCAACCTTATCGGGCTGGCCTTGACGCAGGGCAGAGATCGCCTCGGCGTGCTTGTCGGGCAGGTTCAACGTGCCCTGCCGCCCGCAAACGATCCGCAAGGATGGCCCGACGCGCAGCCAAAGCCCCTGCACCATCGCGCATAGGATACCTGCGCCGGAATGGGCATAAAGTGCTGTGTGGAAACGGTAGTTCTGTTCCAGATAGATGCGGATATCGCCTTGCTGGATGGCGTGATTGACGGCGGCGTCCATGACCTCCAACGCGTCGATATCAGCGCTGGTCACATATTTTGCGGCCAATCCGGCCAGATGCGGCTCTAATGCAGCGCGGGCAAAGGCCAGCTCTGCCAGATGTGCCGCCGTCAGCTCTGGCACACTGACACGGCGGTTTCCCTTGAATTCCAGCGCGCCCTCGGCGGTTAGCCGGCGGATCGCCTCTCGGACAGGGGTGATGCCGGTTTCCAGAACCTCGACCAAACCTTGGATCGTGACCGGCTGGCCGGGGGCCAGTTCGCCAAACAGCACCATATCGCGGATCCGGCGATACGTGATTTCATGGGTCGGCAGCTTTTCCAACAGATTTTCCCCGCATGGCAATATTGTGCAATCTAGCGAGGTTGCAGCACGAAGTCAGCCAATTTTTATGATCATATCAAGGACAAGCTTACGGCCCGTAGAAGCCACCACCCGAACCCGGGAACAGCAATTCTATCTGTGGCCAGTTCACCCAAACCGCAAGCGCGCCTAATATCAACGCCACCGCCAGAAAGATCACATCATGGGCGGCATCCCATACCCCGTGCCGCCACGCCAGCCGCGCGATTACAGGCATATAGATCAACATCGCCACCGCCTGCCCCAGCATCGCCCCTGCCAAGCCAAAGTAAAGCGCACCGATCACAAAGCCCGCCGTTTGCAGCCCCGCCTTGGCCGCGCTGACGACAAAGAACCCGCGACTATCGCCCCGCGCCAGTGCCGCCTGATCATAGGTCAGGAAGATCACCACAATCATCTGCACCGAGCAAATCGCAACCATAACGCCACCCGCCGCGCTATAGCGCACGTCATACAGCAGGTTCACAATGAACGGCCCCGCAAGCGCCAGAACCGCAAGGCCCAAGATCAGCCCGCCTGTCACAATCCGCCGCAACCGCACAAGCCGCGCAAGGGCCACCGGGTCCACCTCGGTATGCTCTCGGTAAATCGGGATCAACACGCGCGCGGTGACCGTAGAGCCAAGCATGATCGGGAACATCGCCAGAAACGCCCCGATGTTATAGATGCCAAGCCCCTCGATCGACAGGAACTTGCCCAGAACCGCCTTATCCCCCTGCGAAACCAGAAAGCCGCAAACCGAAGATAGAAAGATCCAAAAACCGAAATGCAACAGCTCCGATCCGGCCATTTTTTCCCAACGCAGGCGGTTCCGATCTCCCGGCATAAATGCCGTCATCAAGACCAGACGCAGGGCCGCCGTCGCCACGCTGCCCAAGGCCAGCGACCAGACCGAACGCGTGATATAGGCCAGCACCAGCATCACCGCGATGCCCAGCAGGGTAGAGATCAGGTCAAGCACCGTCACCCGCCCCAACAGCAGATGGCGGTTGGCGGTGTGGATGCGCGTCGGCTCAAACCCGGCAAAGACAAGCGCCAAGCTTGCCACCGGCAAGATCTGCCCGATCAACGGCTGGTCATAAAATAGTGCCGCCGGATAGGCCAAGCCGCAGGCCAGAACCCACAAGATCCCGCCCCGCAAAATCTGGATGGTCCATGCGGTGTTGAGGAAATCCGGCTCATCGCCGCGCTGGCTTTGCATAATCGCGGGGCCAACGCCCATATCGGAAAACAGCATCAGCCCGACCAGCAACACCGTCACCAGCGCCATGATGCCGAAGGCCTCGGGGAACAGCAGCCGGGTCAGGATCAGGTTTGATATCAGCCGGAACCCCTGCGCGGCCACAAAGGACATCGCGATCCACGCCGAACCACGCGCCGCGCGGCCCCAGATACCCGTCGTCTTGCCTGCCAAACCTGCGTTACTCATCCGTCACACAATCCCAAAAAAGGGGGCCCCACACGGGGGCCTCTCCAAACACATAATCACAAGCATTCAGCGCTGCTTAGAATTCCACCACAGCGCGGATACAATCACCCTTGTGCATCAACTCGAACCCTTCGTTAATCTGGTCCAGCGTCAGCTTATGGGTGATCATCGGGTCAATCTCGATCTTGCCGTTCATATACCAATCGACGATCTTCGGCACATCCGTACGCCCCTTGGCACCGCCAAAGGCCGTCCCGCGCCAAACGCGGCCCGTAACCAACTGGAACGGACGGGTCGAAATTTCGGCCCCTGCTGCGGCCACCCCGATGATGATGCTTTCGCCCCAGCCCTTATGCGCGGCCTCCAGCGCTGTGCGCATGACCTTGGTGTTGCCAGTGGCATCGAAAGTGTAATCCGCGCCTCCCTTGGTCAGCTCCACCAGATGCGCGACCATATCGCCCTCGACCTTGGTTGGGTTGACGAAATCGGTCATGCCGAAATAGCGGCCAACCTCTTCTTTGCTGTCGTTCAGATCAACACCGACGATCTGATCCGCCCCCGCCATCCGCAGGCCTTGGATCACGTTCAACCCGATTCCGCCCAGACCGAAGACCACACATCGCGCGCCGATCTCAACCTTGGCGGTGTTGATCACCGCGCCGATGCCCGTAGTAACCCCACAGCCGATATAGCAGATTTTATCAAACGGCGCGTCCTTGCGCACTTTGGCCAGTGCGATTTCAGGGATAACAGTGTGATTGGCAAAGGTAGAGCAGCCCATATAGTGGTGGATCGGCGTCCCATCCAGCATCGAGAACCGCGTCGTGCCATCGGGCAATTGCCCCCGCCCTTGGGTGATGCGGATTTTCTGGCACAGGTTGGTCTTGCCCGAAAGGCAATATTCGCATTCGCGGCATTCGGGTGTGTAAAGCGGGATAACGTGATCGCCCACTTCCAAAGTGGTCACACCCTCGCCAACCTCCAGCACAATGCCCGCGCCCTCATGGCCCAGAATCGCGGGAAAGATGCCCTCGGGGTCGTCGCCCGAGCGGGTAAATTCATCGGTGTGACACAGGCCCGTGGCTTTGATCTCAACCAAAACCTCGCCGGCCTTGGGCCCTTCAAGATTGACCTCCATCACCTCCAACGGTTTACCGGGGGCCAGAGCAACGGCAGCACGGGTGCGCATCATAGGGGGTATCCTTTATATGTCGGTATCTTGTTTGGCAGCATCTTGCACACCAGCGCAGCCCCCTGCAAGACCAAGCCCCTGTTTTGCCCGCCATTGCCCAAAGACCGCCCATATCAGCACAAAAACAAAAAGGCCGACGGGATCAACCGTCGGCCTTTTTTATGTCATCCTTCCCGAGCGGAAAGATGGTGGGCGATCCAGGAATCGAACCTGGCGTGAGTCGCCTCGAGGGAGTTACAGTCCCCTGCCACACCTTGCGGCCTATCGCCCACTAAGCGGGGTCAATAATGCCCCACCTTGGGGGCGTCAAGCGCAAAGCGACCATTTTTCTGCCAAATCATGCAAAGCACCCCAAGCCCGGTTTTCCCCTTGCACCGACGCGCCCCATTGCCCATTCTTGGCGTCAAATCCGCGCGCAGAGGTTAAATCACATGGCAACGCAAAAACCCGACTGGGTTATCGACAAGGAACGCGCCAAACGGCAGGCCGCGAATGAAACCGTTTGGCTGTTTGGGCTGCATGCCGTGCGCGATGCGCTGATGAACCCTGCGCGCGAAAAGCTGCGGCTGGTGCTGACCAAAAACGCAGCTGACAAGCTGGCCGAGGCGATCGACAAGGGCGGCATCACGCCCGAGATCGTCGAGCCACGTAAATTCGATGTGCCGCTTGACGAAGGCTCTGTTCACCAAGGGGCCGCGTTGCAAGCCAAGCCGCTGAACTGGGGCAATCTGGCCGATATCGCCATCTCGGGCGAAGGTGCGCCGCTGGTGGTGGTGTTGGACCGGGTGACGGACCCGCATAATGTGGGCGCTGTTTTGCGCTCGGCCGAGGTGTTTGGCGCGCGGGCCGTGATCGCACCGCACCGCCACTCGGCCCCCGAAACTGGTGCGCTGGCCAAGACTGCCAGTGGCGCGCTGGAACGTCAGCCCTATTTGCGTGTCGGCAATCTTTCCGACGCGATGGAAGAGCTGCGCGCCATGGGCTATTTCCTGATCGGCCTTGCAGGCGAGACCGAAACCGAGCTTGCCGTGGGCCTGACCCAAGCGGGCACACGCCCCGTAGCCTTGGTTCTGGGCGCCGAAGGGCCGGGCCTGCGCCAGAAAACCCGTGAGACATGCGATGTTTTGGTGCGCATTCCTGCGGCCGGTGCTTTTGGCTCGCTCAACGTGTCCAACGCGGCGGCGGTGGCGCTTTATGCCGCGGGCAATCGCAACGCATAGTCACAAAACCGCGAGCAGGCTTCTATTTGCGGCGAGGGTGCCCATATCAGTAACAGAGCAACAGGCCGGAACACCTGATGCGGTTTTACTGTCCCTCGTTCCACGACTTGCGCCCGGCCTTTTGGTACGGGCGTTTTTTTTGACAAAAGGGAGACGACGATGCCTTCGGATGCACAGCTAAAACAAATCTTGCAAGAGACCCGCGTGATCGCGATGGTCGGCGCGTCGATGAACCCTGACCGCCCCAGCTACAGCGTGATGCGGTTTCTGCTCTCAAAGGGGAAACGGGTTATCCCGGTCAATCCCGGCCATGCGGGCAAGGAACTGCAAGGTCAGCGCGTCTATGCCTGCCTTGCCGATATTCCGTCCAATACTGCGGTGGATATGGTGGATGTGTTTCGCAAATCCGAAGCCGTAGAAGCCGTGGTGACAGAAGCCGCCGCCCATCTGCCGTATCTGCGCACCGTCTGGCTGCAACTGGGCGTACACAGCGATAAGGGTGCAGAATTGGCGCGCGGTGCCAATGCCACCATGGTGCAAAACCGCTGCCCTGCGATTGAATGGCCCCGACTTGGGCTCTAACGCGCGGCTTTTTCGGCGATGCCGGATGTGCCTTCGCGGCGGGCCAGCTCTGCTTCGACATCGGCCAGCGTGACATCACGCGCCGCCAACATAACCAGCAGGTGATAGATCACATCCGCCGCCTCCGATGTCAGGCGGGCGCGGTCGCCCTTGACGGCTTCGATAATCGCCTCCACCGCTTCCTCGCCAAATTTCTCGGCGCATTTCTCGGGGCCTTTGGCCAGCAGCTTGGCGGTCCATGAACTGTCGGGGTCGGCCCCCTTGCGGGCGGCTATAGTGGCGGCAAGGCGGTTCAGCGCGGTCATTTGCGGGCTCCTGTCAGGTCAAACGCATGGGGATGCCAGCGGCGGCCATATGGGCCTTGGCCTCTCCGATGGTATAATCACCAAAGTGAAAAATCGAGGCGGCAAGCACGGCGGAGGCGCCACCTTGGGTCACCCCTTCGACCAAGTGATCAAGATTGCCGACGCCGCCACTGGCAATCACCGGCACCGAAACCGCATCCGAGATGGCGCGCGTCAGGGGCAGGTTGAACCCCGCCCGCGTGCCGTCCCGATCCATCGAGGTCAGCAAGATTTCTCCCGCGCCTTTGGCCGCGACCGTGCGCGCAAATTCCACCGCGTCGATGCCGGTGGCTTGGCGACCGCCATGGGTGAAAATCTCCCATTTGCCGGGGGATACGGTTTTGGCATCAATCGCCACCACGATGCATTGTGACCCAAAACGGTCCGCCGCCTCGGCCACTACATCGGGGTTGGCCACCGCCGCCGAGTTGAACGACACCTTATCTGCCCCCGCCAGCAACAGCGCACGCACATCTTGATGCGTGCGCACCCCGCCGCCAACCGTCAGCGGCATAAAGCACTGTTCCGCCGTACGCGTCACCAGATCGAACATCGTACCACGATTTTCATGGGTGGCGTGGATATCCAAAAAACACAGCTCATCCGCGCCCGCCGCATCATAGGCGCGCGCCGCCGCAACCGGATCGCCCGCATCACGCAGCCCGACAAAGTTCACGCCTTTGACCACGCGACCATCCGCGACATCAAGACAGGGGATAATGCGGGTTTTTAGCATGGGTTTTTCGCCTTCGGGTTTAAAGTTTCAGCGTCTCAAGCGCCGTTGCAAGATCAATCGCACCATCATAAAGCGCACGGCCCGAGATTGCGCCCGAAATCACCTGCGTATCGCGCAAGGCCGTCAGATCCGCCATCGACGACACCCCGCCCGAGGCAATCACCGGAATGTTAATCGCACGGGCAAGCGCCTCGGTCGCTTGGATATTGGGGCCCTGCATCGCGCCGTCCCGGTCGATGTCGGTATAGATGATCGCCGCCACGCCCGCATCTTCAAAGCTGCGCGCGAGGTCGGTCACCATCACATCCGTCTCATTTGCCCAACCCTTGGTCGCCACACGGCCATTGCGCGCATCGATGCCAACGGCAACCTTGCCGGGAAAGGCCATGGCGGCCTCTCGGACCAACGCGGGGTTCTCAACTGCCACCGTGCCAAGGATCACCCGCGCAAGCCCTTTGGACAGCCACGCTTCAATCGTCGCCATATCGCGGATGCCGCCGCCAAGTTGGCAAGGCACGGTCACATTGGCCAAAATCGCCTCGACCGCCGCCGCATTGACGGGCGCGCCAGCAAATGCGCCGTTCAGGTCCACAAGGTGAAGCCACTCACAGCCGGCATCCTCAAACGCTTTGGCTTGGGCTGCGGGATCATCGCCAAATACGGTTGCCGCCTCCATTTCGCCACGCAGAAGACGCACACACTGGCCATCTTTGAGGTCGATTGCGGGGTAAAGGATCATCACGCGCTCCGGTGTTTGTAAGTTAGCGGGTGTTTGGCACAGCGACGCACGCTTGCCAAGATGCGGCGGCCCTATTGAGCGGGACACAGCGTCACAGTTGCCCGCTATGCGCGCAAAATAGCCGCAAGAAACGGGTCGCGGGCGGGGCCCTTTTGCTGTTAGCTGCGGGCAGGAGGTGCGCCAATGACCCAAACGATGAAGATGAGCGGCTTTGACTGGTTGCTGCTGGCGGCGCTGTCCCTGCTTTGGGGCGGGTCGTTCTTTTTTGTGCAGCTTGCGGTGGGGCATCTGCCTGCCTTTACGATTGTGCTGTTGCGGGTGTCATTGGCCGCCGTGGCCTTGGGGTTTGTGCTGTTGGCAACGGGCACCGCCTTTCCCAAGGGTTGGCCGGTGTGGCGCGCGCTTTTGGTCATGGGCGCGGTGAATAATGCCCTGCCATTTACGTTTTTCGTGCTGGCACAGGGAGAGATTGGCAGCGCGCTTGCCGCCGTGCTGAACGCCACCACGCCGCTGTTTACGCTGGTGGTGGCGCATATCTGGACATCCGATGAACGGCTAAGCCCGGCCAAATCGCTGGGGCTGGCGCTTGGCTTTGCCGGCGTTCTGGTGATGATGGGTGGCGCGGCACTTGCGGCGGGTTCGGCCACGGTGCTGGCACAAATGGCCTGTCTTGGGGCCGCGCTTTGCTATGCGCTGGCAAGCGTTTGGGGGCGGCGGTTCAAGCGGATGGGTGTGCCACCGCTTGCCACCGCCTTTGGGATGTTGACAGCCTCAAGCCTGATGATGCTGCCTTTAGTGTTGCTGGTGGATCGCCCTTGGGCGCTGCCCCTACCCGGCGCGGTTCCTGTTGCGGCGATCTTGGGCTTGGCTCTTTTGTCCACGGCCCTAGCCTATCAGATTTATTTCCGGCTATTGGCAAGTGCTGGGGCGGTGAACCTTGCGCTGGTGACCTTCTTGATCCCGGTCAGCGCTATCGGGCTGGCGGTATTGGTGCTGGGCGAGACGCTGGCCCCGCGCCATATGGCGGGCATGGGGTTGATCGCGCTGGGGCTGCTGGTGCTTGATGGACGTTTGCGGCGGGCTAAGGCGCCCAGCGCAGGAAGTTGCTGATCAGGCGCAGCCCGTTGGTCTGGCTCTTTTCAGGGTGGAACTGCATGCCGACCATATTGTCGCGCCCGATGATGGCCGTGATCTCATCACCATAATCCACATGCGCCAAACGGTGCGCGGGGTTTGCCACACGGAAATGGAAGGAATGCACGAAATAGGTGTGATCGCCAGTTTCCACGCCCTCCAGCACCGGATGTGGGTGGTTCACAATCAGATCGTTCCAGCCCATATGCGGCACTTTTAGCGCGGGATCATCTGGCGTGATCTGCACCACCTCGCCGCCGATCCAGTCAAAACCGGCAGTATCCTCATATTCTCGGCCCGTGGTTGCCATCATCTGCATGCCCACGCAAATGCCCAGAAAAGGCACAGCGCGGCGGGTCACACCATCTTCAATGGCATCAAAGAGGCCATCATAACCATCCAAAGCGCGGCGGCAGGCGGGGAAAGCCCCGTCACCGGGCAACACGATCCGGTCTGCGCGGGCGACATCCTCGGCGCGCGAAGACACCAACACCTCACCCGCGTCAACCTCGCGCGCCATGCGCTGAAACGCTTTTTCGGCGGAATGCAGATTGCCGGAATCGTAATCGACAAGAACCGTCAGCATTTACAGCATACCTTTGGTCGAGGGGATCATATCGGCGCGACGTGGATCGGGTTCCACCGCCTCACGCAGCGCGCGGGCCACGGCCTTGAAACCGGCCTCGGCGATGTGGTGACTGTTGAACCCGTGGATCATGTCGACATGCAGGGTGATGCCGCCATGGGTGGACAGCGCCTGAAAGAACTCTCGCACCAGCTCGGTATCAAATGTGCCGATCTTGTCGGTCGGAAAGGGCATGTTCCACACTAGAAACGGCCGTGCCGAAAGGTCCAGCGCGCAACGAACCTGTGTATCATCCATTGCCAGCGAGAAATGCCCGTAACGCCGGATGCCGCGCTTGTCGCCCAGCGCCTGCACAAGGGCCTGGCCCAAGGCAATGCCGCAATCCTCAACCGTGTGGTGATCATCGATATGCAGGTCGCCCGAGGCCATGACCGTGATATCAATCATCGAATGGCGCGCCAGCTGGTCCAGCATATGGTCAAAAAAGCCGACACCGGTCTGGATGTCGGATTGCCCGCTGCCATCCAGATTGATTGCCACTTTAATCTTGGTTTCATTGGTGTCGCGGGTCAGGCTGGCCTTACGCATAGGGACGCTCCGATACTGGCGTTTTGATTGCCGGAGTTATAGGGCGCTTGCGCAAAATTGGGAAGGGGCCTAACTGCGCAGGCCGGTTTCGACCAACATGCCACGGCGCTTGGCCTCATAGTAATAGCCCCGCGCATACCATTTCACCGCTGTATCCTGACTGCCATCCGCCAAAAGCCATGCGCCACGCAGGTATTTCACCGCATATTTCAGGTTGGTCTCCGCATCGAGCAACCCTTGATCCGCGCCCTTATACCCCATGCCACGGGCGGTTTGCGGCAAGATCTGCATCAAACCGTAATAGGGGCCGTTGCGCGCACCGGGGCGGTGATGGCTTTCGCGGATGATAACGCGGTGCACAAGGCTGCGCGGTACTTCATAGAGGTCGGCATATTTATTGATCAAGCGGCGCAGTTCCGGCGTCTCGTTCACATGCAGCTGTGGGCTGAATCCATCAATATCCGGCTTGCCATGACCTTCGCTTTGCCCCCCGCCACAAGCAGACAGCGTGGCGACAAGTCCGAACAGGACAGCACGACGGGGCATGGGCGGCATGGGACACTCCTTCATTTTCGGTTGCGCCTCACTAGCTTCGCACCGGAAGTCTGGCAAACACTGGTTTTTCCAGCAGGCCCTTTCCCGCCGATTGCAGGCATTTACCACCCAAAAAACCCCCAATTGTGCTGTTTGCCGCTTTAGCATAACGTCGCGCCAACCATCTTGGCAGCTTGAAACGGGAGACCTCAATGTCAGACGCAACAAAACTCGGCTTTGATACATTACAAATCCACGCAGGCGCGCGACCTGATCCGGCAACAGGGGCCCGCCAGATCCCGATCTATCAGACCACCGCCTATGTGTTTCGCGATGCCGATCATGCGGCGGCCCTGTTCAACCTGTCCGAGGTTGGCAACATCTATTCGCGCCTGACAAACCCGACTGTTTCCGCCCTTGCTGAACGTATTGCGGCGCTTGAGGGCGGCGTGGGCGCTGTTTGCTGCTCTTCCGGTCATGCGGCGCAACTGATGGCGCTGTTTCCGCTAATGCAGCCGGGCTGCAACGTTGTTGCCTCTACCCGGCTTTATGGCGGCACGATCCAGCAGTTCACCAATACGATCCGCAAATTCGGCTGGTCTGCGAAATTCGTGGATTTCGACGATCTGGAGGCATTGGAAGCCGCCGTGGATGACAACACCCGCGCGATTTTTTGTGAAAGCATTGCCAATCCCGGTGGATACATCACCGATATTCCGGCAGTGGCTGCTGTGGCGAACAAGGTTGGCCTGCCCCTGATCGTCGATAACACCACCGCCACCCCCTATCTGTGCAGCCCGCTTGCGCTGGGGGCCACGCTGGTTGTCCATTCCACCACGAAATACCTGACCGGCAATGGCACCGTTATGGGCGGCTGTGTTGTTGATGGCGGCACGTTTGACTGGTCGGCATCGGGTAAATTCCCCAGCCTGTCAGAGCCGGAACCCGCCTATCACGGGATGAAGTTCCATGAGGCCTTGGGCGCTATGGCCTTCACCTTCCATTCCATCGCCATCGGCCTGCGCGATCTGGGCATGACGATGAACCCGCAAGCGGCGCATTACACGCTGATGGGGATTGAAACACTTTCCCTGCGCATGGCGCGCCATGTGGAAAACGCGCAAAAAGTGGCGGAATGGCTGGAAAAGCACCCCAAGGTTGCCAAGGTTACCTATGCCGGGCTTGACAGCTCCCCCTATAAGGCGCGGGTGGCAAGCGTTTGCCCCAAGGGTGCAGGCGGGCTGTTTACCGTGTCACTCAAGGCCGGATATGAGGCCTGCGTGAAGCTTGTCTCTGATCTGGAGCTGTTCAGCCATGTCGCAAACCTGGGCGACACGCGCAGCCTTGTCATCCATCCGGCATCGACCACGCACCGCCAGCTTTCACCAGAACAGCTGGTTGCGGCAGGTGCCTCGCCTGACACCGTGCGCCTGTCCATCGGGATCGAGGATCCTGCCGATATCATCGCGGATCTGGAACAGGCTTTGGCCAAAGGCTAACACATTGCCCCTGCCGCGAATTTACGCGGCAGGGGCATCACTGACGCCTTATTGCGTCAGATACCACGAAATATTGACGTTGACGGCAAAGCTGATCTCTCCGGCCTCGACCGGAACGCTGTCCATCTCGGCACGGGCAAACATGGCGCCGCGCGGAGCTTGGGAATAGCCGCCCCCCTCTGTGATCGCGGCAATCTGGCCAAGGCGCACGCCGGCCGCCCCAGTGATGACTTCGGCACGCTTGCGGGCATTGGTGACGGCCCGCACACGGGCAGCATCAAGCAGCGGGCCCGGCTCTGCCACGCCAAACTCCACCCCGTCCAGCGTATTCGCCCCGTCCTTGACCGCCGCGTCCAGCACCGCACCAAGCTTGTCAAGCACACGCACCCGCACCGTCAGCCGGTTGCGCGCGGTATAGCCGCCGATGGTTCTGCCATTGCCTGCGCTGTTGCTGTCCCATTCGGGCTGCAATGACAGCCCCGAAGTCTGCATATCAGCCGATTTAATCCCCGCCGCCTTGAGGTTTTCCAACACAGCGGCAAGTGCCACGCTATTCGCATCCATCGCCGCTTTTGCGGTTTTATCCGAGCTTGTCACCCCAAGGGTAACCGTTGCCATATCGGGCGCTGCCATCACCACACCTTCGCCGGTAACCGAGATTTGCGCGGCCTGCCCTGCCGAAACCTCTTGCGCATGAAGCGGCACGGATAGCGTTGGCACGGCAAATGCCAAAAGCGCTGTAAAGATCAGAATGTTGTGGGATCGCATTGCGGGTTCTCCAAGGGTTTGTGTCGAACATTGGACTGATTGCATAACCAATACCCGAATTCTAGGCGGATTTGGGCTTATTTTATGTCGAAACCGGGGGCTTTTTCTTTCACTCAGCAGAAACCTGCTGTAGGAATGGGGTAACCTAGAGGCGGGGCTACCCGCAGCTTTTCCTTTTGTGCTAGATCCGTGCAATGAAACCAAACTTTGCCCTGAATATTACCGATGACGCCGCAAGCCTGCTGCACCGCACCGCGCGTGGCTGGACGGAGGTGGGCTCCGTCGATTTCGACAACCCCGATCTTGGGGCGGCTTTAGGCTATCTGCGATCCTCGGCTGTGGGGCTTGCGCCACATGGGATCACAACCAAACTGGTCTTGCCCCCGTCACAGATACTCTACACCACGGTTGCGGCCCCCGGCCCCGATAAAGCCGCGCGTGAAGAACAGATCCGTGCGGGCCTTGAAGGGCTAACCCCCTACGATGTTGGTGATCTGGTCTTTGACTGGTCCGGCACAGGCCCCGAGGTGCAGGTCGCCGTCGTCGCGCGCGAAACGCTGGATGAGGCCGAAGCATTTGCCACCGCCCACCGTTTCAACCCGGTGTCCTTTGTGACAACCCCCGGCGACGGGCAGTTCAGCGGAGAGCCGTGGTTCGGCCCAACCGCGCTCTCCACAACGCTTTTACCTACGGGTGAAGAGGTTGCGCGCGATCAGGCCCCTATCTCGGCCACAAGCAGTGAGGCAGAGGCCACACTTAAAGCCGATGAAGACGCCCTGCACAAAATCGAAGCGGCCAAGGCCGAACGGGAATTGCGCGCACAGGAACTGGCCCAGGCCGAGGCTAAGCGACTGGTCGAAGAGGCCGAAAAGGCCAAGCTGGCCTATAAGGAACGCGAAAAAGCCCGTGCCGCCATGGCCGAGGCCGATCGTGAGCGTGCCATCACCGCAGCGGCCGCTGCTGCTGCACCAGTCGCGCCAAAGGCCAGCGCAGACCCAGAGCCCCCAAAGGCAACACCAACCGAGGCAAGGCCAGCGCCAGATCCTGCCCCGACTGAGGCACCTCCCGCCAAGGTTGAGGCATCCGAACCAGCGCCAGCCAGCCCCAGCGAGAAGCCTCCAGAACCGGAGGCCCCCGACGCGCGCCCGTCGCCAAGCCAACCAGATGAAGCGGTAGAGCCGCCAAAGCCGACACCAGAGCCAAAAGACGAGCCCACCACCAAACCCGACGAGGCCCCAAAAGATGTGGCCAAGCCGGAGCTGCCCAAGACAGATCCCGCAAAGGCTGAACCCGAAGCGCCAAAACCCGTTGAGCCGACGGTGTCAAAACCAAATGAGGCCAAGCCAGAGGCATTAAAGACAGAGCCATCAAAACCCGCACCTGCGGAAACAACGCCGCAAGCCTCTCGTCCGGTCCAAGGGCCGATGCAGCCTACGGCCGAAATCAAACATTTGTCGGCGGCCATCGGCCCCGCGGCACCGGTTTTGCCAAAGGCTTCCGCGAAAACGGATACCCCCAAAATCACAGCCACGCCCGATGCTCCGAAAGTGGCCCCAAAGCCACTGAACGGCACCTCGCCTTTTGCACAGGGTGCCAAGCCGGAGCTGCCAAAAGAAAAATCCGGCAAAAAGGCCGCCGCAGCCGCAACAATTTCAAGCGTTCCCACCAAGGCAGAGGCCTTGTCGCGCTTCAAATCCAAGGTTTCGGAAAATCCCCCTGATGTGCCGCGCACAGCAGCCTCGGGCGATGCGAGCATGGGGGAGATGGGGGCGAAACTGGCGATTCGTCGTGGCAAGCCGCGTTTCCTCGGGCTGATCCTGACAGTGATCTTGCTAGCTGTACTGGCCTCGATCGCGGCCTGGTCCTCGGTTTATTTGTCCCGCAACACATCAGAGGCAGAGCAAACCCTGATCGCCGAAGCGCCCGAGCCAAGCGAACCAACTGCCCCCGTCGAGGCGGCACCTCAGCCTGCCGATGTGCCCGAACCTGGCCCTGATGTCCCCGCAAGCGATGTCGAGGTTCAAGCCGAAGGCCCGGGGCGCGGCCCACAAGACGAGATCATGCTTGCAGGCACAGATCTACGGCCTCCGGCATTTGATCCTGTCGCCAGACCGCTTCCTCGTGCGCGCCCTGATGGGGCACCTGATCCGGCGATGCCGCCACCGCCCTTCGGGACCGAATACACGTTTGATGAAAACGGTGGTATCCTTGCCACCGCCAATGGCGTGATCATGCCCGAAGGCTTCTGGCTGATTGCGGCACGCCCGCCAGTTGTGCCACCGACCCGCGCGACGCCAGAGCCCGCGCCCGCGCCCGCGCCCGAAGAAACCGCCGCTCCAAGCCTGACGCCGCCAGTGGCGGATGGCACATTCCGTCCGGACCAGAACGCCGAAGACCGCAAGCCCCGTGGCCGCCCCGCAGCACTTGACGTTGTTCCTGCCGCAGAGCCCGCCCAGCCCGAAGATGACGCCGCCTTGACAGATGCCGGGCCTGACCTCTTGCAGTTTGCATCCCTGCGGCCGCCAGTCCGCCCGGAACCCGTGCTGACCGCCGCCGAAATTGCCCGCGAGTCCGCATCCGGCGCGTCCCTCATGGCCAGCGCGCGCCCCCAAGATGACCTGATCAGGGTCGCCATGTCACCGCGGCCCGCAGCGCGGCCGAGCGATTTTTCGGGGGCGATTGCTGCTGCTGTTTCTGCCGCCGCCCGCGAAACCTCGCGCAATCAGGCGGCACAACAACGCAGCGCTGATCCCGAAGAAGCAGCCGAGCCCGAGGTAAAAGCCTCTGCCGCCCCCCGCATCCCGACACGCGCAAGCGTGGCCAAGCAAGCCACCTTCAAAAATGCAATCAACCTGTCAAAGACCAACCTCATCGGGGTCTATGGCTCCAAGAAAAAGCGGTATGCGCTCGTTCGCACCTCCTCGGGGCGCTACCAGAAAGTCCGCGTTGGTGACCGTGTGGATGGGGGCACTGTTGCCGCGATTACCACGACAGAAGTGCGCTATAAGAAAAGCGGTCGAATGCTAAGCCTGACGATGCCAAAGGGCTAACATTGCCCGTGCATAGTAAAACCCCGCCCGGCATCATCTGCGGGGCGGGGACAAAATCTATTGCGCCTAGGGATCAAGCCGCCGGGGCATAGGCAAAACGCAGATCGATCCAGCGGCCCTGCGGAATATCCACCGGCTTACCTGCTGCCCAGCCCGATTTCCAAACCACGGTGCTGGTCTTTACCTCTAGGGTCTGGCTCTGCGCATCATAGGATGTTTGCACAAAAACCAACCGGTTGCCGTTCTCATCCTGTGGCACCTCGATCTGCCAGCCCTGATCAGCAAGCTCTTGCACCCCTGAAAGGGTGTAATGCCCCTTGCCCACGCGGGTGAATACGGCTGGAACCGGCTCGACCGGATCCTCGATATGATCATTATGCAAACGCAGGATCGGAGAGGCGGCCTTGATAAAACCGTTGCTGTCCACCGTGGTATTCGTTGCATCATAGATCTTGGCCCAAGAAGTCCATGCGCCGCTGCGATAGCTGCGGTGATACATCGTATCGCTCAGCGCGCTTTGCCAGCGCTGGGTCGCGGTGCCCGCAGCCAATGTGGTATGATGCAAAATCCCGTCGGGCCCGCCCGCAGGCACAGTGCCGGTTGTGGTGCCATCAGTGCCATAGGTCCCGCTTGGTATCGCCACGGCGTCGACATCCGCAACAATCGGCAGGCTAACAGACCCAAGCCCGAAATTGCCAACCGTAAGCAGGCGGCCTGCGCGGGCATCCGTTGCCGTTTCGGTGATCGCCTCACCGGTCAACAAACCGGTATCGGCTGCAATGCTCAGCGCATTGGTCCAGCTTGCGCCATCAGGGCTGACCTTGATCGAAAAATCATCGTTCCCTGCCGTGCCCATCTCGGCGCGGCCGGACCAATCGGTTTGAAACAACAGGCTGGCAGTATCAGAGGCACCCGACTTGTTGATCTTGAGCTGATGCCCCGCGCCTTCATGCGTCAAAAGCGTAGCGGCAGATGAGACTGAAAGCCGGTTTGTGGAATCGTAGCCTGCGTTGATGCCAACACCTGTCAGGTTCACCAGCTCTGCCGGGGCAAGACGTGCCCAGCCAGCCGTACCAAAACGCCAAAGGCTACCATCGGTGATGTCCAGGAACTGCCATCCCTCTTGCGGGGTCAGAAACAGCCATGCATCACCGTTCCAGGCCGCAAGCGTCTCTGGCTGGCCAGCCCAATCCCCGGTCGGTGCCGCACCCAGCGCCCAGACCTGGCCGACTAACGGCGACACTGGCGGCGTGATCGCGCCAAAGGCCTGAACGGTCGGTTGCACCAGCAAATCAAGGATCTGCAAGGCTTCGTTATGGGTCACATGTTTTTGGGCCTGCGAGGGTGCCAGATAGGGTAGCGACAAGCGTGCGGATTGGTCAGACATGGGCATTGCTCCGGTCATAGGGTTTGCACGACACCCTGTGCCGGATCCATTAAGATTTGCGAAACCATGCGCGCGCTGCAGGGGGTCCGACACATGCAAAACGCCCCGAACTCAAGGAACGGGGCGCACGTAAGATCAGGTCAAAGCAGCGGTTTCAGTCAGAGCGGAGGACGCCCCTTCAACGCGCGCGCGATCATTGCCACCACAAACAGAACGATAAAGATAAAGAACAGAATCTTGGCAATCCCGGCAGAAGCGCCTGCGATACCACCAAATCCAAGGGCCGCCGCAATAAGCGCAACAATCAGAAAAGTAAGGGCCCAACCTAGCATGTGTCATCTCCTTCAGGTGCAAAAGGTTTCGTCGTCAGATACCGAACAAACGCAACCTTTAGCTCGGCGGTTCCCGATAAATTCTGCCGCCACCACTGGGAACCAAGACGCACCCAAAGACGTTTATTTCCTGAAAACCCACAGGAGATCCAAATGACAGAGCTGAACATGTTCGAATTTTCCGGCATCGGCGGATTGATTATTCTGGTGCTGGACGTCTGGGCATTATTGGCAATCGCGGGGTCAAATGCCACCATGGGCCGCAAGGTTTTATGGGCTCTATTGGTGATCTTTGCGCCGGTTCTCGGCTTTATCATCTGGTTTTTTTTCGGGCCGCGGGCGCAGAAATAGGTTTACAGCCCTATTCAACTCCCTGCCCCGCGCATAACATCAACAACGGAGACTGAAATGACCAAACATGATCAAACTGCATCCGACATGATCAAAAGCGGCAAAGCCACCGCCGAAGAGATCGCCGCTCAAGGCAAGGACGCGGTGGACACCGCCACCAAAAAAGCCAAGGAGATGGCCGAGGCAGGTGCAACCGAAGCGCAAGACCATGTTGAACAAGCCCGCGCCGTGCTTGCCCAGAACGTGGAACAAGCCACCGCAGCACTGCGCGACACCTCGTTCAGCGATATCGCCGCGCGCACCAAGACCTTTGCCAAGGACCACCCCGCCCTCTTTGTGACCGGAGTCGCACTGGCGGGCTACGCCCTGACCCGCGTTCTGCGCAGCGAAGGTAAAACCGATGATGCGGCACCAAAGGACGCGTAATGCCCCCTGAAGAAGATCAACCGCCTGTCAGTGAATTGCTCAGTCAGGCAGCATCTCACCTTGGCCGCATCTTTGCGGCCGAGGCAGGATTGATGCGGCTGGACCTACGGTCCGCGAAACAGGCGGCGGCGATGGCCGCCGTTTTTTGTTGTCTGGCGGTTCTGCTTGCGCTCGTGTCTGTCCTGCTTTTGGGGATGGCATTGGCCAGCGGCTTGATCGCCTTGGGGCTGCCGCCTTGGGTGGCGCAATTCGTGGCGGGTGCTTCGCTGATGGTCCTTGGCATAGCGGCCTTGCTGCGGGCGCAGGCAATGCTGCGGCGTGTGACCGGCCTGCCCGCGCGGGTTTACGCGCGGCTGACCGGGGACGTCGACGCCGTGGTGAAAGCCACCAAGGCGGAGGACACACAATGAACCGTGACCAGTTAGAAGCCCTCCGCGCCGCAGAAACCCAAGCCCTTGGCAAAACGGCATCAACCCTGTCCAAACGGCTAAACCCACAACAATTGCTGGATGCAAAGGTGCTTGCCTCAGCCAAGGACCGCGCCGCAAAATTGGCGATACGGCCCAGAACAATCGCCGCAGTCGGCGCAGGGGTTGCTGCGGTTATATGCTGGGCTGTGTTCAAAAAGCCCAAACCTGCCGACCCAAAAGCAAGCCCTGCCCCCCCCGTCGCGCCCCAAAAGCACAGCTTGTCTGCGGAGCTCTCGACCGTCGCGCTAGAATTGGCTGCCGCCGCGATCCTTGCGCCAGCGGGGGGCAGCCGCCCGCAATCCATGCGCCGCCACACCACGACCGCAAAAGAGGCGGCAGTGGTCTTGGCAGGGGATGCCCTGCGCCAATTCGGTACCAAAGCGCTGGATGAGTATCGCAAAAATGCGAAAGCCACCGAAAAACCTACACCGGAAGAACCGGACTAGGGGCAGCGCCCTTTGCACAGAAATCGGCCCCCGCGTCCTTTCGGAGCGCAGGGGCCGTTCGTTCATTCAGATCGCAAATCTCGCAAGATCAGGCTTTGTTGAGGAAGTCATCCACTTCCTGCTCTGCCTGCTCTTTGGAGCGGCCGTAGCGCTCTTGCACCTTGCCGACCAGCTGGTCACGATTGCCTTCAATCTGGTCCAGCTCATCATCGGTCAGCTCGCCCCATTGCTCTTTTGCGGCGCCTTTGATCTGCTTCCACTTGCCTTTGATTTGATCCATATTCATCGGGTCTTCCTCCTTGCAAACGGCCTGCACTGCGCTGGCCTTCTATACAGGGATAACGCGTGGATATGGCTCTGGTTCCCGCTTGCACCCCCGAAACCCCACGGAATCACACCATTTCTTCGGGCAGTATCGGGACCGGTTTTCCGAACGCCTCGGCCCGTGCGATATCATGCGGCAAAAGCAGACATTCACGGTCAGACGGCGCACGCCGGGCATTGGCCCAGATCGCGGTGCGCCAACGGTCATAAAGCGCGCGGGGTGTCTCGCTCTGCGGGATCGCACCCTCCGGCCACCAATGGCGCAACAGCGGGCCCGTCAGGGCCGCCACATCTTTTGGCGCGTCCAGCCTGACCCCCGCCTCGGTATCCCAAAACAGGCTGCGGCGGTTCAAGTTGGCAGAGGCAACAATCGCCGCGCGGTCATCGAACAGCGAAACCTTGGAATGCACGTAGATCAAGGGCGCGCCGTGCAATCGGTCGGGGCCGTCCCCAGCCGCCTGCCGCCTTTGCGCTGGTGAGGTCACCAACACACGATTGCCAAATGCGCGCGTCAAACGGCGCAAAGCGCGTGCCTGCAGGTATGCCCCAAAGCGCGCATCGAACCCGCGCTTGCCCTCAAATGCGACATCATCAGGGGCGGCGGGCAGAACAAGGATCACCCGCAAATCCGGTGCCGAACGGGCCCGACGCGCCAAGGCACGTGACAGCGCGCGGTCCCGAAAATATTGGGTTTCGATATAGATCAGCCGTTCCGCCCGCGCGATTTCATCCAAATGGGCCTTATGAAGCTCATCGACCGCGTGATGCGGGCCAAAGTGTGCCCAATTGATCCGGCGACGGGTGGACAGCGTGCGCAAGAACGGGGGGGCCTCGGGCGCGGGGGCGGTTGTCCCCGCTGTATGGGCGTGAAAGCCGCGCAGATGCGCAACGGCGGCGGCAACGCCTGCACCCTCTACCTCTAGCTGGACATCATGCCACGTTTGGTCGCCATCCTGATTGTGATCAAGCGTATCAAACCGCCGCTCATTCAGGTCCAGCCCGCCGATATAAAGCCGCTTTTCATCAAACACCGCCAGCTTTTGGTGGTGCAAACAGGGATATAGCGCCGGAAGCACAAAGAGCCGCGGCCAAAGCCTGCCCCGCCGAAGGGTCAACGCCTCTGCCATCCCCGGCATATCGCGCAGGGTGGCCCTGCGTTCAGCCTTGGTCAATCCGTTCAGCCATTTTGACACGCCGTAAAGCCGCTTGAGGATATAGGGCCAAATCGCCAGACGGATCAGCCTGCCTGTCTGCGCGGGATGGCGCAGCACCTTCAGTTGCAAGCGGCCCGGATGGTTGCTGACCCCCGCTGCGGCCAGAAACATGCGGCGGGTGCGCATGGCGGCGCGGTGCATTTTGGGGCGGCCAATCGGGTCCACATCACTGATCGAGATGGATATATTCACCCCGCGCGCCAAAGTATGATGGACAAGATCAAACCAAGTCGCCCCTATCGCGCGCCCGCGTTTTGACCGCAGGCGGGTCGAAAGGTCGAACACCATGAAGCTTGCCAGAATGCTGCTTTCCGCATCGAGGAAATGTTCTTCAAGGGCGGGATACGCCTGGGCTGCGGTCACGTGAACGGCGCGCAAGATCTGGTCGCTCACGACGGATCAGTCCCGGCCGCCGCACGGTTTTCCGCTTTCATCAAATCCGACACCCTGAAAATTACCTCCAGCCGGTAGCTATCACCATCCTGGCCCTGGCTCAACGTGCCCCCGATCTGCTGGGCAAAAGCCATTTGCAGCTGCGCGCCAAGTCCGGTGCTGGTGTTCATCGCCTCACCATCGCGCGTCGCGTCATGATCTGCAATGCTGTTCACAATGCGCAAGACCACCTGCCCGTCATCCACTCGCTTCATGCTAATGGACAGCGTCGGAACAGCGCCCCCCACCCCGCGGGCATATTTCAGCGCATTGGTCAGCGCCTCGGTCATCAGCAAGGACAGTGGAACCGCCTGATCCGGCGTTAGCAAGATGTCATCGAAATCCGTATCCACCTTGACCTGACGACCCGGAGCAGAGGCAAGCGCGACCGTCTGACGAGTGATATCGGACAGCAATTCATTTGCATAAACATCCGATTGACCTGTGGTCTGATAAAGACCGCGGTGGATCGTCGCCAAACTCATCACCCGCTCTTGCAGGCTTTTCAACAGGCCCTTGGCCTCTGGCGTGCGGGCTTGGCGCATTTGCATATTCATGATCGAGGCGATCAGTTGCAGGTTATTTTTAACTCGGTGATGCACCTCACGCAGCAGCACTTCTTTTTGATGCACCTCGTCTTCAAGGCTCGCCTCGTTGCGGATAATATCATCGGTCATTGCCGCATAGGCCTGCGCCATTTCGCGCAATTCCAGCGGCGCATCCTTCAACACCAAATCGGGGTGCCTGCGCATCCCATGCGCAAAAGAGGCGATGGAACGGTTGAGGGAACGCACATGGCGCACCACCAGCATCTCGGCCGCCCAGATCGACACCACAAGCCCCGCCACCCACATCAGGATCGGAAAGACCATCGGCCGAACACCCAGAAAGCTGCGATTGGCATTTGGCGGATTGATCCAGCTCGACATCACGTAAAGCTCGTTTCGCACGACAGGTAAGGTCGCATAGGTCCGCCGCTCTCCGGCTCCTGAAAAGCTGGTGAAGAGTCTGGGCTTTTCGCCAACGAAAGAGGCCAGATCTCTGGTCGCCGGGATCGTCTCATCAACCTTGTCGAAGCCCATGCTGGCGGTCAGCACCTCTCCGTCGCGGTTGAACGACCAGAAGTTGACGCCGTTTTGATCCGCCTCGCCGGATTTATCCTCGAGGATGCGCAGACGGGAATGGGGCACCCAAGCGCCGAGGTACCCAAGATAGACACCCTGCGCGTCAAAGATCGGGCGCAGCACGCCGATCACCGAGGTCCGCGAAACCGGCCCCTCGCCTGTCATTGTAAACGTCGGTTCACGCGCGGTGATAAGCGTCTTGAACAGCGCCACATCGGAATAGTCAAAGGATTCACCGCTCGAGGAACACGTCATCCGACCATTTTCCGGTACGAAAGACAGCAGCGTCAGCTCTGGCATATCAGAGGCCAGCTTGCGCAAACGGTTCACGCAGGCGGTATTGTCCTTGATTAGATCGGGCAAGGTCACAGCAGCACCGGCGACCAGGCCTTCAGCACGGCTGATCACCCGGATCTCCCCCAAAGCCGCGCGCAATGTTGCGCCCATCAGGGCCTCGTCAGAGCGGCCTTTCGCCTCCCGGGTCAGGTTGCTGGTTTGCAGATAGGCAACGATGCCTAGGGGCAAAAGCGCCACCACCATCAAAGTTGCCAGCCGCACGCCAAGACGCTGCGAAGCAGGAAACCATTTCGCAGCGACGGACATTGGCATCAGGCAGCATCCATCCCACGCGGCAACAATGCCTCTACCCCGTCAATGACAGCGCTTTCGCCTTCCCCCAGTTGCAGCAATTCAGCCAGATGTTTGCGGGCGCGGCTGGTCCGGCTTTTGACCGTGCCGGGGGCGACGCCCATCATTTCAGCGGCCTCCTCGGTGGTAAAGCCAGAGGCGCCGACCAGAATAAGCACCTCACGGTGTTCAACGGACAACTGATCAAAAGCATGGCGGAAATCGGTAAAGGCAAGTTTGCCGTCATGGTCCGGCTTCACCGAGAGCTGACTTGCATGCACCCCTTCAGGGTCCGAAACCTCGCGCTTGTGCTTGCGAAGGCTGGAATAGAACGTATTGCGCAGGATCGTGAACAGCCAAGCCTGCAAATTGGTGCCCGTCTGGAATTTATCAAAATTCGTCCAAGCCTTTACGATAGTGTCCTGCACCAAGTCATCCGCCGCCGGAACATTGCGCGTCAGACTGATTGCAAAGGCCCGCATCTGTGGCAAACAACTGACAATCTCGTCGCGCGGGTCACAACTTTCTGAATCGCCGCTCATGATTTGGCCTCGCGCAGTTTGTCCTTGTCACGCAATTTCGAAAGCAGATCCTTGAACCGGTCCGGCACCTCCTCGTCCAGCGCCTCCTGATAGACACGCTTCAGGTTCCGGTCGATTTGTAGGCGCAGTTTGGCTTTTGGGTCACTGTCAGGCATAATGAAAACTTCTTTCCGCTGGTCCGGCGCTGATTTCGCAATATATATGGGAACCAAACGCGGCGGGATGCGTTTGGTTCCCATGAAATCGGGAAAAAAACAGTCATCGATATTAATGAGGATAAAAATGCCACATACCGCGAGCGACGATCTTGCCGCCACCATAGGCAAATTGCTGCCCTTCCTGCGGCGTTATGCAAGGGCTTTGACCGGGAGCCAAGAAACCGGTGACCGCTATGCCGCCGCCACACTTGAGGCGGTCTTGGAAAATACCGAGGCGCTTGGCGCCGATCCCCGTGTTGGCCTGTTCCACGCGTTCCATATCGTCTGGTCCAGTGCAGGGGCCCCTGTCGGCGAACCCGACACCCGGTTTTCGGCCATCGCACAGGCCCATATGGCCGCCCTGACCCCGAATTCCCGTGAGGCGCTGCTGCTCAAGGCTATTGAGGGCTTTACCGCCGCCGAGGTCGGCCAAATCATGGGCGTTGACACAGACGAGGCCCTTCACCTTGTCGCTATCGCCATGGAAGAGATGGAGGCCGCCCTTGCAGGCCGTGTCATGGTTATCGAGGATGAGGCCATCATCGCAATGGATATCAGCGCCATCGTCGGCGAAATGGGCCATACAGTGACCGGCATCGCCCGAACCCGCACCGAGGCTGTTACGCTCGCTTCCTCGGAAAAGCCTGATCTGATTTTGGCAGATATCCAACTTGCTGATAACTCCTCCGGGATTGACGCGGTAAATGATATTCTGGCGCAATTTGCAGATATTCCGGTGATCTTCATCTCTGCCTTCCCGGAACGGTTGCTAACGGGCGACAAGCCAGAGCCTGCCTTCCTGATCACCAAGCCCTTCTCCGAAGATCAGGTGCGCTCGGCGGTTAGCCAGGCCATGTTCTTTGCCAGCACCGAAACGCTGCACGCCTAAAATCCTGCACGGAAAGGCCCCCGCTTTAATCCTGCACGGAAAGGCCCCCGCTTTCGGGGGCCTTTTTATATGCGGCCTATTTGGACGTGGCGCGCAACATCCATGCCGCCTGCTCATGAAAGGCCGAGCGTGCCGTGGCCAGATCCGCGGTCACAGGGTCACCATTTTCTTCGGCCAATGTGATAAGCTCGTGGAAACGGCGGGCAACAGTGGTGTGGTCTTTCGCCAGATCCTCAACCATTTCCTGCGCCGACGGGGTTTCCTTCAAATCCTTGATCACCGACATATCCATAATCGCCGAGAGCGACATCGGCGCCAGATGCCCCAAAGCCCGAATACGTTCGGCCACCACATCGGCGGCAGCAAACATATCGTTATATTGCTCTTCGGTCAGGTGATGGATGGAGAAGAACATCGGCCCCTCAACATTCCAATGATAGGCATGGGTTTTAAATACAAGCCGGTAGGTATCGGCAACAGCATTAGCCAAACTATCGGCCAATGCCTTGGTTTTCGTGATGCCGGTTTTCACCTTATCCGCTTTGGGCGTGACGTTCATTTCGTCTGACATTCGGTTTCCTTCCGCGTAGTTGCACGTTAGTGGCCAAGCTGTCCGCCCGACCTCACCCATACAACGCAGCGCGCGCGGGCCCGGTTCCGCCTTGGGGGAAACCCGTTATTTGCGGTAGTAATCGCGAAACCAATCGACAAACTGCGCGATCCCGTCGCGGAAATCGGTTTGGGGCTGATACCCTGTCAGCTCTTTGAGCAAGGTCGCATCCGCCCATGTTGCGGGCACATCGCCCATCTGCATGGGCATGTAATTGCGGATCGCCTTCTTGCCCAGACAATCCTCGATCGCATCCACAAAATCCAGCAGGCGCACCTTGTCGGAATTGCCAATATTGACCACACGGAAGGGCGCCGCATGCGAAAGGCTATCCCATGCGGGGATATCCTCTTTGCTGTCGGGCTGTTGCGGCACCGCATCCATCAACAGCCGGATACCGCGCACCAGATCATCGACATAGGTGAAATCGCGGTACATCTCACCGTTGTTGTAAATGTCGATCGGCCGATCATCGAGGATTGCATCCACAAATTTATAAAGCGCCAGATCGGGTCGCCCCCAAGGGCCGTAAACGGTGAAAAAACGGAACATTGTCGTGGGCAGGTCCCACAGATGGGCATAGGCATGGCCCATCCCCTCATTCGCTTTCTTGGTCGCGGCATAGATGGTCAGCGGCAAGTCTGCCTTTTCGGTCTCGACAAACGGCATCACGTCATTCGCGCCATAAACCGAGGAGGTAGAGGCCATCAGCAAATGCTGCACCTTCAGCCGCCGCGCCGCCTCCATCACCGTGAATGTGCCGATGACATTGCTGTCGAGATAGGCGCGCGGGTTCTCGAGGCTATAGCGCACACCGGCCTGCGCCGCGAGGTGGACAATCACATCCGGCTGAAACGCATCGGCGACGGCATCAAATTTCTCCGCATCCTCCAACATGCCTTCGGTGGCGGCGAAATTCGGGTTTTGTTGCAGCATCGCATGGCGACGTTGCTTGAGGGTGACATCATAGTAATCCGTAATGCCGTCATAGCCGTGGACCTCAAAACCCTCGGCCAGCAGCAGCTTTGCCAGATGAAAGCCGATGAACCCCGCCGTTCCGGTAATCAAGATTTTGCGGGCTGTCGTATGTTCGGTCACTGGCTCATCCTCTCAAAGTCGGCAGATATCATTGCAGGCCCGCCCTCGGGTGGGATTTCAAAATAGGGTAGCCCGCACGAAAAGCGGTATAAGCCGCATCAAAGGCATCAATAAGGCCCTCAACAGGTTTGATCACCTGCGCTGTGGGGGCCGGGCGCATCACGTCCATTACCGGTATACCCAAGGCCGCAGTCATGCCAAGCCTTGCAGCCCCAAGCGCTGCACCAAATTCACGGCCTTCGGGGACATGCAGCGGCGTTTTCAACACCGTCGCCAGCAGTGATAGCCAGTAGCTTGAAGCGCTGCCCCCGCCAATCGCATAAAGCTTATCATAGCGCGCACCCGTGGCGGCGATCGCCTCAAATGAATCGCGCAGCCCGAAACAGACGCCTTCCAGCACCGCTTGGGTCAGATTTTCGCGGCTGCTGTCCTTGCCGATCCCGATAAACCCTGCGCGGATTGCGGCATCATTATGCGGCGTACGCTCCCCCGAAAGATAAGGGAAAAACGCCACTGGTCCCGGCGCTTTGATCTTTGGACCCAGCGCCGTGGTCAGCGCTTTCGGGCTAACTCCGGTGATCGAGGATAGCCACGTCAGGCTGTCCGCCGCCGAGAGCATGACCCCCATTTGATACCAGCGATCCGGCACCGCATGACAAAAGGTATGCAGCGCATTTTGCGGGGCGGGACAAAACCTGTCTCGCGCCAACAGCACCACGCCCGAGGTGCCGAGCGACACAAAGCCCTGACCCTCTTGCAGGGTGCCCAAACCGCAGGCAGCCGCCGCATTATCCCCTGCCCCGCCGGCAACGCTCACCCTGCCCGCCAACCCCCATTTCTGTGAAATGCAGCGGCGCAACACGCCCGCCTCTGCGCTGCCCTCAACCAATCGCGGCATCTGGTCGACGCGCATATGACTGTTTTTCAACAACACATCCGACCAATCCCGCCCCGCGACATCAAGCCACGACGTACCAGCACTGTCCGACATATCGGCAACATGATCCCCCGTCAGATAGAGGTTCAGGAACGCCGCAGGCAGCAACACCTTGGCCGTGCGTGCAAAAATATCAGGCTCATGCTTGCGCAGCCATTCCAGCTTGGGCGCGGTAAAGCCGGGGAAAACAATGTTGCCGCTGATGGCGCGAAACTCGGGGCGGGCATCTAGTGCGCGGGCCTCGGCATGGCTGCGGCTGTCATTCCACAGGATGCAGGGGCGCAGCACCTTGTCATCGGCATCAAGCAAAACCGCCCCATGCATATGCCCCGCCACGCCGATACCGCGAAGCTGTGCAAACGCGGCATGCCGGTCGCGAAGCTGCGCCACCGCCCCTTCCAAGGCGGCGATCCATACCGCGGGGTCTTGCTCTGACCAGCCCGAGTGGGGGTGCGATGTGGTATAACCTTGCTCAGCCGTGCCCAAGGCCTCGCCGCTGTCGCTTACCAGCAAGGCGCGCAGCCCTGAGGTTCCAATATCAATGCCGAGAAAGCTCATATGCAGGGTTTCTGTGGTTGTGGCGGCGGCGGCACAAAAGTCACCCCCGAGCGCATAATTTCGCACACAGTGCCGCAGAACGGCCCCCGATTCAACCAGTCTGCGCGCCACACCAAATCCACGGGATCCCTCACGGCGATGTCGCTTTGCAGATGCCGCAAAATGCTATAAACGGCTGGGATGGAGCGTGCATTTCAATCAGGTAAAAACAGCCTTGGCGCCGATCTGTCGGATCTGGTGGCATGCCCTGTTTGCGATACACTGCACCGGTTTTCGGCTATTCCGCAAGGCGGGCGCGGAACGTGCAAGCGCTGCCATCATATTCTGGCGACCCCACGCCCCAATGCGATGACGCGGATCGTAATGTTGGCCATCACCGCCACGATCCTGATGATGGCTGCCATCAGCTTTCCTTTCCTGACGATCGAGACACATGGCCTGCGCCAACAAGCCTCGGTGATCGATACGATCCTCGCCTATTCCGAAGGGTTGATGGTGCCGCTTTCACTGGCAATGGCGGCGCTGATTGTGGTGCTGCCGCTGACGCGCCTGACCGCGATCCTTTATACGGTGGCCCCGATGGCGCTGGGGCATCACCCCGTGCGCGGGGCGGCACGGGCGTTTCGCATTGCGGAGCACCTCAAACCCTGGGCGATGGCCGAGGTGTTCATCGTTGGCGTGGCGGTTGCCTTGGTCAAGGTGGGGGGGCTTGCAACGCTGACCATCGGGCCGGCCTTTTGGGCCTTTGCCGCCCTCGTCCTTATCACCATCCTCCAAGATAACTTCATGAGCAGTCTGATCATATGGAAAACCCTGGAAACGCGCGGCACTACCTGACGGCCCGCGAAGCGGGATTGGTCAGCTGTACGACCTGCGGCAAGCTTCATCCCGCGGGCGCGAAAACATGCCTGCGTTGCGGCGCCAATCTTGCCAGCCGCGATGCGCAAAGCCTGCAAAAGGTCTGGGCGTGGTGGATTGCGGGCGTGATCGCCTTTATCCCCGCCAATACCTATCCGATGCTGAAAACCGCCACCTTGGGCAGCCAATCCGAAAGCACCCTGCTGGGCGGCATTGTGGAATTGCTGCACCACGGATCGCTGGGCATTGCGGGCATCGTATTTTTTGCCAGCATCGTCATTCCGGCCAGTAAGTTCCTTGCCATCGCCTATCTGGCACTGGGCATTGGACGCCCCCACCGCAGCAGCGCGCACCTGCGTCATCAAGTCTATGAGGTGGTCGAATTTGTCGGGCGCTGGTCGATGATCGATGTCTTTGTCGTTGCAATTTTGACGGCACTCGTTCAATTGGGCGCCGCAGCCAGCATCCATCCCGGCATCGCGGCTGTTAGTTTTGCCCTCTCCGTTGCTTTTACAATGCTCTCGGCCCAAAGCTTTGACGCTCGGCTGATCTGGGACGCAGACAAGGACCAAGCCAAATGACACTGCCTGATGTACCTGAAATGGACGTAAGCCCTGCGAAACGCTCGCCTTGGCGCAACCTGTCGCTGGTCTGGCTGGTGCCTGTACTGGCGTTAATGGTGTCCCTTGGCGTGGCGTGGCAAAGCTATAGCAACAAGGGCAGTTTGATCACCATCGTCTTTCAGGATGCTGCGGGGATCACCCCCAAGGATACGACCATCCGCTACCGTGATGTGATCATCGGCGCGGTAGAGGAGGTCAACTTCTCAGCCGACATGTCCAAGGTCATCGTGGCGGCCCGCATAGACAAGGATGTGGCGGCAACCTTCAGCCCCGACACCCTGTTCTGGGTTGTGCGGCCAGAGGTAAGCGCTCGGGGCATCAGCGGGCTGTCGACTGTGCTTTCAGGCGTCTATATCGATTCCGCATGGATACCCACGACCTCCTCGGATGCGCGCGAATTCAAGGGCTTGTCGGAAACCCCGCTGATCCGCCCCGGCCATGAGGGCACGCGCATCAAGATCCGCTCCAAGAACGGCACCAGCCTGACCGCTGGCGCGCCGGTATTTTTCCGCGGGATGGAGGTTGGCCGCCTTGACACCCCCCGCCTGTCGGAAACCGCCGATAGCACCGATGTCGAGGCCTTCATCAATGCGCCCTATGACAAGTTCCTGAACACGAATTCGCGGTTCTGGAACATGGCGGGGTTTTCGGTCACGCTGGGGCCCAGTGGGCTGGATTTGAACGTCGCCAGCCTTGGGTCCTTGCTGACCGGCGGGATCGCCTTTGAAAATATGGTCACGGGCGGTGCGCCTATCTCCGATGACACCATCATCCGCCTCTTTGCAAATGAGACCGCCGCGCGTGACAGCGTCTTTACCCAACTCAGCGCCAATTCGGTCAAGATGTCGGTGGTCTTCCGCGAATCCATCAGCGGCCTTACCTCTGGCGCGCCGGTCGAATTTCGCGGGCTACGTATCGGGCAGGTTAGCGGCATCGGTGCCTTTATCGTGAAAACCGATGCGGGAAGTGCCGTTAACATGCGCGCCGTGATTTCTATCGATCCGCAAGCCTTGGGCCTTGATGCCGATGCAGACGCCGAGACCACGCAGGCCTTTATCGCAAAACTGGTTGCCGAAGGGGTGCGCGCACGCCTGTCGACCACCAGCATCTTTAGCGCCGCGCTGAAGGTAGAGCTGGCCGATATCGACAATGCCGACCCCGCAGAGCTTGGTCAAGACGGGGATGGCACGCCAATTATCCCAAGCGTCATCTCCGACCTTCCCGATTTCACCGCGACCGCCGAAGGGGTCTTGCAACGCATCAACAACCTGCCGATCGAAGATGTGATGAACCAGACCATCTCTCTGATGGCCTCGATTGAGGCGATTGCGACGTCGCAAAGCACCCAGCTGGCCCCCGATGCAATTCTGGGCCTAATCGGTGATGCCCGCGAGTTGATCGGCAAAGAGGACACCCAAGCGATCCCTGCCGAATTGCGCGGTGTGATTGCTGACCTGCGCAGCATCGTATCGGAGCTGAAAGAGCGCGGCGCGGTTGACCAACTTTCCAGCGCCCTGACCAGCTTTGACAAAGCCTCGGCCGATATCGCCGCCGCCTCGGGTGATTTGCCACAGTTGATCGCGGATCTGCGCAGCATCGCGACCAAGGTGAACGAGCTGAAAGCCGAAGAGCTGATCGCCGCCGTGACCCGTGTGATGGACAGCACCGATGCGCTGATCGGTGCCGAGGGCGTCAAGGATATCCCGCCTGCCCTCGCCTCGGCGCTGACCGAAATACAGGCGTCTTTGCGTGAATTGCGCGAAGGCGGTGCGGTGGAAAATACCAATGCAACGCTGGCCTCGGCACGTGAGGCCGCCGATGCGGTGGCCCAAGCCGCGCGTGACTTCCCCGATGTCACAGCACAGCTGGATCAGCTTGCCTCCAAGGCCGATGCGCTGCTGTCGGCTTATGGTGACCGATCAACCTTCAATTCCGAAACGCTTGATCTGCTCAGGGAACTAAAAGCGGCGGCCAAATCCGTCTCGCAGCTTGCCCGCACAATCGAGCGTAACCCCAATTCCCTTATCTTAGGACGTTGATATGACCCTGCGTATCGCTGCCATCACCCTCGCCACCGCTTTGCCGCTTTTTGCCTGCGGTGATACCAACGCGCGGTTCCCCATCGCCGCCCCGACCGAGACCAGCCAAACGCGGGTGGCCGTGCGGAGCATCGAGGTGCGTGAGGTGTCACTTCCGGCCTATGCTGCCGCATCCGAGATTGTGGTGGAACAGGAAGACGGCGCACTGACAGTGGTGTCAAAGGCGATCTGGGCCGATGATCCGGTGCGCGGCGTGACGGGTGCCTTGGCCCGCAGCCTTGATCTGCGCTCCACCGCCAATGTCGCCGCCGAGCCTTGGCCACTTGCCGACGCTGCCGATGCACGGCTGGAGGTGCGCATCGATCGTATGATCGCAAAAATGGATGGCCAATTTGAGCTAAGCGGTCAATTCGCCATCGCAGCCCCACGCGGCGCAATTCGCGAAACCATCCAGCGGTTCACGGTCACAGCCCCGATGACAGACAATTCCCCCGCCGCCGTAGCGCAGGCGACAGGGGTTGCAATCGATAATCTGGCGGCGGTTATCATCAAGAAACTGGGCCGCTAGATTGCGGGATTAGCTGCTAGTATAGGCCTCGATTGCGGCCTCGACGCCGTCGCTTTGGATAAGCGTCATCCAAGCTGAAAAATCGGCAGAAAACCCCTTGTTATCAACCAGCTCTCCGTAAAAATGCCGCATTTCCAGCCACGCCTTAGGCGCGATTTTTGCGGCATTTGCGGCGGGCACCAACAAATCCCAATGCGGATCATTTGGCGCAATTTCGCTGCCATCCTCTCGGATGCCCGTGCAATAGCGCGCCCAGATGGCCGAGACGAGCGCAAGCCCGCGAACAGGCGTGTCTGCCTTCAACCCCGCCCGGATAGAGGGCACGATAAACCCCGGATGGCGGCTGGAACCATCATAGGCCACGCGGCGGGTGGTATCGGCAATCTCGGGGTTGGAAAACCGCCGCTCAACCAAATTAAGGTACTCCTGCGCCGAGCATCCGGGCACCGAGGCCACATGCGGGGCGATTTCCTCGGTGACGGTTTTGCGCAAAAGCGCGCGGATACCGGGATGCGCCATGGTTTGCGCAATCGTCCCCAGCCCCAGCAATTCGCCCGAGGCTGCAATAACCTGATGCCCGCCGTTAAGGATACGGATCTTCATCATCTCAAAATCATGCACACTGTCGGAAAATATCGCACCGACCTTGTGCCAATCCGGACGGCCGGCGCAAAAAGCATCCTCAATCACCCATTGCCGAAAATTCTCATGGGTGACGGGGGCCGCATCCTTGATCCCGAAACCATGAGCCAGCGCAATTTCGGCCGGACCCGTGGCCGGAACAATGCAATCCACCATTGAATTGGGAAAGCTGCATTCGGCATCGATCCAATCGGCCAGCGCGCTATCGGACAGATGCGCAAGCGACAGAACCGCCTGACGCAACACCGCCCCATTGCCTTGCAGATTATCGCAACTCAGGCAGGTAAAGGGCCCAAGGCCAGCATCACGGCGCAGCCTCAGCGCCGCAATCATGGCCCCAAAGGCGGTGCGGGGGTGGTCCGGGTTTGTGGCGTCATGCTGGATGTCATCATGGGTCGCATCAAAATCACCCGTTGCAGGGTCGGTGAAATAGCCGCTTTCGGTCACCGTCAACGACACGATCCGAATGCTCGGATCTGCCATTTGCCGGATCAGGGGGCCGTTGCCCGCCTCAACCGGCAGAAAATCAATCATCGCGCCGGTGATCTCGGCCGATTTCCCCGAGGGGTCCAGCTCTATCAACGTGGTCAGGCAATCTTGCGCCAGAAGGCGGTCACGTTGGGCGCCGTCACCGGGGCGCACACCGGCACCAACAATGGCCCAATCATGGTTTAGGCCTTCGTCAAACAAACGGTGCAGATACCACGCCTGATGCGCGCGGTGGAAATTGCCCAGCCCGATATGAACGATACCGGGGCGCAAGCCGACACGGTCATAGCGTGGAACGCGCACGGCCACCTGCCCAAGCGTTGCGTTTGACAGGGGGATCAGCTCATCCATTGGCCACCATCCACATTATAGGTCTGTGCTACGATGTAATCGGCATCAGAGCTGGCCAAGAACACGGCCATCCCTGTCAAATCCTTGGCTTGACCCATGCGCCCGAAGGGCACGGCAGCCCCCACCTCACGCCTCTTTTGGCCGGGAAACTTATTCTCATGCTTGGCGAAAAAGGCGTCGACCCCCTCCCAATGCTCTCCATCGACCACGCCGGGGGAGATCCCATTCACGTTGATGCCATATTTGATCAGATCAAGCCCCGCCGATTGCGTCAGCGAGATCACCGCAGCCTTTGTCGCGCAGTAAACGGCGACAAGCGCTTCGCCACGGCGGCCCGCTTGGCTGGCAATATTGATGATCTTTCCGCCCCGCCCATGCGCGATCATCTGCTTTGCGACCGCCTGCAGGGTGAAAAGCGTGCCTCCAACATTAACAGCAAACAGCCGGTCAAAATCGTCACGTTCAATCTCCACAATCGGCGCTGCCGAGAACAGAGCGGCGTTATTGATCAGAATGTCGATATGCCCGAATGCGGTAACCACCTCATCCACGGCGCTGTCGATGCTGGCTTGGGAGGAGATATCCATTTCAACCGCGATGGCCCCAAGCTCTTTGGCGGTTTCGCGGGCCCGTGCGATATTGATATCGGCAATGGCAACTTTCGCGCCCTCACGGATATAGGCGGCTGCAAACGCGCGACCAATGCCGCGCGCGCCCCCTGTGATAAGCGTGGTTTTCCCCTTCAGGCGCATCATGACAACCGAAGCCCCTCTGCATTGAAGCGGTGGATCTGATCAGCGCGGGGCGTCAGGTGGATGGTGTCGCCGTGACGGAAACTTACCTCACCCGGTGCGCGCACTGTAATCATTTCTGCCAGTCCGGTGTCATGGATATGAAAGAAGGTGTCAGAGCCGAGATGTTCAGCGACCCCAACCTTGCCCTGCCACATGCCGCCACTGTCAGAGACGTCGATATGTTCGGGCCGGATGCCGATGGTTTTGGCGTCGCGCTTGGCGGCCTCTGGTCCGCTGATCAGGTTCATCTTTGGGGAGCCGATGAAGCCCGCCACAAACAGATTGCGCGGCGCGTGATAAAGCTCCAGCGGGCTGCCGACTTGTTCAATCACACCGGCTTGCAGGACCACGATTTTGTCGGCCATGGTCATGGCTTCGACCTGATCATGGGTGACGTAAATCATCGTGGTTTTCAGCCGTTCGTGCATTTCGCAAATCTCAAGCCGCATGCCGACACGCAGCGCGGCATCAAGGTTCGACAGCGGCTCATCAAACAAAAAAGCCGAAGGTTCGCGGACAATTGCGCGCCCGATTGCCACCCTTTGGCGTTGCCCGCCCGAAAGCTGGCCGGGGCGGCGGTCCAGATAGTCGGTCAGGTTCAGCGCGCTTGCCGCCGCCGTGATCCGGCGGTCCTGTTCGGCCTTGTCCATCTTGGCCATCCGCAGCGGAAAGGCGATGTTCTTGCGCACCGACATATGCGGATAAAGTGCATAGGACTGGAACACCATCGCCAAGCCGCGCTTGGCCGGTGGCGTAGCGGTTGCATCCGCATCATCAATCTCGATGCTGCCAGAGGTCAGATCCTCCAGCCCTGCGATCATCCGCAGCAAGGTGGATTTGCCACAGCCCGAAGGGCCGACAAAGACCGCGAACTCTCCGTCCTCGATGGTAAGATCAAGGGGCGGGATGACCTGAACGTCGCCAAACTTCTTGGTGACCTGCTTAAGTTGGATTTTTCCCATGAGGTAATTCCTTATTTAACCGCGCCAAAGGTGAGACCGCGCACAAGCTGCTTCTGGCTGAACCAGCCAAGGATGAGGATTGGCGCAATGGCCATGGTCGAGGCGGCAGAGAGTTTTGCGTAAAACAAGCCTTCGGGGCTGGAATAGCTGGCGATGAAAGCGGTTAACGGGGCCGCCTTTGCCGCCGTCAAGTTCAGGGTCCAGAAGGCCTCGTTCCACGCAAGGATGAAATTCAACAGCAGGGTTGAGGCAATGCCCGGCACCGCCATCGGCGTCAGCACATAGACGATTTCCTCGCGCAGGGTTGCGCCGTCCATCCGCGCGGCCTCCAGAATCTCACCGGGGATTTCGCGGAAATAGGTGTACAGCATCCAGACGATGATCGGCAGGTTGATCAGCATCAAGATTACGGTCAAGCCGGTCCGGCTGTCCAAAAGCCCCATCTTGATGAAGATCAGATAGATCGGATAAAGCACGCCGACCGCAGGCAACATCTTGGTCGAAAGCATCCAAAGCAGGATATCCTTGGTGTGCTTGGATGGAACAAAGGCCATGGACCATGCCGCAGGTACCGCGATGATGATGCCCAGAATGGTCGACCCGCCCGCAATGATGACAGAGTTCAGCAAGAACCGGCCATAATCGGACCGCTCTAACACCACGCGGTAGTTGTCGAGCGACCAGTCAAAGAACAGGAAAACCGGCGGGTCGGAGATTGCGGTTGCCTCGGATTTAAAGCTGGTCAGGATGGTCCAGAGGATCGGAAAGAAGATCAGCAATCCGATGGTCCAAGCCGCGGCGGTGTTGATGATCTTGCGATTTGTGGTGACTGTGCGTGCCATTATATGCTCCCCCTCAGGCGTCCAGATTCTTGCCGACAATGCGCATCAGGAAGATGGCAATGATATTGGCAAGAATGACCGCAAATATCCCACCCGCCGAGCCGAGCCCGACATTCTGGCTTTCAAGCACGCGCTGATAGATCAGATAGGTCAGCGTGCGGGTGCCAAAGGACCCTTGGGTGGTGACGAAAATCTCGGCAAAGATCGACAGAAGGAAGATCATCTGGATCAAAACCACGATGGTGATCGCGCGGGCCATATGCGGCAGCACGAGGTGGAAAAACTTGGACAGGGCGGGCGCGCCATCCATCTCGGCGGCCTCCATCTGTTCGCCGTCAAGCGACTGGATCGCGGTCAGCAGGATCAGCGTCGCAAAGGGCAACCACTGCCACGACACAATCATGATGATCGACGTCATGGATGCCTGGCTAAGCCACTCGATCGGGGCCAGACCGAAAAACTCCCACAGATGCGCGAACAGCCCGTTCACCGGATCCATGAACATGTTCTTCCAGACCAGTGCCGAAACCGTTGGCATCACAAAGAAGGGCGCAATGACCAGAATGCGGACAATCCCCTGCCCCCACATCGGCTGATCCAACAGCATCGCCAGCAAGATGCCAAAGAAGATGGTGATCACCAAAACCGCCCCGACAATAACCAATGTCGCCTGAACCGAGGGCCAGAATGCGCTGGAGGTGACAAAGCGGGTGTAATTCTCGAACCCCACCCAGCCAAGGTCGCCGCCGCGCAGTGGCAGGTATTTCTTGAATGAAAAGTAAAGCGTCATCGACAGCGGCACCAGCATCCAGCCAAGAAGCAGGACAACTGCGGGGGCCATCATCAAACGTGCTGCGGATCGGGACTGATGGGTCGCCATGACATTTCTCCTCGCGGGCAAAGGGCCGCGGTTGATTGCGTCTGTCGGGAATATGGTGCGAATGGGGGCGCGCAAACCGACGCGCCCCCATAAGCCGGAGATCAGTAGCCAGCGGCTTCCATCTCGTCAGTGGTCAGGGCCTGCGCATTGGCAAGCGCCTCATCCACCGTTTGCTGACCTGCAAGGGCTGCCGAGAACTCTTGGCCAACCTGTGTCGCAATGCCCGCAAATTCCGGGATCGCGACGAATTGCACGCCGGTATAAGGCACCGGATCAACCGTTGGTGCGTTCGGATCGGCCGAGTTAATGGACCGCAGCGTCATTTCCGCAAAAGGCACCTTTTGGTACTCGGGGTTCTCATACAAAGAGGTCCGCGTGCCCGGAGGAACATTGGCCCAGCCTTCGCTTGCCGCAACCAAGGCTGTGTATTCCTTGCTTGTGGCCCAAGCGATAAACTTCTTGGCCTCCTCAGTGGCGTCAGAACCGGCAGGGATGCCCAAGGACCAAGCCCAAAGCCAGTTGCCGCGTTTGCCAAGCCCGTTATCGGCGGCAAGTGCAAAGCCGACCTTATCGGCCACAGTGCTATCCTCAGGGTTGGTCACGAAAGAGGCGGCAACGGTCGCGTCAATCCACATCCCGCATTTGCCTTGCTGGAACAACGACAGGTTTTCGTTGAACCCGTTGGTCGACGCACCCGGAGGGCCGTAGTTGTTCATCAGGTTCATGTAGGTATCAAGCGTCGTCTTCCACGCAGGGCTGTCAAACTGGGCCTTCCAGTCTTCATCAAACCAGCGCCCGCCAAAGGAATTGGCCATCGCGGTCAAGAACGCCATGTTCTCGCCCCAGCCGGCCTTACCGCGAAGGCAGATACCGTAGACCTCGTTTTCCTTGTCGTTCATCGCAGCGGCGGCTGTTTCGATATCGGCCCAAGTGGGTTCATCCGGCATCTCAAGGCCCGCGGCCTCCATCAGATCGCGGCGATACATCACCATCGAGCTTTCGCCGTAAAAGGGTGCGGCGTAAAGTTCGCCGTCGATGGTCAAACCGCCACGGATCGCGGGCAAAATGTCATCCACATCCCATTCGGCCGGCAGATCATTCAGCGAGACCAGCCAGTTCTGCGCGCCCCAGATCGGAACCTCATAGGTGCCGATTGTCATCACGTCGAACTGCCCGCCCTTGGCCGCAATATCTTGTGTCACGCGCTGGCGCAGCACGTTCTCTTCCAGCGTAACCCATTCCAGCTTGATGCCGGGATTTTTCGATGTGAAATCCTCAGCCAAGCCTTGCATACGGATCATGTCGCCGTTGTTCACAGTCGCAATGGTCAGCGTTGTCTCTGCCTGCGCAAAGCTCGCCGTGGCCAATGCAACCATGCTCGCCATCGTTAATGGTGCTTTCAGTCTCATTTTCGTCCTCCCTTAGTGTCCCTCTTCTTGGGAATAAGAGTAGACGGCAGCACTACGCGACGTCAATATAAATTTTACGCGCGTAAAGTTATGCGGAAATTCAAGCGGATGCACGCAGCACAAGATGCCCGTCAAACAAGCTCTCACAGCCCGAATCATCCGCAGAGCCACCCTCAATCAGGTGCAATAGCGTCTCCACGCTACGCTCCGAGATCGCTTTGTAATCTTGGGCCATCGTCGTCAGGGAGGGGCAGGTGAACCGCGCGAAAGGGTGGTCATCATGGCCCGCGACACGCAAGCTGTACCCCTCGCCAAGTCCAACACGCACACCGTTTTCATAGGCTGCGGCCAAAAGGCCGATGGCCAGACGGTCATTGCTGCAAAGAACAGTCCGGCTGGGAAAGCCCCCCTCGGCAAAGGCGCGGATCCCGCCCGCATAGCCGATGTTTTCAAACTCCCACCCCTGCCCGTCGACCCGCACGATCTTTGGCTCATGGCCCAATCGCTCCATCGCTGAACGGTAAGCATCGCGCCGCTTGTTCGCGTTCGGGTTCACCGGTGCCATCTCGAAAAAACAAGGTGGCTCTCCGGTTCGGCACAGGTAATCCACCATCAGCGGCACCGACTGGAAATTGTTCGAACCGATGAACGGCGCGCCTATCCCTTCAATATTGCAGTCAAAAAGAACCGTCGGGACGTTCTGGCAAAAGGCCTCGATCTTTTTTTTGTCCGAGGCACGCCCAAGCGGTGCTAGCAAAACGCCCGCTGGTCGCATGGATCTGATCGTATCAAGAATCTCGTTTTCGTAATCCAAGCTACCATGGGCGCTGAAGGTTGACGGCGAAAAACCGGCATCGATGCAGCGCCGTTCGATATTGCGGGCAAGCTCTGCAAAAAATGGATCGGCCACGAAGGGCACAACGATTCCGATGTTCTTAGTCAACCGTCGATTCTGGTTGACTGCGTAGACATTCGGGCGAAAATCGAACTGTTCCAGTGCAGCCTCGATGCGGTCCCTTGTAGATTTTCGTACGCTGTTCGGATCATTGAAATATTTGGAAACAGTGGGGCGTGACACGCCACATTTGGCGGAAAATTCCTCCATATTCCTAATCTTATCTTCAGACATAATGACACCCCGTCTCAGGCACCCCAATATTGACGCGCGCAAAGTATGTAACTTACCTTATGAAAATAAACCGGCAGACGTCAAGTTTGACTCTTGGCGACATTCGGGGTGGTATCGCAATACACACCGTCGCGCCCAAAGGAATATCTCGTGATTGACAAGACAGCCCATGATCCCGCCGCCATCAAGCTGACCCTCGATGAAGTAAAATCTCTGGCCTTGTCGATTTTGCGCCAAGCAGGCCTCTCGGATGCGCAAGCAGGGCCGGTAGCACAAACGATCACCGATTGCGAGGCAGACGGTCGCGCCTCTCATGGGCTGCAACGCCTGCCGGGTTGTGTGATGACGATAAAAAGCCCGCATTTCGTCGCCAGTGCAGAGCCGCAAATCACCAGCCCCGCCCCCGCCGTGGTGCGGGCCGATGCGGGTTTTGGCTATTCCCTTCTGGCATTTGAACGGGCGCTGCCTATCCTCGAACAAAAGGCAAAATCTTGCGGCGTCGCGGTCCTTGCCATCAACAATTGTTTCCACTTCTCAGCGCTTTGGCCAGAGGTGGAGCGGCTGTCAAAGCGGGGCCTTGTATCGCTGGCCATGACGCCAAGCCATGCCTGGGTCGCCCCTTTTGGCGGCACAACCCCCGTGCTGGGCACCAATCCGCTGGCCTTTGGCTGGCCGCGCGTAAAAGCGGACCCTTTCGTATTCGACTTTGCAACCAGCGCCATGGCCCGCAGCGATATTGCGATGGCCAAGCTGGCGGGGAAAACCCTGCCCGATGGCTGCGGGGTGGATGCTGCGGGACAACCCTCAAACGATCCGGCGGCCGTGTTGGCCGGTGCGATGTCGACCTTTGGCGGGCATAAAGGCACAGCGCTTTCCACAATGATCGAGCTGCTTGCAGGCCCCTTGATCGGGGATATGACCAGCCGCGCCTCGATGGACTTTGACGGGGGCGTACAAGCCGCCCCCTGCCACGGAGAGCTGATTATCGCGCTGGACCCTGCTTTGCTGGGCGGGCAGGACCTTGATGCAAACAGCCGCCGCGCCGAGCAGCTTTTCGCAGGCTTCACAGACCAAGGCGCGCGGCTACCCTCGCAGCAGCGCTATGCGCGGCGCGCCCAAACCCGTAAGGATGGCATCACCATTTCAGCCGCCCTGCATGACCGCATCACCGCCCTTTTGCCTTGAGCCACGTCAGCGCCGCTGCACCGCGATCATCAACAGCGCCAGCACCGCCGACCCCAGCATCAACAGCAAGGACACCGCGTTCAGCACGGGGGTGGAGCCTTCTTTCAACCGGTCAAACATCGTGATCGTCAGCGGCGCATCGGACCCGACAAGCATCAAGGTGGTGTTGAAATTCTCAAAGCTCATGAGGAAGGCCACCACGAATGCGCCGACCAATGCGGGCAGCAAATAGGGGATGGTCACGGTCCTGATCGCCGTCAGGGGCCCCGCGCCAAGGTTCAGCGCGGCCTCCTCTAGCGAGCGGTCAAATTTGATCAACCGGGCCGAGATCACCAGCGTGGCAATCGTGGTAATAAAGGAAAACTGCCCCGCGATCACCAAAGGCAGGCCGGGGCGCAGCACCTCGCTGTAAAGGCCCGTCACATCCTGCACCACGCCGGCAACGCGGCTGGAAAACACCAAAATAGAGATCCCGAGTACAATCCCCGGCACCACCAGCGGCAGCAACATCAGCACATATAGGAACCCGCGGCCGCGAAAGCTGTAACGGTTAAAAAGGAAGGCATTGGTCGTGCCCACCGTCACCGCAAGCGCCGAAACCACCGTCGCAATAAAGGCCGAGGTGCCGATAGAGGCCAAAATCCGCCGCTCATGGAGTAGGCCAATTTGCGGGCGGGCATCGCCAAAGAACCAACCCCATGTGAACCCCTCCCAAGGCAAGGACGGAAACAGGCTGTCGTTGAAGGCAAAGACCGACACGGTGATCAGCGGCAAGGCCAGCCACATGAAAAATGCGGTCACATAGGCGCCGTAAGCCAATCGCATTGTGCGCGAGCGCGGGATTGAGGGGATCATGAGCCTTCTCCCATTGTGCGTTCCAATGTTTGGCCGGTCAGCCGCAATGTGCCCCAAACGATAAGGGACGACGCGAACAGCAAGCAAAAGCCGAATGCCGCGCCCAGCTCCCAGTTAAAGCGGACGATGAACTGCGAATAGATCAACTGGGTGAACCACAGGCTGTCCTTGCCGCCCAACATTGTGGGCGTGAGGTAATTGCCCAATGACAGCATGAACACCACGATACAGCCGGAAACGATGCCCGGCATGGCGTGGGGAATGACGATCTCACGCAGGACCGAGGGGCCGGTGCCGCCAAGGTCATAGCCCGCCTCGATCACCGCATCATCAAGGCTTTCCAGCGTTGTCGTCAGCGGCACCACCATGAACAACATCGAGGTATAGACAAGCCCCAGCATCATGGCCGCATCATTATAAAGCATCTCAATCGGCTGATCCGCCAGCCCGAGCCATTGCAAAAACCCACTGATAACGCCAGTTTCGCGCAGCAGGATGATCCAGCCGAAGGTGCGGACCAGCTCTGACACCCAAAAGGGGACAAGGCACATCAGGAACAAGGCGGCCTGACTGCGGCCCTTGGCGATCTTGGCGATGTAATAGCTGATCGGGAACGCGATGATCAGGGTGATCACAGTCGCAAGGATCGACATCACGGCAGTGCGCAGGAAGGTGAATAGATACAGCGGCTCGGTCACAAAGGCGGCGTAATTATCAAGGCTTGGCGCATATTCGCGCGGCGCAACGCGGGTGCGCAAGGAGACAATGGCCATATCGATATGTGGCAGGATGATAAGCAACCCCAGCCAAAGCACCAAAGGTGCCAGCAAAAGGAAAAACCCGAGGCGTTTGCTGCTCATAGCGTTGCATCCGCAAAGCAAAGCGCTTGTTCGCGGCCCCAGCTGATATGAACCTGCGCGCCTTTGGCGAGGTTGGAATATTCGGCAGATTGCGGCAAGGCGACATCGATTTCCGCGCCCGATTGCGGATCACGCACCAAAACGCGGCTATTGGCGCCGTTGAACAGCAAGGCGCTAACCTCTACGGCCATCTGGTTGGGATTTGCGGCGGCGGTTTTTGCATCAAGGTTGATGGCAATCGCCTCTGGCCGCACGAATATCTCGACCTTGTCGCCGAGGCGAAGGTTTTGGCCTTGTGTGCGGATCAACAGACCGCTTTCGCTGCGCACCTCTGCCAGCGCGCCATCAACGGTTTCCACGCGCCCGCGCCAACGATTTGCCTCACCGACGAAACCGGCGACAAAGGCGGTTTCAGGCCGGTAATAAAGGTCACGCGCCGCACCGACCTGTTCAAACCGGCCGGCGTTCATCACCGCCACAGCGTCCGACATCACCAGCGCCTCCCCCTGATCATGGGTAATATAGACAAAGGTCGTGTCAAACTCTGCCTGAAGCGCCTTCAACTCTACCTTCATCTTTTCGCGCAGCTTGAGGTCAAGCGCGCCCAAGGGTTCATCCAGCAGCAAAACATCCGGCTGCAAGACCATGCAGCGGGCAATCGCCACGCGCTGGCGCTGTCCGCCCGAAAGCTCCGAGACTTTGCGGGTGCCGATGCCGGGCAGGTTGATACGTTCCAGAACCTCACCCGTGCGGCGGGTAATCTCGACCTTGGCGACGCCTTGACGGCGCAGCCCGTAGCCGATGTTTTCGGCAACATTCATCATCGGGAACAGCGCGAGATGCTGAAACACCATATTCACCGGCCGCTTGTTCGGCGGCACACCCAAGACGGAACGCCCCTTGATCAAGATATCGCCGCTGGTGGGCTCCAGAAACCCTGCGATCATCCGCATGATGGTGGTTTTACCACAGCCCGACGGCCCAAGTATGGAAAAGAACGATCCCGCCGGAACCGAGAAATCGACCCCCTGCACTGCAACGACATCACCGAAATGCCGGGTCAGCGCGCGGCATTCCAAATCGGGGGTAAGATCGGCAGTCATGGCATGTCCTTTGAATTGGAAGAGACGGCCCGATCAAAAATCGGGCCGTCTGATAGCAATAAAGCGTTACTTACTTCGCGGCTTGGACACGGTCCAGCGCTTCGCCCTCGATCCGTTCCAGATTGGCGGGAACCGGTGGATACCAACGAATATTGTCAATCGCCTCGGCCGGGAAGCTGGATTGATATTGCGCCTTCAGCTTCTCATCGGCAAATTCATCCGCCCCGAGGGAGGCGGTGAAATTGCCCGCAGCCTCGGTCACCATCGCGGCGATTTCAGGCTTCATCACAAAGTTGATCCAGGCATAGGCGGCATCATCCGCGCGGCCCTGTGCTGGCAAGACAAAGGTATCAACCCAACCCAAAGCGCCCGATGCGGGGGCCACGAAGTTGATGTCTGGGTTGTCGTTGTTCAGCTTCCAACCGCCGGTATCCCATGCCATAGAGGCAACCGCCTCACCCGAGCGCATAAGGTTCAACAGCTCGTCGCCGCCGCCCCAATAGGCCTTCACGACAGGTTTGCATTCAATCAGCTTGGCCTCAACCTTATCGAGGATGTCCTTATAGGCGGCCTCATCATCATAGGCGGCGAAGGGGTCCATCCCCATCGCAAAGGCAAAGCCGATCAAGGTTGGACGCTTCAAACGGTAGCTCACCTTGCCCATCAGCGATTCATCGCAAAGGTCGGTGTAATCCTTCACATCCGGCGCCTGCGCAGAATTGACGATCAGCCCCGACGTGCCCCAGATGTTGGGCAGGCCATAAATCTCACCGTCAACGGTGGTGTTGGCCTTGGTCGCTTCCAGCATCGAAGCGATAAAAAGCGAGGTGTCGACCTTGCTTAGATCAATCGGCTTATAGATGCCGAATTCCTGCTGGGGACCTGCGATACGGTCTTGGCTTGGCTGCGCAAGATCGAAACCGCCGCCGCCCGTGGCGCGCAGCTTGGCGATCATTTCCTCATTGTTGGACAGGGTCACCTCAACCGTGTGGCCTGTCTCAGCCTCAAAGAGGTCGATAACGGCATCGGGGGCATAGCCACCCCATGTCAGCAACCGCAAGGTATCCGCATTTGCGGGGGCAGCCAGCGCAAGCGCAATCGCGGTGGCGCCAAGATAAAGCTTATGTGTCATTTTGTTTCTCCCATGGTGGTATAGGCACTGTGCCGCTCCGAACCAACTAATTCAAGCATTCATGAGGTAAACATAATAATGTAACAATATCATTGCACTAGACGGAACACATGCTCGCCCGCCTGTCCCCGAAGCCCAGATGCAAAAAGGCCCGCACGTGGCGGGCCTTTTAAATTGCATTTTAGTCAGTGCTTATTGCGCAGCACAAGCGCGCAGTTTTTCAATATCCGGACCATTTGGCGTACGGCCAAGGTTGAACGGTGCAGAGGCATCGCGCCATTTGGCATAGTCGCCCAAGTATTCCATCATGCTCAGGTAAACCATCGCGCTGTCAGGATTTTCGCAGGCGGTTGTTTCAATAACGCCATTGGCCATTACCTGAATCTTTTCCAGCGTCGCGTCGTCATAGCGGGTGATCTCGATCCCCGCGTCTTTGAACTGCTGGTAAGCTTCGGTCGCGCGCTTTTCCGTGAAGGCAAGCGACCAGATCAGGTTCGCATCCGCCGCAACTTGCAGCATCTCACGGGTTTCAGGCTTCAGCGCATCCCAAGAATCTTTGTTGATCATCACACCAAAGACCGACGCCGACTGGTGCCAACCGGGGGTCGCCCAGAATTTGGTAACCTGCTGAAAACCGCCCGAGAAGTCGACGTTGGGGGTGGAGAACTCAGCGCCATCAATCACGCCACGTTCCAGCGATTGATAGATCTCGCCACCGGCCATGGAAACCTGGCTACCGCCAAGCTCTTCCAACAGACGACCCTGCTCCAAGCCCGAAAGACGCAGACGCATGCCTTGCAGGTCATCCAGCGTTTCGATCTTTTTGTTGGTCCGGAAACCAGATTCGTTGTTGGTCACGCCGTAAGGCAAATAGACCATGCCAAACTTGCCATAGATCTCATTATAGATCTCGGCGCCGCCCCACTGCTGGATCCAGTTCACGTAATCCACCGCGTTGAAAAGCGATGCCGTCGTGGCCAAAGGCGAGAATGCCGAGTTGCGGCCAGCCCAATAACCGGGCCAGTCACCACCGGCTTGGATTGTGCCCGATTCGACCGCACCGAACACTTCGCCGGCTGGCACCAATGCGCCGCCTTCAAAGAACTCG